>VGEU01000025.1 GCA_016869145.1 Alphaproteobacteria bacterium | reverse complement strand
TCCCCCGGCACGGTCACGCCGACGCCCGAGCCGGCCCCGGCGCCCGGTGCGTTCCCGCCGATGCCCTGGCACGCCCAGCCGGGGCACGCCCAGCCGGGGCATGCTCAGCCGGCGCCTGGCGCTCCGACACCCGGTAGCTGACGGATAGCGCGCGGCCTGCCGGGCCTGGGCGCCGCGTCCTTTCTCCGACGTTAACCATAATATTACCGCCGGTCTCACCGGGATCGGAAGAAACATTCGTGCCCCCCGATTCGTCATCGAGGGTCCATAACATATTGAACGCGAATACAATTAAACATTGAAATTGAATATAAATAGAATTAGTATTCAATCGTCACGATTATTAATTATTACTGCTTGGATAAATTGTCGATATATTTGATTGTCCCTCGCCTTAAATGTCCCTAAACTTTTAGGGATTTGGCAAGGCAGCGAGGGACGGATGACTTCCTATCGCCCTTGGCCCGCGATAGCGGTGCTGGTTGGACTGACGATGGCGACGGGCGCGGTGGCGCCGGCGGACGCTCGGGTCGCCGTCGAGGACGAGATCCGATGCCTCGCCCTCAACGTCTATTTCGAGTCCCGGAGCGAGCCCGATGTCGGCAAGCTCGCCGTCGCCCATGTGGTCATGAACCTGGTCGCCGATCGGCGCTTCGCCGGCTCGGTCTGCGGCGTGATCCGCCAGGGCGGCGACAAGGTCCGCCACAAGTGCCAGTTCTCGTGGTGGTGCGACGGGCAGACCGACCGGCCGCTCGAGGCGCGTGCCTGGGAGCGGAGCCGGGCCATCGCCCGCGCGGTCTATCTGGGTGTGACCTAGGACCCGACCGGCGGGGCGCTCTTCTATCACGCGACCTATGTGGCGCCGCACTGGATGGGAGCGGTCGGCCTCGGCATGCAGATCGGCCGCCACATCTTCTACCGCCCGGCGCCGGTCGAGCGCGCGGCGTCGGGTGCTTTGGCACGCGGCCGGCCGCCCTGCCATGACAGCGACCTCCATGTGCCGGCGGTCGGCGCCTGCGCCGCGACGCGGGCGCCCGACACCGGCTGGCGGGCGAGCCTAGCCCTGATCAAGCGGGGGGACGGTACGCACGTCGAGGACCGCGACCTTTCCCTGATCCACCTCGGCCAGGGCCCGGCGCAGCGCGCCTGGGAGGTCCTTGGGGTCAGCGATTGGGCCCTCCGCCCAGGCGCCGTGGCCGCGCGCGACCGTCGCGAAGTCTATCGCGGGGTCGGGCATGCGCTGGCCGATCCAGGCGTTCTCGGCCGGGCGGCCGCGATGATGCGCGATCTCTATCTGATGATGCTCGTCGTTACCCCAGGTCGCGTTGTTATTGAGCACGATCAGCAAGGGAATCCGGTAGTGGACCGCGGTCCACAGCGCCCCCGGGTACATGACGAAGTCGCCGTCGCCCATCAGCGACACGCAGAGCTTGCCCTGCTCACGCAGCGCCAGCGCCGCCCCGACCGTCGCGCCCGGGCCGTACCCAACCCCGCCGCCGCCGCTCGCGCCTAGGACCTGGCCGGCGCCGGCGAACGACCACAGCCCCTCGGGGAAGTTGAGGCCGCGGCCGGTGATGACGTAGTCGCGGCCGTCGAGCGCGGCGGCCATCTCGGCGACGAGACGCGGCACGATGACGGGGCTCCGGTCCCATTGCGCCTCCCAGCGCTTCCGCTGCTGGGCGCGGAGCGCCGCGTGGCGGGTGCCGAGTGCGGCGATGCGCGCGGCGATGCGTGCGGCCGCGCCGGGATCGCGCGCGATGCGGTCCTCGACGGCGCGCAACAGGAGCGCGAGGCCGAGCGCGGGTTCGCAATTGAGCTGGATATCGACCGGCGGCATCGGCCCGCCATAGCCGCTCCAGGCGCTGGTCGCGAACTCGTTCATCGAGACGTCGACGATCGTCGGGCGGGTGACCGCCCCGCCCTCGCCCGCGATGCGGCTCCGCTTGGTCGAATAGGCGCCGACGAGATTGTTGAGGTCCTGCACGTCGAAGGCGATGACGATGTCGGATTCGCCCAGGATCTTCGCATCGCCCGAGAGATTCTGGCGATGGTCGGTCGGCAGGCCGACATAGGAGCGGTCGTCCTGGTAGGCGGCGCCGGTCCGCTCGACGAGGGCGGCGAGCGGGCCGCCGGTCTCGCGGCGGATCGTGAACCGGCCGCCGAAGATCAAGGGCTGGCGCGCCGCAACGAGGAGATCGGCGGTGCGGGCGAGCGCGTCGGGGTTGGGCGCGACCGCGGGCGCGGGGCTGTAGCGGGGATGGGCGAGGTCGGGGACGCGGAGATCGGGGCCGACCTTCTCCTCCTGCACAAAGCAGTCGATCGAGACATAGGTCGGGCCCTGCGGATAGCTCGCCGCGATGCGCCGGGCGCGGGCGATCGATTCGAGCGTCGCCGCCGCGGTCGGCGGCTCGTCGGTCCACTTCACCCACGGCTTGACGATGTCGCTCTGGGTCGAGGCCGAGTGCACCCAGTCGATATAGCGCCGCTCGGCCGGGTCGATCGGGCCGGCGCCGCCGAGCACGACGACCGGTGCCCGGTCGCACCAGATGTTGTAGATCATCATCGAGCCGTGCATCAGCCCGACCAGATCGTGCAGCACGCAGAGCGCCGGCCGGCCCGAGGCCTTGGCATAGCCGTGCGCCATCGCGACCGCCGCGCCCTCGTGCGTCGCGAGGATGATCTTCGGCCGGTGGTTCCGCCCGTAATTGACCAGCGAATCGTGGAGCCCGCGGAACGTCGAGCCGGGCAGCAGGAACACGTAGTCGAAGCCGAGGCCGTTCAGGAGATCGACCATCGCGTCGGAGGCGTATTCCGGCTCGGTCCGGTTGGCCGGCAGGTTAACCGGGACCTCCTGCGGGTTGGTGGGGTGGTTCTTCGGCCCGTTCGTCATCGCTCTTGGTCTCCTCGCGCGGCGAAGCGGCGATCAGGACATTGCGGCCGCCGCCGGTCAACCGGTACTCAGGCGAGCCGCCCGCCGGGCATGTGGGTGAAGGTGCTCATCTCGTGGCAGGCGCCGACCGGCTCGGTCTGGCACACATAGTCGGGCCCGAGCTCGGCGATGCGGGTCACCCCGATCAGGCCCATGGCGTTGATCATCTCCTTCTCGAGGATCTCGAGCGCGCGCACCACCGCCGCATCGCCGCCGGCCGCGAGCGCCCAGCCCTGCAGCCGGCCGATGCAGACCGCATCGGCGCCGAGACAGAGCGCCTTGATCACGTCGGTGCCGCGGAGCATGCCGCCGTCGACGACCACCCGCGCCCGGCCGCCGACCGCGGTCGCGATCTCGGGCAGCATGTGCATGGTGCCGCGGCCATGGTCGAGCTCGCGCCCGCCGTGGTTCGAGATATAGACGACGTCGACGCCGTGCTCGACCGCGAGCCGGGCATCGGCCGCGGTCGCGACGCCCTTCAGGATGAACGGGAGACCCGCATAGCGCTTGATGTGGGCCATGCTCTCCCAGGTGAGGCCGGCCTGGAGATGACGGTTGGTCTCGGCGCGAACGCTCGGCGGCAGCCAGCGGTTCATGAGCTGGCGCTCGCGGATGCCGTAATAGGCGGCATCGACCGTGAGGCAGAGTGCGGCATAGCCCGCCGCCTTGACGCGATCGAGGAGCGCCTCGATCCATTTCATGTCGCCGCGGACATAGAGCTGGAACACCTTGGGCGCGGGCGTCGAGCGCGCGGTCTCCTCGAGCGCGGGCTCGGATACCGAGGACACCCAGTTGATGGTGCCGAACTGGTGCGCGGCGCGCGCGGGGGCAGCGGCGCCGTCGGGAATGATCGTCTGCATCGAGCCGATCGGCGCCAGCATCACCGGGATGCGGAGCTTGTGGCCGAGGAAGGTGGTCGACGGGTCGACATGGATCACGTCGCGCAGGATGCGCGGCATGAAGGCGAGGCTGTCGAGCGCGACGCGGTTGCGCCGGAGCGTCGTCTCCGATTCGGCCGCGCCGGTCAGATAGTCCCACACATTGCGCGACAGGTTGCGGTACGCGGCCTCGATGATCTCCTGGTTGCACACATAGTCGGCGGCCATGGCGGCTTGTTCCCCTTCGTCGTGGCGATCGGCCATCTTCGGCGCGCCGGCGCCGCCTGTCCAACCCCGGCGCGGGCGGGTTCAATCCGGCCGGCTCATGCTCTAGGATCGCGCGTCCCGCAGCCGGAGCCCGTCATGGCCAACCCGTCGATCATCGGCGCCCGTCTCCTCCGCAAGGAGGACGACCGCTATATGCGCGGCCGCGGCAAGTTCGTCGGCGACATCGCGCTCGTCGGCATGCTGGAGGCGGCCTTCGTGCGGAGCCCGGTCGCGCATGCCCGCATCCGCGCGGTCGTGATCCCGGCCGAGATCCGCGACCGGGTGACGATCGCCGCCGACATGACCGGCGTGAAGGCGATCCGCGCTGTCTCCGGGCTCCCCGGCTTCAAGGTCTCCGAGCAGCCGGCGCTCGCCGCCGACAAGATCCGCTTCACCGGCGAGCCGGTCGCGATGTGCCTCGCCGCGACCCGCGCCGAGGCCGAGGATCTCGCGGCAAAGGTCACGCTCGAGCTCGACGAATTGCCGCCGCTCACCGACATGCTCGATGCGCGCCGGCCGGGTGTGGCGCTCGTCCACGAGCCGTGGGGCGACAACATCTTCCTCGAGACGCTGGTCGACGGCGACATCGCCGCGCGCGCCGCGGGGGCGGCCGTCGTCGTCCGCAAGACGCTCCGCATGGCGCGCCAATGCATGGCGCCGCTCGAGGGCAAGGGCGCGGTCGCCGAATGGGACGGCCGTCTCGGCCAGCTCGTGCTCCAGACCGCGACCCAGATGCCGCACATCGTGCGCACCGGTCTCGCCGGCGTGCTCGGGCTCGACGAGGCCCGGGTCCGCGTGGTCGCGCCCGATGTCGGTGGCGGCTTCGGCTGGAAGGGGCTCCTGCAGCCGGAGGAGGTCTGCATCAGCTGGGCGGCGATGCGGCTCGGCCGGCCGATCCGCTATCTCGAGGACCGGCGCGAGCACCTCCTCGCCGCGGCCAATGCGCGCGAGCACCATTACGCGCTCACCGCCTACGCCGATGCCGAAGGCCGGCTTCTCGCGCTCGATTGCGAGGCCTCCGTCGATGCAGGCGCCTACTCGATCTATCCGTTCTCGGCCTGTCTCGAGGCGGCGCAGGTCGGCTCGATCCTGCCCGGCCCCTACGACTTCAAGGGCTATCGCTGCCGGACGTTCTCGGTCGCGACCAACAAGCCGCCGATCGTGCCCTATCGCGGCGTCGCGCGCGCCGGGGTCTGCTTCGCGATGGAGTTCATGATCGATGCGATCGCGCACGCGGTCGGGCGCGAGCCCTACGCGGTGCGGCTCGCCAATCTGGTGCGCCCCGAGCAGATGCCGTTCGACAATATCACCAAGAAGCACTTCGATTCCGGCGACTACCCGACGGCGCTCCGGAAGGCGGTGGACGCGATCGGCCTCGATGCGGTGCGCGCGCGCCAGAAGCGGGGCGAGCCGGACGGCCGGCGCATCGGGCTAGGCGTCTCGATCTTCACCGAGCAGGCCGCGCACGGCACCGCGGTCTATTACGGCTGGGGCATCCCGATGGTGCCGGGCCACGAGCAGGCCTGGGCGCGGCTCACGCCCGACGGCGGGCTCGAGGTCCGGGTCGGCGTGCAGTCGCACGGCCAGAGCATGGAGACGACGCTCGCCCAGGTCGCGAGCGCGGTCCTCGGGATCGACCCCGCGCGCATCCACATCGTCCACGGCGACACCGCGCTCAGCCCCTACTCGACCGGCACCTGGGGCTCGCGCAGCATGGTGATGGCGGGCGGCGCGGTGGCGAGCGCGTGCAGGATCATCGCCGAGCGCGCGCGGCGGATCGGCGCCCACCTCCTCCAGGCGCCGCTCGACGAGGCGCGGCTCGAGGGCGGCGCGGTGGTCGCCGGCGCGGGGTCGGTCCCGCTCACCGAGATCGCGCGGACCTGGTATCTCCGGCCGCAGAACCTGCCGGCCGGCGTCGACCAGGGCGGGCTCGAGGTGACCGCCGGCTACAAGCCGCGGAACGACCAGGGGACGTTCTCCTATGCCGCGCATGCCGCGGTCGTCGCGGTCGATCCGGCGACCGGGGCGGTCGAGATCCTCGACTATGTCGTGGTCGAGGACGGCGGTACGCTGGTCAACCCGATGGTCGTCGAGGGCCAGGTGTTCGGCGGCGCGGCGCAGGGGATCGGCACCGCGCTCTACGAGGAGATGCCCTACGACGCGAATGGCCAGCCGCTCGCCACCACGCTCGCCGACTACACGCTGCCCGGCACCACCGAGGTGCCCGACATCCGCATCCTCCACATGCACACGCCCTCGCCCTATACCGAGTTCGGCGTCAAGGGTCTCGGCGAGGGCGGCGCGATCGGCCCGCCGGCCGCCATCGTCAACGCGATCAACGACGCGCTCCGCCCGCTCGGGATCGAGGTCACCGAGACGCCGGTCAACCCGCGCCGGCTCCGCGCCGCGATCGCGGCGGCAGGCCGCGCGTGAGGCCTAGCCCGCGAAGGTCGCGACCAGGTTGGTGTCGAAGTCGAAATCGCCGCCGACGCCGACCAGCTTGACGATGATCCCGGTCGAGGAATCGAACGTCGTGCGGAACCCGACGCGCTCGAACAGCACGTAGGTGTCGCCCTCGAAGTCGCCGAAGACGACGGCGTTGTCGGTGCGGTTCGTATCGGCGAGGAAGTCGGCGATCGCGAGCGTGCGCGCGACCGGGTCGGCCGGCGGCTTGACGAAGTTGAGCCCGACCTCGGCGGCGATCTGGCTGCGCAATTTCACCTCGGTGACGTAGGCGAACTCGAGCTTGTCCTCGCGGGTGTCGAAATCGGTGATGACGTCGATCGCGCCGAACACCGCGCCGTTGGCGCCGGGCCGACCATCGAACGAGAACACATCGGCGCCCGGCCCGCCGGTCATCGTGTCGCCGCCGGGCACGCCGAAGATGCGATCGTTGCCGGCGCCGCCCGAGATCGTGTCGTTGCCGATGCCGCCATAGAGACGGTCGTCGGTCGGCCCGCCGATGATCATGTCGTTGTCGCCGCGGGCGAAGAGCACGGTCTTGCCGTTGCCGGCCTCGATCGTCTCGCGGCCGTCGCCGCCGACAAAGATGCGATCGACATTGGGGCCCTGTTGGTCGGAGCCGACGAGCTTGGCGAGCCGACCCTCGTAGCGGCCATAGCCGAAATAGTGCTCGGCGCTGCTGCCGACGAAGCCGAGATTGATCGCCGAGGCGACGTCGGGGTTGTCGGTGCGGTAGGCGGTCTCGTCGAAGCGCTCGTGGAGATCGCGCCCCTCACGCCCGCCATAGAGGAGATAATGCTGGAGGCCCGAGCCGATCGCGCCGTTGCGCACCGCGACGGCGACATCGGGGTTCGCCTCGAGATAGTAGAACTCGTCGAAACCGACGAGCGCATCGGCGGCGATCGCGCTCGGTGCGCGACCCTCGCGGGAGCCGAACAGGAGGAAGTGGTTGAGCGCGCTCGACCCGGCGCCGGCCCCGAGCGCGGCGGCGACATCGGGGTTCCTGGCGAGATAGAAGGCTTCGTCGAACGCGAAACTCATGACGCACCCGGCACACACGCCCCGCCCGCAGCCGGGGCGACGGCGGCAGGATCATTCACATCCGTCGAAAATTTGTCAAAGAACGACGGCGTGATCGGCCTTAACCAATCCGGCCGCGGCGGCGGAGCGTCACGATCAGCGGATGCACTGGTAGTTATAGACGTCCGGATCGTCGCGGCCGACGCGGGCCTCGCCCTGGGTGCGGAAGACCGCGTTCATGCCGAGCCGGCCGCATTCACGCTGGGCGAGGCGGTCGGCCTCGTCGCGGGCGCCGGCCCGCACATGGACGAAGTCCTGGCCCGGCTGGACCGTGCCGGTCGTGGTCCGCACGTCGCCGGCACAGCCCGCGAGCGCCAGCACGACGACCAGCGCGACCGCACCACCCATCATCAGCAAATGTCGCACCACCCGATCCCCCCACCCCGCGGCCGCAGGCCGCTCTTTGCCTCATTCTCGCGTACCCGCATCGCTTCGGCAACGACCCGGCTTCATCAAATCGGAACCGGGCCGGCGTGTATCATGGCCGGGCCATGTCCGGACCGATGACCCAGCGAAGTGTCGTCGCGCGGCCGCGCGGGCCGGTCGCGATCGCTTGGGTCGACACACCGGACGCGCTCGCCGCCATCGCCCACGAGATCGGCGGCCTCGTCCGCGACGCCGGCGAGCCCAACGTGTTCCACGAGCCGTGGATGCTGATCCCGGCGTGGCGGCGCTATGGCGGCGGCGCGGATGTCCGCGTCCTTCTGGTGCGCGAGGCCGGCGAGATCGTCGGCATGGTTCCGCTGGTCCGCCGACGGCTCGGGCCGTTCGTGCGCGCGGCATTGTTCGCACCCATTTACTGCGTCCTCTCGACACCGCTGGTCGCGGCCGGCGCCGAGGCGGTCGTCGTCGCGGCGCTCCTCGATGCGCTCGAGGCGGGACCGGATCGTCTGCTCGCGCTCGACGATTTCACGGCCCAAGGGCCGTTCGACCGCGCGCTCGATGACGCGATCGCGGCGCGCGGTCAGCCCGCAGCCAACACCCGCCGCATCGCGCGCGCCTTCCTCGCCTCGCCCGAGCGCGCCGATGCCTATCTGAAGGGATCGCTCTCGGGCAAGAAGCGGAAGGAGCTCCGCCGCCAGGAGAAGCGTCTCGGCGAGGCGGGCGCGCTCGTCTTCGATGCCTGGCGGAGGCCGGCGCCGCACGAGCCGTGGCTCGCCGAGTTCCTCGCGCTCGAGGGCGCCGGCTGGAAGGGCCGCGCCGGCACCGCGCTCGCCGCCGACCCGAACGACCGCGCCTATATCGAGGAGGTCGTCGCCGCGGCGGCGCGGCGCGACCAGCTCGATCTGGTCGCGCTCCGCCTCGACGGCAGGCCGATCGCGATGTTGTTGAGCTTCCGCGGCGGCAACGGCCTGTTCACGTTCAAAATCGCCCACGACGAGGCCCATGCCCGATCCTCGCCCGGCGTCCTTCTCGAGCTCCGCTTTCTCCGCCGCGTCCTCGACGACCGCATCGCGGCATGGGCCGATTCCTGCGCCGCCGCCGACCACGCGATGATCGACCATCTGTGGCGCGAGCGGCGCGAGCTCCGATCGGTCCTGATCGGCCGCCGGCGCGCAGACGGTCGGATCGCGGTCGCCGTGCTCGCCGGCGCGCGCCGGCTGCGCCATCTTCTCGCCGACCGGATCCGACGCGACTTCCCGGGCATCGTCCGGCTCCGCACCCGTCTCGGCTGGTAGCGACCGGTCACGAAGCCGTGTCGCAACGGTGCCGGAAGGCCCAAGGGCGCTCCCCCCCCATGGCGCTTCCTTTACAGGGTCCCGCGCCCAGCTTAAGAGTCGCCATCGAACAACAGACGGGATCCAGGACCATGGCTGACACATTCACGCTCCACGGGGTGTTCCTCTCAGGCCCGACCTACAAGGTCGGCCTCACGCTCGCCCTTTCCGGGCAGTCGTTCGACTACCGCCACGTCAATCTCGCCGGCGGCGAGCACAAGAGCCCCGACTACCTCAAGATCAACCGCTACGGCCAGGTGCCGGCGCTGCAGCACGGCGCGGTGACCCTCTGCCAGTCGGGCGCGATCCTCGAATATATCGCGCAGGTGACCGGCAAGCTCACCGGCAAGGACCTCGCCGGCCGCGCCCACGTCCACGAGTGGCTGTTCTGGGACGCCGATGCGCTGTCGCCGCCGATCTTTCGCTCGCGCGCCATCGTGCGCGGCATGTTCAAGGCCGATCCGGCGACCGCCGAGCTCTTCCAGAAACAGGCGGGCGCGGCGACCAAGACGCTCGATGCCCACCTCGAGCGGAACCAATTCGTGATGGGCGCCGAGCCGACGATCGGCGATGTCGCGTGCTACAGCCCCTGCTGGTTCGCCGACGAGGCCAAGATCGATCTCTCCAGCCGGCCCAATGTCCAGGCCTGGATGCGCCGCGTCGAGGGGCTCAAGGGCTTCAAGAAGCCCTATGACCTCCTGCCCAAGGAAAGCGCCAAGATCGCCGCCTGACGCGATCGGATAGCGCGCGCGCCCCGCAGTCCCCGTCCGGGCCGCGGGGCGTCGCGTTGTCCCCCCGTCACCGCCATGAGCGCGCCCGCCGCCGGCACCGGCATCCACAAGCCCGCCCTCGGCGTCGCCTGGATGCTGACGGCCGCGTTCTTCTTCGCCGGCTCGATCGCCTTCGTCCGCTATCTGTCGGACTTCTATTCGACCTACGAGATCGTCCTGATCCGCCAGGTTCTCGGCCTCCTGTTCATGGCGCCGACGATCTGGAGCGCGGGCCTCGGCCTCCTGCCCGAGCGGCAGCTCTGGACGCATGTCCTCCGCGCGGCGCTGATCTACGCCGCGATGTGGGCGTCCTATCATTCGGTGACGCTGATCACGCTTGCCGATTCGATGGCGCTCCAGTTCACGCTGCCGATCTGGCTCGGCGTGTTCGCGGTGCTGTTCCTCGGCGAGCGGCCGCGCTGGCATCGCTGGCTCGCGGTCGCGACCGGGTTCATCGGCGCGCTCGTCATCATCCGGCCGGGCTTCGCCGCGTTCTCGCTCGGCATGCTGGTCGCGCTCGCCGCCGCCGCGCTCTATGGCGCCGGCGATGCGACATCGCGCTATCTCGCCCGCACCCACGGGACGACCGCGCTGATGTTCTACGGCTATGTGTTCCAGTTCCCGATCTCGGTCGGCCTCGCGGCGCCTACATGGTCGATGCCGCCGCTCGCGGATTGGCCGATATTGTTCGCCTTCGGGGTCGTCGCGTTTGCCGCACAGTGGTCGCTGACCCGCGCCTATGGCCTCGCCGAGGCGACGCTGGTCGGGCCGGTCCTCTTCGTCCGACTGCCCTTCGTCGCTGCGCTCGGCTATGTGTTATTCGGCCAGGTCACCGATCCGTGGACCTGGATCGGCGCGGCGCTGATCTTCACGGGCACGACCTATTCGACCCGGTGCGAGATGCGCGAGACGCGCGCGGCCAAGAGGATCTGACGCAGGAGCGGAGAAGGGAATGACCCGATTCGTCGGCATCGCCGTTGCACTCTGGATGGTGGTCACGGGCGCGGTCGCGTACGCGGCCGACCCGGTGAGCCTGTTCAAGGTCGTGACCGTCAAGGACGAGACCATCATCGGCGTCACCGCCGACGAGATGACGGCCTAGGGCGCCGGTGTCCCGGTCGAGATGGTGGCGAAGGCGCTCGATGCGCGGCGCCATCTCGGCGCCTGGCAGTACGCGACCTCGCGCGCGCCGGACGGCAGCACCAAGGAGATGGCGGTCCGGCGCATCGTCGTGTTCGCCGCGCATGTCGTCCGCATCGAGCCGCACCGTGCCGCCAACGAGATCGTGCCGCCGCCGCGCTGAGCATCGCGGCCCTCTAGACGTCTGGATTCTCCGCCCTAATTCGGCGGTAGGGCTCCAAGCCGGAGGGAGGGCCAAGGCGATGACGATTGAAACGCTGCGTCCGTTCGAGTCCGCGGCTGTCGCCGCGCCGATGGCGGATTCGCCCGATGCCGCGCGGCGTAGGGTCGAGACGCGGCTCCGCTGGTATGGCTGGGACGATCATCGCATCGGCTCGGCGCACCGCATCGCACCGGGTGGCTACCGGGTCGCGATCGTCGATGGCGCGAACCGGCCGGTGCAGGTCGCGACGATCGACGAGCGCGGCTGCCGCTTCGTCCCCGCTTCCGCGTGGCGCCCGTCCGCCGCGGCGTGACCCTCAGACGAAGATCCAGGCGAGAACACCCGCGATCGTGACGTACTTGACCGCGTAATAGGCCTTGCGGTTGTAGCGCTTGAACTCCTTGGCGGCGAGCCGAACGCGGTAGACGTAGCGGAACGCGCGGTTGAGCGCGCCCACTGTCTCGCCGTCCTCGTTCCGGGTCTGGCTCACCTTGACCACGTGGTGGCAGAGGAAGCGGTTGACCGCGCGCGCCACGCGGTTCCGCATCGGTCGCTCGACATCGCAGAACAGGATGATGCGGTGCGAGTCGGTCTCGTTGATCGCGCGATGGACAAAGGTCTCGTCGAACAAGACCCCCCGGCCGTCACGCCAGCTATAAGGCTCGCCGTCGATATAGATGCGGCAGCGGTCGTCGTTCGGCGTCACCAGCCCGAGATGGTAGCGGAGGCTGCCCGCGAACGGATCGCGATGGGCGACGAGCGAGCCGCCGGGCGGCAGGACGGCGAACAAGGCCGCGTGCATGGTCGGGATCTTGTCGAGGATCGCGACCGTCCGCGGGCATTGTGCGCAGGCCGAGGGCAGATAGTCGCCGTACCACTTGAGATAGAACCGGGTCCAGCCGCGCTTGAAGAACGAGTTGAAGGCGAGGTCGTCGTAGCCGCCGTCGGCCTTCTTGATCTGCCCGGCGGTATAGAGCGCGACCGCCTCGTCGCGGATGGTCTCCCAGTTGTCGCGGATCGCGGCGAGCTCGGGCAGGCGCGCCTCGTCGAGAAACGGCCGGTTGGGCACGCCGGAGAATGCGTAGAGGAGGCAGTTGATCGGCGCGAGGAAGGTCGAGTGGTCGGTCAGCTGGCGCGCGAAGCGGAGCCGCTCGCGACCACGGAAGTGGACGAACAGCGTCGATGCCAGGAAGGTGTAGAGGACGAGGAATTTCGGCGCGAGGAGGGTCGAGATCATGCGAGACCGGCGAAGGCTTGCGAGGCAGAAGTCTTGCGAGGCAGGGGCGTGTTGGGAGCGCATTGTAGCGACGCAGCGGAATCGATGCAAAACTCCCCGCCGCCATTGCCAGACGAAGCCGGACCCGCTCAAATGGTGACAAGAAAATGAACGGGAGGCGATCGATGACGCTCTGCACGCTCCGGCTCTACGAGGACACGCTGCCGGCGAGCTATAGCCCGGTCTACCTGCCGGCCGAGAACCGGGCGGTCTATGTCGTCGACGGCGAGGTGCTGATCGAGACCGCCGACGGGGCGCAGCTCCAGCGCAAGGACAGCGCCTGGGTCGGCGCGGGCGAGGCGACGTTGCAGTCGGGGGCGCAGGGCGCCCGCATCTTCCGCTGGGAGCTCGTCGCATCGCCGGAGCCGAAGCGGGGCGAGCTCCGCTCGGCGCCGTTCTGCACCTCGGTCCGCAAGCTCGGCGCCGAGGTCGAGCTCGACGCGAAGATCGGCTGGCTGATGCGCTGCGACCGCGTCGGCTTCCCCAAGGCCGGCATTGCCTACACCCATGTCCACCAGGGCCCCGGCATACGCTGCGTGCTCCAGGGCGAGATCAGGATCGAGGTGCCGGGCCACCCGACCGCGGTCTACGGCCCCGGCGGCTCTTGGCTCGAGCGCGGCCACGAGCCGGTGCTGGCACCGACCACCGAGCGCGAGGAGACCGAGTTCGCGCGCTGCTTCATCCTGCCGCGCTCGTGCCGCGGCAAGAGCTCGATCCGCTACGTCAAGGCCGAGGACATCCCCAAGCCGAAGCCGCAGCGTTATGCCGTGCTGGTCGAGCGCTTCGTCGACCTGCCGGGCGCGTGAGACGGACGCGCGCCGCCAACCATGTTCAATCCGACAAACCGAGAGGTCCATCGATGAAGACCCTCGTTGCCGCATTGTCGCTGACCGCCGTCCTCGCCGCGCCTGCCGCCGCGCAGCAGGTCTACACCATCGCCTCGAACCCGCAGGGCACGCAGTTCTACACGCTCGCGACCGGCATCGCGAAGCTGGTCGACGAGAAGCTCAAGGTGCAGGTGCGCGTGCAGCCGATGGCCGGGTCGTCGACCTATCTGCCGCTCCTCAACCGCGGCGAGCTCGATTTCGGGCTCACCAATGTCGACGACGCGCGGACGTCCTATTTCGGCACCGGCAACTACGAGGGCCGGCCGAACTCCAATCTCCGGCTGATCTCGACGCTGTTCCCGCTCTACGTGTCGCTGATGGTGCCGGCGGATTCGCCGGTCAGGAAGATCGAGGACATCAAGGGCATGCGGCTGCCGTCCGGTTTCGGGTCGCAGACGATCGGCCGGCTCAACAATCTCGGGGTGCTGGCGAGCGTCGGCCTCACGCCCGACGACGTGAAGCCCGTTCCGGTCGTCAATCTCTTCGCCGGCGCCGAGGCCCTGGCACAGGGGCGCGTCGACGGCGCGGTCGTCAATCCCGGCACCGCGCAGGTGCAGAAGGCGCACGCCGATCTCGCCGCGCGCGGCGGGATCCGTTTCGTCTCGATCGGCACGACGCCCGAGGGCATCAAGCGGATGCAGGAGGTCATGGTGTCGCGGCCGGCGCTGGTCCAGCCGGCCGCGCATCGGCCCGGCGTCGTCGCGCCGACCTGGTTCCTCACCTTCGACGCCTTCCTGGTGACCAACGACCGGGCGAGCGACCAGATGGCCTATGACATCGCCAAGGCGATGCATCAGGGCAAGGACGCGCTGGTCGCGAGCGCGCCCTTCATGTCCGAGTTCGAGCCGAACCGTATGGCGGTCAAGATGGACATGCCGTTCCATCCCGGCGCGGTCAGATACTTCACCGAGATCGGCCAATGGCCGCCGAAAGATTGACCCCGGCGGTTGCCTCGGCTCGACAGGCGTGCCACATCATGGCGTGGCGTCAGAACCCACCGGACAGGACCCAGGGAGATCGAACCATGAAGCGCATTGCGCTCGCCGTCGCCGCCGCCGTCCTCGTGGCTCCGGCCGCCGAGGCCCAGGAGATCTACACCATCGCGACCAACCCGCAGGGATCGCAGTTCTACACCGCGGGCGCGGCGATCGCGAAGCATCTCGACGAGACGCTGAAGCTCCAGTTCCGTGTCCAGCCGAGCGCGGGCTCGTCCACCTATATCCCGTTGATGAACCGCTACGAGCTCAATTTCGGCTTCACCAATATCGACGACGCGGGCCACGCCTTCAGAGGCACAGGCAACTATGAAGGACGGCCCAATCCCAATATGCGGCTGATCGGCGCGCTGTGGCCGCTCACCATCTCGATCCTGGTCCCGAACGATTCCCCGGTGCGCAAGATCGCCGACATCAAGGGCCTTCGCTTGCCGACCCAGTACGCCTCGCAGACCATCGGCAAGACCAATCTCGACGCGATCCTCGCCAACGCCAACCTCACGCTCGACGACATAAAGCCGGTGCCGGTGGTGAACCTGTTCGCCGGCACGGACGCCCTCGGGCAGGGGCGCGTCGATGCCGCGCCGATCAACCCGCCGGTCGGCCAGGTGCAGAAGGCGAACGCCGATCTCGCGAGCCGGGGCGGCGTGCGCTTCGTCTCGATCAACACCGATCCCGATTCGGTCGCGCGCATGAAGAAGGTGATGCGGTCGCGTCCGATGCGGCTCGAGCCGTCGCCCAACCGCGTCGGCGTCCTCGAGCCGACCTGGTTCCTCGCTTTCGACGCGCTCCTTGCGGCCAACGACAAGGTGCCGGACGAGGTCGTCTACAACGTCACCAAGTCGCTCCACGCCGGCAAGGCCGAGCTCGTCAAGGCCGCCCCCTTCATGGCCGATTTCGACACCTCGAACATGTCGGTCAGCTCGCCGATGCCGACCCATCCCGGCGCGATCAAGTTCTTCACCGAGATCGGCCAGTGGCCGCCGAAGGAATGAACCGACGCCGCGTCGCGCCCCGAGACAGGAGACCCATCAACCCATGAGCCCGCGTCCCACGCTTTTCGTCGCCACCCTCGCCGCGGCCGGCCTGATCGCGCTCAGCGCCCGCGCCCAGGACGTCATCGCGTTCGCGACCAACCCGCAAGGCTCGTAGTTCTTCACGGCCGGCACCGCGGTGGCCAAGGTGATCGACGAGAAGGTGGGCCGCCAGGCGCGGGTGCAGCCGATGGCCGGCTCCTCGACCTATATCCCGCTCCTCAACCGGGGCGAGATGAATTTCGGCATGGCCAATGTCGACGACGCGCGGACCGCCTTTGCCGGCACCGGCAATTTCGACGGCAGGCCGAACCCGAACCTCCGGCTCGTCACGATCCTGTTCCCGCTCGCGCTCACCATCCTGGTGCCGGGCGATTCGCCGATCCGGAAGATCGAGGAGCTCAAGGGCATACGGATGCCCGCGGGCTTCCAGTCGCAGCTCACCGGGCGCGTCGTGCAGGAAGCGATCCTCGCGACCGCCGGGCTCTCGACCGCCGACATGCGTCAGGTTCCGGTGGTCAATCTGTTCGCCGGCGTCGAGGCGATGGCGGCCGGGCGCATCGATGCCGCGACCATCAATGCCGGCATCGGCCAGGTGCAGAAGGCGCACGCCGATCTCGCGGGCCGCGGCGGGGTGCGCTTCATCTCGATCAACACGACGCCCGAGGCCGTGGCGCGGATGCAGGCGATCATGCCGTCGCGGCCGATGCTGGTCCAGCCGGCGGCGCACCGGACGGGCGTGCAGGAGCCGACCTGGTTCATGGCCTATGACGCCTTCATCACGACGCATGTCGGCGAATCGGCCGAGCTCGTCTACCAGCTCACCAAGGCGCTCCACGCCAACAAGGACATGCTGGTCTCGGTCGGGCGGTTCCTGTCCGACTTCAACCCGCAGCGCATGGTCGACGAGATCGGCGTTCCCTACCACCCCGGCGCGATCAAGTTCTACACCGAGATCGGCCAGTGGCCGCCGCGGCGCTGAGCCGGCTCAGCCCTTCCAGACGTCGCGGAACCGCGTCGCGACGACGCGCTCGAACGGCACGTCGCCCTTGAGGATGCCCATGTCGCGCGCGAACGCGTTCATGCGCGCCACATAGGTCTCGTCGATCGCGGGATCGTAGAAGGGGAGATCGCGCGTCACGACCTCGGCGATCAGCCCGGCCTCGGTCTCGGGGAAGCGCTTGCGTCCGACCGTCGTCGCCTGCGAGACGTCGGCCCTGAGCGCCTTCAGCGTCTTGACGATCGCGCGGATCGCGGCCGCCACGGTGTCGGGCTTCTTGTCGATCATCGCGTCCGTCGTGACCAGGACCGGGCGCGTGTAATAGAACGCGACCTTCGGCCCGTCGCCGCGGCGCACGTCGAGGACGATCGAGCCGATGCCGCGGCGGACCGCGACCTCGGCGCCCATGCCGTTGGCCCAGAAGCCGTCGATGCGGCCTTCCTCGAGCGCCTTCGCGGCCGTGACGCCGAACGATACGCCGGCCTGGAGCGTGCCGGGCACTGGCGCGATCTCGACCTTGTCCTTGACGATGTCGATGCCGGCCTCGGCGAGGAGACGCTTGAGGCCGAGCTCGACCCAGGGCGCGGCACCGATCCGCTTGCCCTTGACCACCGAGACATCGCCGCGCGCGGCCTTGAGATCGGTCCGCATCACGAGGAACCAGTACATGCCCTGGGCGAGCGAGCAGAGGAGCTTCGCGCCCTGCCATTCGGGAAAGGCGGCGAGCGTCGCGTGCGCCGAGCCGGCGACGAAGTCGGCCTTGCCGTCGCGCAGCGCCTCATAGGACTTGTCGACCGGGAACAGGAGCTCGACGTCCATGTCGAGCCCCTCGGCCTTGAAGAAGCCGAGATCGGCCGCCGCGATCGCGGGAAAATAGGAGTTGGAGATCATGTCGGGCAGGACGCAGCGGAGCGCGGGCATCGGTCTCTCTCCTCGGGCGGCTCGGTCGTGCGCGGCCGGTCGCGGTGTCGAATAGCCCGGGATCGCGCCCGCCGCAAGGCCGCACGCTTCGTCGTTCGAGGGCCAAAAAAGAAAGGGCCCGCCGATGCGGGCCCTTCCTCGCGGCGCGGCGGATGTGCGCCGCGCCGGATCTCGGTTGATCGCCTTTCAGTTGATCACCTTGAGATTGGCCGCCGATGTCTTGCCCTGCGGTCCGCGCTGCAGTTCATACTCGACCCGCTGCCCTTCACGCAGGCCGGTCAGGCCGGCGCGCTCCACGGCCGAGATGTGCACGAAGGCGTCCTTCGAGCCATCGTCCGGCGTGATGAAGCCGTAGCCCTTGACGGAGCTGAACCACTTCACGGTTCCCTTGGTCATTCAGTCATTCCTTTGTCAATGGAGGAGGCCGCCCGGCCAGCGGCGGTGCGACATCAGCGGTCAGGCGTCCTTGGTATGAATGCTCGGTCGGCAAGACGAAGCGCAATACGCCGGAACATCGAGAAGGCTGACGGCCAAAGTATAGGCATCACGCGCCGCCCTGACAACCGCGCCCGCCGCGCGACGCGGTAAGTTTTCGGCTAATATCCATAAAACCACGAAGCATCGGCGCGCGCGACGCGCGGCGTTCGATGCCGCCGTCGACCGAAATCCTCAAGGAGGCACCATGAACATTCGTTTCGCGTGCATCCGCGTCCTCGTGCTCGCGCTCGTGTTTGCCGCGGCACCTCTCGGGGCGCAGTCCTGGCCGACCAAGCCCGTCCGCATGATCGTCCCGCAGCCACCCGGCGGCGGCACCGACATCGTCGCGCGGCTGATGGCCGAGCAGTTCGGCAAGGAGTTCGGCCAGTCCTTCCTGGTCGAGAACCGGCCGGGTGCCGGCACGCTCGCCGGCACCGAGGCCGCCGCCAAGGCCGCGCCCGACGGCTACACGCTCCTCGTCGGGCTCAACGGCAACATGGCGCTCAACCCGTCGCTCTACGACAAGCTGCCCTACGATCCGATCCGCGACTTCACCGCGATCGGCCTGATCGTGAACATCCCGTTCCTCGTCGTCGTGTCGCCGACCTCACCCTTCCGGTCGATCGCCGACGTGATCGCGGCGGCGAAGGCATCGCCCGGTACGCTCAACTACGCCTCCGCCGGCAACGGCACCGGCCAGCACATGGCGATGGAGCTGTTCAAGTCGATGACGGGGACGAACATCCAGCACATCCCCTATCGCGGCGCGCAGGCCGCCTATCCCGAGGTCGTCGCGGGTGCGATCGCGGTGTTCTTCGACAACATGGCGGCGGCGCTCGGCCAGGTGCAGGGCGGGCGCGTGCGGGCGATCGCGGTCACGACGCCGCAACGCTCGCCGGTCGTGCCGGACCTGCCGACGGTCGCCGAGCAGGGGGTGCCCGGCTACGAGTATTTCACCTGGTTCGGGCTGTGGGCGCCGGCGCGGACGCCGACGGCGATCGTCGAGCGGCTCGACGCTGCGCTGGTCAAGGCGCGGAGCGCGCCCGAGCTGCGCGAGCGCTTCACGCAGCAGGGCGGCACCGCCTCCACCCTCGCCCGCGCCGAGGTCGAACCCTTCGTCCGGTCCGAGATCGCGCGCTGGGCGAAAGTGATCAAGGAGGCGGGCATCAAGGCCGACTGAGTCCCGGCGCGCCTACTCGGCCTTGATGCCGAGCTCGACCGCGACCGGCGCCCAGGTCTCGCGCTCCTTCTTGAAGAACGCCGCCGTCTCGTCGGGCGTCGGCCAGGTCGGCTCGAAGCCGACATTGCGCAGACGCTGCGCGTTCTCCGGAATCTGCCAGCCGCGCTTGACCTCGGCATGGAGCTTGTCGATGACGTCGCGCGGCGTGCCGGCGACCGTGATGAGCCCGAACCAGGTCGGCCACACGGCATCCTTCATGCCGAGCTCGGTCAGCGTCGGCACGTCCGGGAACGAAGGCCAGCGCTCGCGGCTCGTGGTGGCGAGAATGCGGACATGCCCGGCCTGAGCCAGCTGGAGCGCGGTGTTCGCCGAATCGAACGACCAGTCGATCTCGCCCTGCGCCATGCCTTGCGCGAACGGCGCCGAGCCGCGATAGGGAATGTGCTGGCTGTCGAAGCCGATGCGCTTGGCGAACACGGAGGCGGCGAGGTGCGGGAAGGTCGCGACCCCGGGCGAGCCGTGGTTGAGCTTGCCTGTGTTCGCCTTCAGGAACGCGACCAGCTCCGGGTAGGTCTTCGGTGCGTGCTTGGTGTGGACCTCGAGGAGCATCGGCGCATCGACGAGCACCGTGATCGGTGCGAACGAGGTCGCCGGGTCGAAGGGGAGGTCCTTGTAGACGACCTGCGCGATCGCGATCATGCCGAAGGCGTTGACATAGAGCGTGTGGCCGTCGGGCGGCGCCGTGGCGAGGATCTGGCCGGCGATGTTGCCGCCGGCGCCAGGGCGCGCCTCGACGACGAAGGGCTGGCCCATCGTCTTCGACAGATGATCGGCCATGACGCGGGCGATGGTGTCGGTCGGCCCGCCCGGCGCGAAGCCGATCAGCACGCGCACCGGCTTGGTCGGATAGGCGGACGCGGGCGGCGCGAGGCATGCCGCACCGAGTACGAGACTGGCCGCAGCCAGAAGACGCGCGAACCGCATGACGTGGTCCTCCCTGACCATTGACGTGGCTTCCGGCGGGGTTGTCCCCCGCGCACTCATTGCGCCTTGATGTTGTGGCGGCGGATGACCGGCGTCCAGCGCTCGCGCTCCTCGGCGAACAGGGCCGCCGTCTCCTCGGCCGTCGTGATCGCCGGCTCGAAGCCGAGCGCATGGACGCGCGCGATATAGTCGGGAAGTTTCCACGCCGCGGCGATCCCGTCGCGCACGCGGTCGATGATCGCGCGCGGCGTGCCGGCGACCGTGACGAGGCCGAACCAGGTCGGCCACACGGCGTCCTTCATGCCAAGCTCATGGAGCGTCGGCACGTCCGGTATCGGCGCCCAGCGCTCGCGCGTCGAGACGGCGAGGAAGCGGACATGGCCGCCGCGCAGGAGCTGGATCGCGGTGTTCGCCGAATCGAACGACCATTGCAGCTCCTTCTGCATCATGCCCTGCGCGAACGGCCCCGAGCCGCGATAGGGGATGTGCTGGCTCTCGAAGCCGATCATCTCCTTGAACAGCTCGCTGGCGAGATGCGGCAGGGTGCCGACGCCGGGCGAGCCGTGGTTGAGCTTGCCGGTGTTCGCCCTGGCCCAGGTCGCGAACTCGGCAAACGTCGTCACCGGCTGCGCCGACGACACCTCGAGCACCATCGGCGCGCGCACGAGGAGGGTGATCGGTGCGAACGCCGTCGCCGGGTCGTAGGTCATGTCGGCATGCATCGCCTTGGCCGCACCGACGATGGCGAAGCTCATGACGTGGATCGTGTAGCCGTCGGGCGGCGTGGCGGCGAGGATCTGGCCGGCGAGCACACCGGCCGCGCCGGGTCTGCTCTCGACGACGAAGGGCTGGCCCGTGGTCTTGCCGAAATAATCGCTGAGAATGCGCGCCAGCACGTCGGCGGGGCCACCGGGCGCGAAGCCGATCAGGACACGGACCGGCCTGGTCGGCCATTCCTGCGCCACCGCCGCGACCGGCGACAGCGCGACGGCCGCTGCGACCGGCGCCAGCGTGGCGACCGCCGCGAGAGGTGCCCGCGCGGCGACCGCCGCGAAAGTTGCGAAGCGGAACGCGCGTCGCGTGGCCGCGACGACGCGCCGGATGCGATCGCCGCGGTCCATCGCTGGTTCTCCCCTATTCCGCCTTGATGTTGTTCTTGCGGACGACCGCCGTCCAGCGCTCGCGCTCGTCGGCGAAGTGCTTCGCGGTCTCCTCCGGAGTGGTCGTCGCCGGCTCGAAGCCGAGGGCGCGCAGCCGGTTGGCGTTCTCATTGATCGCCCAGCCCTTGCTGACCTCCTGGTACAGCTTGTCGATGATCGGCTTCGGCGTGCCCGCCGGCGCGACGAGACCGAACCACGACGGCGCGATCGCGCCTTGCACGCCGAGCTCGGCGAGCGTCGGCACCTCCGGGCGCGCCGCCCAGCGCTCCTTGGTGGAGACGGCGAGGAAGCGGACATGGCCGCCATTGGCGAGCTGGAGCGCGGTGTTGGGCGAATCGAACGCCCACTGCACTTCCCGCTGCATCATTCCCTGGGTGAACGGACCCGCGCCGCGATAGGGGATGTGCGCGCTATGGACGCCGATGAGGGCGGCGAACATTTCGCACATCAAATGCGGCTGCGTCGCGATGCCGGGCGAGCCGTGGTTGATCTTGCCCGAGTTGGCCTTGGCCCAGGTCACGAACTCGGCGTAGTTGGTGACCGGGAGCGCCGACGACACCGACAGGATCAACGGCCCGCGCACCAGAAGCGTCACCGGCGCGAACGCGGTCGCCGGGTCGTAGGACATGTCGGCGTACATCGCCTTGGCGGTCGCGACGATCGCGAACGAGATGACGTAGATCGTGTGTCCGTCGGGCGGCGCGCTCGCGAGGATCTGGCCGGCGATGACGCCCGAGGCGCCGGGCCGGCTCTCCACCACGAAGGGCTGGCCGAGCGTCCTCGACAAATGGTCGCTCATCACCCGACCGGTCACGTCGGTCGGCCCGCCTGGCGCGAAGCCGATCAGAACGCGGACCGGCTTGGTCGGCCATTCCTGTGCGGTCGCCGTAGCGAACGGCGCGACCAGGACCGAGGCGACGAGCGCGGCGCCCAACAGCCGCGCGGCACGAACGAACCTACCCGACACGTTGACCTCCTCCATCGACGGTTGCCGTCGAGGCTACGTCGAAGCGCGGGCGCGTGCCAGCGCGGATTCGTCGCGCCGCGCTGCGGCCGATACCTATTCCGGCTTGATGTTGTTGGCGCGGATCACCGCCGTCCAGCGCTCGCGCTCGCGGGCGATGAAGGCCGCCGTCTCCTCCGGTGTCGGCGATGCCGGCTCGAACCCGAGTGACCTGATGCGCGCGATGTTCTCAGGCAGCGCCCAGGCGCGAACGATCTCCTGGTGCAGCCGATCGACGATCATGCGTGCGGTGCCGGCCGGGACGACCAGGCCGAACCAGGACGGAAGGGTGGCGTCGGCCTGGCCGGTCTCGGCGAGCGTCGGCACCTCCGGTCGGGCCGGCCAGCGCGCGGCAGTGGTGACGGCGAGGAAGCGGACATGGCCGCCGTCGGCGAGCTGGAGCGCCGTGTTCGCCGAATCGAACGCCCAGTGCACCTCGCGCTGCATCATGCCCTGCGCGAAGGCGCCGACGCCGCGATAGGGAATATGGGTGCTGTCGAAGCCGAGCCGGGCGCGGAACAGCTCGGCGATCAGATGCGACTGGGTCCCGACACCGGGTGAGCCGTGGTTGAGCTTGCCCGGGTTCGCCTTGGCCCAGGCGACGAACTCGGCGACGGTGGTCGCCGGCACGGTCGCGGCGACCTCGAGGATCAGCGGCCCGCGGACCAGAACCGTCACCGGCTGGAACGCCGTCGCGGGGTCGTAGGTCATGTCGGCGTAGAGCACCTTGGCGGTCGCGACGATGGCCGAGCTGATGACGTAGAGCGTGTGGCCGTCGGGCGGCGCGGCGGCGAGGATCTGGCCGGCGACCACGCCCGAGGCGCCGGGGCGCGGCTCGACCACGAAGGGCTGGCCGAGCGCCTTGCCGAGATGCTCGCTCATCAGCCGGCCGATCACATCGGTCGGGCCGCCGGGCGCGAAGCCGATCAGCACGCGCACCGGTTTCGACGGCCAGGTGTCTGCCACGGCCGACGCGGCGCCGGCGAGGACGGCCGCGAGCCCGGACGCGAGGACTGCGGACAGAAGACGGAACCCGCGCACAGGCACCTCCACCGTCGGGGATCGACACGGCAAGGCTAGCGCCGGACGCGCGATCAGGGAACCGCGATCAGATGGCAGCGCTCGGTCGGGAACGCAGCGAGGCCGCCGAGGGGCTCGAACCGCGTCTCGTCGCGCGAGACGTGGAGCGCATAGCCGCGATCGAGGAAGAGCCGCGCGACGTCGCGGTTGGTGCCGCCATAGACCCCGATCATCTCGTCGCCGTGCACCTCGACCGACCACCACGGCCGCGCCGCGAGGGTTTCGGTCGCGGCGGCGAGGGCGCGGATCTCGTAGCCCTCGATATCCATGAACACGAGGTCGGGCCGGCCGTGGCGGTGCATCACCGCGTCGACGGTGACGACGGCCACCGGCTCCGCGCGATAGATGCGCTCGCCCGGCATCACCGCGCGCGCGTTGAGCTCGGGCGTTATCTCCATCACGCTGTTCGCCTCGCCGACCATCGCGTGCTCATAGGTCACGTTCGTCACGCCATTGGCGGCGATATTGTGCCGGCCGGTCACGTAGTTGTGGCGGATGCCCTCGACCGCGACGACCCGGCCGTCCGGCACGAGGCCGCGCGCGATCATCATGGCGACGACGCCCTGGTGCGCGCCGAGGTCGAAGACGCGGCCGTCGCACGGGAAGCCGTGCGCACGCAGGAACTCGAGCTCGGCGAGGTCGGTCCAGTCGCTGTCGTACCAGAGCGCAGCGGTCGGGTCGGCGATGCGGACCCGCAAGGCGTGCCCGCCATAGTCGTGGGTCACCTCGCGCGCCGCGAACCGGCGCATCCGCCGCTGCGTGTCCCAGTAGCGGGCGCGCTGCCAGAGACCGTCCGGAACCAGGGGTTTCACCAATTTCGCCAGGGCGCGCATGGGTCGTTCCGCGTTGGGGCGCGCGATCATGGCGCCGGTTCGGTTAACAACCGGCTGTCGGCGGCCCGGCCGGCTGGTATGATCGCGGCCGCCCACTTCGATAGACCAACCGGCGAGGGATGGCCATGACGATCGACATGCACGCGCATTGGAAGCCCCCGGCCCTCAAGGATGCGCTGCGCGCCCGCAAGATGCCGCCGCTGATCGAGCGCGGCGCGGACGGGGTCGAAATGCTGCGGAGCCGGTCGGGCGCGGCGCCGGTCGCGGAGTCCTTCGACGATGTCGAGGTCCGGCTTGCCGAGATGAACCGGCAGGGCATGTCGACGGGCGTCTTGTCCCTGTTCGGCCCGTTCCAATGGATCGAGCGCGCCCCGGTCGAGGAAGCGCTCCCCTTGGTCCGCCTCTTCAACGACAGCGTGTCCGAGATGGCGCGCCGCCACCCCGGCCGGTTCGCCGCCTTCGCCTCGCTGCCGCTCGCCGACATGGGCGCGGCGGTCGCCGAGTTCGAGCGCGCGCTCGCGCTGCCCGGCATCGTCGGCGCGATCGTGCCCGGGAACGCATTCCTCAGCCTCGAGGCCGCAATGGCCTACCGGCCGCTCCTGGAGGTCGCCAACCGGCGCCGCGCGGTCCTCTTCATCCATTGGGGACCGCGCCCGGGCGATGCGTGGCCGCGCGTGCCGGCGGGCATCGACAACCAGAGCCCGCGCCTCGGCACGCTCGACATGCAGGCGAGCCTGTCGTCGAACATGATCACGCTGTCGTTCACCGACTTCCTCGACGCCTATCCCGACGCGCGCGTCGTCATCCACAATCTCGGCGGCAACATTCCCTACGAGATCGAACGGCTCGACCACCGCAACGTCCTCGACACGCCCGACGCACCGACGCCCTCGACGCGTTTCGGCAAGCCCAACCTCTTCGTCGACTGCAATTCGTTCGGATCGCGCGCGATCGAGCTCGGGGTCACCGCCTATGGCGCCGACAAGATCGTGTTCGGCACGGACGGGACCGAGTTCGGCTGCGAGTGGTCGAACAAGGCGGTCGGCGAGGCGCGCATCGCGGCCGAGGCGAAGGCGGCGATCCTGCACCTCAACGCGGCCCGGCTGCTCGCGCACCTCGTCCCGCTCGCGCCCGCGATGCGTCAGGCGGCGGAATAGACCGGAGGCAAACGCGGCCGGTCAGTCCTTCGGCGGCCATTGGCCGATCTCGGCGAAGAACTTGATCGCGCCGGGATGCCAGGGCACGGGATCGGTCATCTCGGTCATCCGTTTCGGATCGAAGCGGTTGAAAGTCGGCGTGATCTTCTTCAGATCCTCGTGGCTCTCGTGCAGCACCTTGGCGAGCGCGTAGGCGAGCGTGTCCCTGGTCTCGGCGTGGGTGGTGAGAAAGTAGGAATAGCCCATCACCCAGGTCGGCCCGGTGACCCCGACATTGGCCGGCGCGGGCTCGTAGAGGATCGGGCGCGAGCGCACGTGCGGCTGCATGCGGGCGACCGCGGCCGCGCCGGTGTCGAGCGACAGGAATCGGACGCCGCCGCGGCTCGCGAGATCGGCGTGCGCCTTCTGCACCTGGCCGACGCCGACGGTGACGCTCACCGCATCGAGCCGGCCGGCGCCGAGCGCCTCGGTCGCGGCGAACTGGTTGACGACCAGCACCTCGCGCATGTCGGCCATGGTGAGACCGGCATTGGCGAGGAGCGCGGCCTGGGTCGCGCGCGCCGTGGTCTGGCCGGCATAGCCGCCCGGCATGCGCGCGCCTTTGAGATCGGCGATCGAGCGCGCCTGCGAATCCGCCGGCACCAGGATGCCGAGCGGCAGCGGGAACAGCGTCGACACGACGCGGATGTTCGGGTTCGCCTTGCCCTCGAACGGCCCGGTCCCGGCGAAGGCGGTCTGCACCTCTTCGACATTGATGCCGCCGAGGTCGATCTCCTTCCGGTTGAGCATCGGAATGAAGGTCGAGGTTCCCGCCGTCGGCAGCACGCGGATCTGCAGCTTGAGCTTGTCGTCGACGAGTTTGGCGATCGCCGATCCGGAGATGAAGGCGAGCGATCCCTGCTGGTTGGTGGCGTAGACGAGGACATCGCCCTGGGCGAAGGCGGGCGGGGCCGAGACGAGGAATGCGGCGAAGGCCATGGCCAGACGTTTCATCGACGGAGCCTCTCGATATCGCTTTTTCCGGTGGCGGCCATCATGCACCGCCGAGGTCGACGGCGAAACGGCATCGTCGGTCTCTCATGCGCCCGCGGGGCGGCGTGTCGCGAACGCCGCCGCCGCGAACCGGACCTCGGCGGCGAGGAGATCGGGGTCGTCCCACGGCGCATCGACGAAGGCGGAGCGGAGATAGGGGCTGCCCGGATCGCGGATCCACTCGTTCGGGAACTTGGCGACCAGCGGCACGCGCGGCGCGCCCTCGGTCACGATCTCGCCCGTCCCGGCGGGCCGGGCATGGAGCGCGCGGCACATCTCGAACCCCCAGAGCGGCGCGAGATGGATGTGGGAGCTCGCGCGCGGGTTGAACTCGACGAGCCAGGCCGAGCCGTCGCGGTCGTTGATGACGAAGCAAGTGGTCGCGAACCCGGTGAAACCGAACCCCGCGACCGTCTTGCGCGTCGCTTCGTCCATGTCGCGGTGGCGCGTGAACTCGACGACGGCGCTCGGGCCGAGCGGGGCGGGCTGGGTCGTGAGCTTGACGGCACTGACCCCGCCGAGCGTCCGACCTTCGACGGCGACGACGCTGCGCGCGGCGGGCCTGCCGGGAACAAAGGCCTGCGCGATCAGGGGCGGCCGTTCAGGTCCGCGCGTCCGGTCGAGCGAGGCCAAGGCCGGCGCGAGCGCGGCCTCGTCGTCGCACACCCGGACGCCCTTCCCGCCGACCGTGTCCTCGGCCTTGATTACGATCGGGTAGCCGACCGCGGCCGCGAACGCGCGCGCCTCGCCGAGCGTGGTGACGGCCGCCTGGGGCGGCACCCGGATGCCGGTCCCTTGCGCGAGCGTCATCATCGCGTGGCGCTGCCAGCGGATCGCGTGCGAGGGCGCCCCGCCGAGCGCGCGGCGGACCAGCCGGAGCGTGCGGTCGGCGAGCGCGCGCGGGCGCGTCCGGTCGTCGACCGCAGCGATCACCCGGAACAGCCGCACCGCGCGCTCGTCGGCCGGGATCAGGAAGCGCGGCCGGAAGGCCTCGATCGCGTCCTGGAGCGAGCCCAGCGTGTCCTGCGCCCCGGGCCGACCCGGCAGCGGCTGGAGATCGAACCGCCTCTCGACGAAGCGCGACACGGTGACGAAATCGCCGGGTGCGGCGAGAACGCCGACCGAGAACCCGCCATCACGCAGCGCGCGGTTGAACCGCGCGTGGCTCAGCCAGTTTTCGAGGCAGACGATAAGAACCCGGAAACGTTCCGCCACGAGACCGACCGTGCACCACACCCCACGCGCGGCCAGCGACGCCGCGATCCCGGCGCGACACTATCGTGAGTAGCGCCCGGAGGCTCCACCGGGATCAGAGGCGCTCCCAGACCTCCTGCTCGCGCTCGATCTCGTCGATCTCGAAGCCGAGATAATCGCGCCGCGACAGGATTCCGGCCAGCTTGCCGTCGTCGACGACCGGGAGATGGCGGAACCCGCCCTCCTGCATCCGCCGCAATCCCTCGATCGCCGGCTCGCCCGGGGCGACCGTCCGCGGCGTCCTCGTCATCACGTCGCGGAGCGGCGTCGCGTCGAGATCGCACCCCGACGCGACGAGACGCATGAGATCGGTGCCGGTGAAGATGCCGGCGAGCCGGCCGCGCTCGGTCACCAGCACCGAGCGAACGTCGCGGCGCACCATCTCCTTCACCGCGACGCGCACCGATGCCGAGCCGGGTGCCTTGACGAGCTTCTTCTTGCCGATGATGTCACGCACGCTCCGCCGCATCGCCCTCTCCCGACGCCATGTCGGGACCAGCGAAGCCGCGCGCGGGGTCGCCCGACTTGATCGATGTTGGGTAGGGCTGCGCTATTCCGCCGCGGCGTGCGCGCGGTCCTGGACCGTGAAGTCGACGAGCTCGCTCTCCGACTGCGTCTTGTCGAGCATGCCCCAGCTCTTGATCCAGTCATAGGTGCGCTTGAGCTCGTCGGTCGGGATCGGCGCCGGGTCGACGACGACGATGCGACCCTCGCGGAGATCGTCGATGTGGAGCGCCGCGATCTCGGGATCCGCGCGGTGATAGTCGATGAAGTAGCGGAGATAGCCGCGCTTGTCGGCGTTGATCCGGCGCACCGCCTCGCGCACGGCGCGATTGAACGCGGCATAGGTCTCGGCGTCGACCCGATCGGCGGCGACCTCGGTGCCGTGGTAGAACGCCGAGGCGACGAGCCGGCAGCCCTTCTTCTCGGCGAGGGTGATGTAGGGCTCGGTGAGCGTCGTCGCCTCGATCTCGCCGCGGAGCAACGCGTTCAGCCGTTCGCGCGAGCCGTTGCCGGAGCGGCAGAGCTGGATCATCTCGCGCGGCATGAAGCCTTCGAGCATGTGGAGCGCGAGATAATGCGTGCCGAAATAGAACGGCACGCCGATCAGGCGGCCGGCGAGCTGCTGCGGGGTGTAGACGGGCGAATCAGGCGCGACGACGAGCGCGGCGAAGGTGACGATCGCGCGCCGGCCGATCTGGCGGCCACCGGACTTCGAATCCTGGACGCGGCAGTAATTGCCCCATTCGCAGGCGTTGTACATGTCGGCCTTGCCCTGCTCGAACAGCCGTCCGTGGCTCGCGAACGGGTCGACGCCTTGCGGGCTCTTCACGTCGGTGTGGGTGGTGCTGACGACGCCCTTGTCGCGGTCCGCCCACTCGATCGCGAGGCCTTCCTTCTCGAACAGGCCCTCGTGATGGGCGACGAGCTCGGCGAGGCCCTGGAAGGGCGCGGTCGTCTCTAGAACCAGCGTCTTCATCGATTCCTCCGTCGTCCCATGGCCCGCGCCCGGGCGCACCGAACGCGTCCGTAGTATAACCCCGTAAGCCGCCGGCGCGGAACATGATTCTGGGCCCCATGCCGGGCCTCATCTCGGGTCCCAGGCAGGGCCAGGGCCGGCCGGTCGCGCCCGCTCGCGTTGATCGGGGCGGATCAGCGCGGCGCCCGGGCGCCCCGGGTCTGTGCCGCCGCCTCCTTTACCAACGCGTACATGTCCTTGACCCTGGGGTCTGAACCGAGGACCTCGTCGCCGATCGGCTGCGCCCGGCGGGCGATCTCGGCCTTGTCGGCGGCGGTCGGCTCGATCACCTCGCCGTTCTCGACCCACAGCTTCTCCCACCGCTCGGTCAGCTCGAGCGCGATCGCCGCGGTCCGGTCGGTGAGGTCGCGGCCGACCGCGAACACCGCCTCGCGCTGCGCGGGCGAGAGCCGGGCGAGCCACTGCTCGCTCACCCAGAACGCGCTCGGGATATGGCTCGCCGTCTCGTTGTAGAGATATTTCGCGGCCGTGTAGAAGCGGGACGGGCCGAGCACGATCACGCCGGTCCGCGCCCCGTCGAGCGTCCGGTTCTGGATCGCGGCGAGCGTCTCGGAGAATTCCATCGGCACGCCGGTGGCGCCGAGCGCGCGCATCAGCGCGACCTCGGTCTTGGAGGCGAGGACGCGGATCTTCATGCCGTTGAGATCGGCGAGCCGGCGCACCGGTTCGCGCGTCGCGATCGCGGTCTTGCCGGCGCACCAGATATAGACGCCGGCGACGCCGGAGGCCTTGGCGAGACCGAGGAAGCGCTCGCGCACCGTCGCGTGGTTGAGCGTCGCGTGCTGGTGCCAGCAGCTCTCGAACAGGCCCGGCGCATCGGGCGCCTGGAACGCAGGATTGACGCCGACGAAGAAGCCGGGCGGGGAGATGAACGCCTCCTGCGTGCCGAGCTGGAGCCCCTCGATGTTGCGGCTCGCCGGGCCGAGCTGCGCCGCCGGGAAGAGCCGCGCCTTGATCGCGCCGTTGGTGCGCGCCTCGATCTCGGCGGCGTAGAGCTTCGCCGTCTCGTGCTGGGAATCGTTGATGCTGCCGAAGCCGATCTTCATGTCGATCGTCTGCGCGAGGCCGGGCGTGGCAAGCGGCGCCAAACCCGCGGCGGCGAGACCGACCGCAACGCAGAGGCGTCGGGTTGCGCCGAGCACGACTGTCTTCATGGCAATGCCCCCTGTTCGGATTCGATCGGTCGAGCGTAGACCGGAGAACGCGCCCGGGACAATCGCGCAAGGCGCCTTTGTCCGCCGCGGGCAAACTTGCGATCTTGCGGTGCAACGACGGTCCGACCACGGGTCTATGCGGATCATCCGCGGCCGCCCGCGCGACGAGATCTGTCGCCTTCGGGCCGGAACGCGCTATGAATCGTCGATCGGCACGGGAGGCGCCGACGGGACGGTTGTGGCGCGTGGCGGGGGCGGCATGCAGAAGCGCGCCGCGATCGCGCGCCCGCTGATCGACGAGCCCGAGGTCGTCCTCCTCGATGCGCCGTTCAACGCGCTCGATGCGGAGACCCGGAAGCGCCTCCGGCCCCGGACACGCCCGCAACCAAGGAGAGATCGGCCATGTCGACGATCAGGACGCTCGCGCTGCAATCGCCGCAGATCATCATCGGCGCGACGCAGGCGGCGTTCGAGCGGCGGACCGGGCACCGCATCGAGCAGCTCCTCCGTCACGACGAGATGCCGGTCCACGCGCGGCGGAAGCTCGATGCCGGCGAGGGATTCGACGCGGCCTTCGTGCTGCCGGCCCTGATGGACGAGCTCGTTCGCGAGGGCCGCGTCGCGCCCGCGAGCCGGACCGGCTTCCTCCGCGTGCCGATCGGGGTCGCCGTCTGTGCCGGTGCGCCGTGGCCGGCGATCGACACCGTCGAGGCGTTCAAGCAGGCGATGGTCGCGGCGAGATCGGTCGCGTTCCTCAAGGCCGGGATCAGCGGGCCGCATCTCGACCAACTCTTCGCACGCTTCGGGATCGCCGAGGCGATCGCGGCGAAGTCGCACCGGACCGAGACCGACACCGTGGGCGAGCTCGTCGCGGCCGGCGAGGCCGAGATCGGCGTCACCGCGATCGCGACGCTGATGGCGACGCCGGGGCTCGATATCGTCGGACCCATACCGGCCGAGATCCAGGCCCATGTCGTGTTCGAGGCAGCGCTGAGCACGACGACGCAGATCCCCGATGCGGCCGCGGCGCTCATCGCGTTCGTCACCGGCCCCGAGGCCCTTCCCGCCATCCGCGCCAAGGGCATGCTGCCCTGGTGAGGCGGGCGCGGGAGGCGCGGCGTGGACTCCGGGACCGCGATCGTCGATCCCTCTTCCGTGATGCCGTTCACAGACCGAGACGGACCGATGCCGGCAGGATGGCGGGTGGCGGCGGCGTTCCCGAAGGTGGCGACGATGGCATGGTCTCCGTGGCGGGCGCTTCTGGTCGCGGCGCTCACGACCGCGCTCGCCGGCACGGTGACCGCGCAGGGCCGGCCGACGCACGTGGTCGGCCATCTCCACACGCAGTCCGACGCCGCCGACGACGGCCCGTCCGCGTTCAGGGTCATCACCGAGGAGCTCGCCCGTCTCGGCCACGGCGAGGGCCGCACCATCGCCTATGAGCGCCGCTTCGCCGACGGCGATGCCGGGCGGTTTCCGGCGCTCGCGGCCGACCTCGTGGCGCGCGGGGTCGACGTCATCATCGCCCAGACGTCGACCGGCGCGCTCGCGGCGCGGCGCGTGACCGATCGCATCCCGATCGTGTTCATCGCAAGCGGTGATGCGGTCGGGAGCGGTCTCGTCGCGAGCCTCGCGCGCCCCGGCGGCAACGTGACTGGGAACTCGTTCCTGGGCGGTGCCTTGGCGGTGAAGCAGCTCGAGCTCGTCCGCGAGCTGGTGCTCGGCGCGCGCCGGATCGCGTTCGTCGGCAATGCGAGCCTCGCGCCCGAGCCGATCTTCTTCGAACAGATGCAGGCGCCGGCGCGGACGCTCGGGCTCGCGGTCGTGTTCGTCGATGTGCGCGGGCCGAACGAGTTCGACCGTGCGGTCGAGACGCTGCGCGCGGAGCGGGTCGATGCGGTCATCTGGGCGCCCGGCGGCTATACCGAGCGCGCGGCCGACCGCGACCGGCTGGTGAAGGCGTCGGCCGATCTCGCCATCCCGGCGATCCATTTCCGCCGCGAACTCGTCGCGACCGGCGGCTTGATGTCCTACGGCCCGCGCTTCGCCGAGCTCTACCGCAACGCGGCCGTCTATATGGACCGCATTCTCAAGGGCGAGAAGCCGGCCGATCTCCCGGTGCAGCAGCCGACCCAGTTCGAGCTCGTCGTCAACGCCAGGACCGCGCGCGCGCTCGGCATCACGATCCCGCCGAACATTCTCGCCCGCGCCGACGAGGTTATCGAGTAGAGGGCGGCGCGGCGCCGGTGCGCCGCCGGGCCGGCGAACGCGGATCGCAAGTCCAGCCGTTCACAGACCGTTGCAACCACGCTCGCCACGCGGAGCAGCATGGCCTACGGTGCGCGATCGACGCATCGCCCTCGTGACGAGAAACGGAACCGCGCCATGGCGAGCCCGCACCCGGAAACCACGGCCGACGACGCGGCGCGCGCGATCCGCCCGCCGGAATCGCGCTGGCACGTCGTGCTCGCGAATCTCATCTACCCGGCGTTTCTCGGCAACCTCGTCTACCTCGCATTCGAGGACATCTTCCGCGACCATCGGTTCCTGTTCGAGCCGGCCGGTCTCCTCGTCATCGTCCTCGTCGTCCATTACGTCTTCGACTTCGCCTACACCGTCATCGAGGTCTCGGCACGGCGGAACGGTGCCTTCGAGTTCGCCGCGGGCCTCGTCATCGTCTTCGCGCTCTACATGTCGGTGCGGACCGCCTTGCAGCTGCATGGGCCGGATGCGGACGCCGCCGCGATCGTCGCCGCAGTGACGTGGTGGGTCTGGATCATGAAGACCGGGGCGGTCTCCATCGAAATCGCGGACGGGTACCGGACCGGCCGCACGGACCGCCCATGAGCGCGAACAGCCATTCCTCGATCGACCCGGCGAATGTCTCTTTCACCTCGTGCTGAACGCCCGGAAAAGGCAGTCCACCGCCTCAATCGACAGCCGCTTTGTTGGTTTGCCGGTCGGCACTTGCAGGAATGCAACCTGATGATGCGGTGCGAATACCCGCAGCGCATCGTCACCGATTTGTCGCGACCACTCATCCCGGAGTGAAGCGTTCCCGTACCGGCGCAAGGCGTGGGCAATGATCGCGAGCGCGGTGACGACGGCCGCGCGTTGGTGCGCGCGCATGGCAGGTAGATCGATCAGGGCACCGTCAAGCGCGGCTTGCAACACATCGAACAGGCCCCCCGTGCGCCGACCCGATGTCAGTTGCAGAGTGAAAATCGGGTCCGCAACAATTCTGTTTAATTGAACCGCGGGGGCAAGTGCGTGTGTCAATGATCGTTGTTCGATGTGCTCGGGTCGGGCTGCATTGTCGATCGTACGAAACGCAGGGCGAATCGCTCACTGTTAGAATCTTTTTAGCTTTACTCGTGCTTTTGACGCCCTGGGTTATTATACTTCCAATGGGGCACGTAGATGCACGATGGAAGCAACAGATAAATACAGGACAAACGACCAATCCCTCGCCCGCCACGAACGAAAATGGGGTGTTGCAGAACGCCTTAACGGATTTTCGCAGAAGTGTTGAGATTACAAGAGATGTGCGCTTCCAAGCAAATTTGAGACTATCGCGCCGACAAAGACTATCTGCGTATATTGTTTCATCGCTTTCTCTATACGTCATAGCGCTTTCGTTAATTCCCAGCATACTTGATCTAAATTATTTTCAGACTCAATTATTACTCGAATGTTCAATAATACTTTCTTTATTTGTGATTTTTACTAATCTTATCGATAGTTCGTAGAATTTTTTTCATCAAGGTGAGCTGCTGCATCAATGCACTCGCAAGATGGCAAATGTTTATAATAAATTAAAGAATATATATTCCTCCGTTGACCCCGATCTTGTCTGGAAAACACTGAAAGAACTTCAAGAATAATATAGATCTACATTAGATAGCTGTCCAATAAATCACGATAATACCTATTTTTTTATGCACAAATAAGCATAAAATCACATGTATTCCATAATAATTATATATTAGGAAGTAAGTTCATAATTGAAACTTGGTATGAATTTCGGTCTATAATTGGCAATTATTCGTGGACAATGCCCCATTTAATCGAATTTGGTGGAATTACTTTTATATTATACTGGCTTGTATTTTCTAACGGGATTCCAGCTAGGCATTAGACACCTATTTATTATCCACAATATGCATAGCGCAAACAAGCTGAAATTCGGGCAGCACCATTTTCAGGGCGACTGAACTCAACTTCGAGTCCGCACGGTCCAGATACCCCCGGTTTTGGAATTAGCGGGGGGGCGGGATACCGGGTTGCGCCGTCGCGCAACGCCCCCCCTACCTTACCTGCCGTGAGGCACCGCAACTCTTTGATTTTGTCACGGGGAGCTCGTGCCCTGTGGGACACCGAGATCGGACGGTCGTGGGGCGTCCTATGCGGGTGGCGATCAGGGGCGGATGTCAGCCCGCTTAATAGCCAAAAGGTAGCCAATGCCGGAAGCTAGCCGTAAAAACACAATTTAACTCATTGTTTTTATTGGCGTCCCCTAGGGGATTCGAACCCCTGTTACCGCCGTGAGAGGGCGGTGTCCTGGGCCTCTAGACGAAGGGGACGAGGCCGGGCGTGCCGAGACGAGACAGATAGGCGAAGTGAGGCCCGCGATCAAGCGCGGCGCGCGGTTGCGCAACCCGATGCGCGCGCCGCTCGCGCTTCTCTCGCGCTTCTCTCGCGCACCGCTCGCGCGCCGCTGGCGCACGTCAGCGCGGCGGATCGGCCGTCGGCGCCGGCTTGAGCTCGAGCGTGCCGAGCGCGCGCCCGGTCGCGCCGTCGAGGATGAGGATGATGTGGCGCCCGTCCTGGGTGCGGAGGCGGAGATAGAGCCGGCCGTCGGCGGCCGTCGTCTCCACGACGCTCGCGCCCGGCGGCAGATCGACCGCGACCGTCCCCGGCCCCGCCTTGTCGCCGCTGCCGGCGCGGTTGACCAGCGTCACCACGATCACCGCGAGACCGGCGGCGATCAGGACACCCATCAGGATGACCAGGAATTTGAGGGCCCGCATGCGCTAGTCTTCCCCGATGCGGTCCCCCGCCCCAGCGAACCCCGTCATCGCGATCGCGACCGACAGCGATGCCGGCGAGCGGCTCGACCGCTTCCTCGCGCGCGCGCTCCCCGACCTCACGCGCACCCGCGTCAAGGCGCTGATCGAGGACGGCCGGGTCGCCGAAGGCGGCACGACGATAAGGGAGCCGTCGCGGCGGGTCAAACCGGGCGAGGCGTTCGCACTAGATCTGCCGCCCGCCGCCGAGCCGGTGCCGCAAGGCGAGGCGATCGCGCTCGACATCGTCTACGAGGACGACGACCTCCTCGTCCTCGACAAGCCGGCCGGGCTCGTCGTCCATCCCGCGCCGGGCAACCCGGCGGGCACGCTGGTCAACGCGCTGATCGCCCATTGCGGCGCCGGGCTGTCCGGCATCGGCGGCGTGCGCCGGCCGGGCATCGTGCACCGGCTCGACAAGGACACCTCGGGCCTGATGGTCGTCGCCAAGACCGACCGCGCCCACCAGGGCCTCGCCGGCCAGTTCAAGGCGCACAGCCTCGCGCGCGCCTATCTCGCCGTCGTCTGGGGCCTGCCGGCACCCCCCACCGGCACGATCGAGGGCGCCATCGGCCGCGACCCGCGCGACCGGAAACGCATGGCGGTCGTCGCCGGCGAGCGCGGCAAGCCGGCCCTCACCCGCTACCGGGTATTGCGCCGGCTCGGCCCGGCGGCGCTCGTCGAATGCCGGCTGGCGACCGGGCGGACCCACCAGATCCGGGTCCATCTCGCGGAGCGCGGCCATCCGGTGGTGGGCGATCCCCTCTATGGCGGCGGGCTGACCCCGGCCCGGCGCCGCGCCGCCGGGCCCG
>VGEU01000024.1 GCA_016869145.1 Alphaproteobacteria bacterium | reverse complement strand
GCTGCCACCGGACGCCTACGAGATGCTGCGGCCCGACACGGCGAACGAGACGATCGCGGCGCTCCGCGCGCGCCTCGCCGCCGCCGCCGCGCCCGACCGGCGCGACCGGGTCGAGCTCGCCGGCCTCGGCTTCGCCTGGCCCAATGCGAGCCTCGTGCACGGGCTCGACCACACGCTCGGCTATAATCCGCTGCGTCTCCTGAGCTATCACCAGGCGGTCGGCACCGGCGACACGGTGGCGCTCCCCGATCAGCGGGTCTTCACGGCCCTCTTCCCGTCCTACCGCTCGACGCTCGCCGATCTCCTCGGGCTCCGCTTCATCGTGACGGGCGTTCCGGTCGAGGCGATCGACCCGTCCCTCCGGCCCGGCGATCTCGTTCCGCTCGGGCGGACCGGCGACGGCCATCTCTACGAGAACCCGCGCGCCTTCCCGCGCGTCCACTTCGCGGGCGCGGCGCAGGACGCCGACTTCGCGGCGATCGTCCGGACCGGCACATGGCCCGATGTCGATCTCCGGGCCACCGTCCTTCTCGAAGGCGCGGCGACGACGGCAGCGACGCCACCCGCGCGCGGCACGGCGCGGCTCGTCCGCTATCGCAACGGCGAGGTCGTCGTCGCGGTCGAGGCCGACGGCGCCGGGCACGTCGTGCTCGCCGATCCGTGGCACGCCTGGTGGGAGGCCGAGATCGACGGACGCCGCATCCCGATCCTTCGGGCGAATGTCCTCTTCCGCGCCGTCGCGGTGCCGGCGGGACGCCACACGGTGCGCTTCGTGTTCCGCCCCTTCCGCGGCGCGTGGCGACAGATCGCGGGGTGAGGGCTACCAGGCGAGGCCGGCGACCGCGGCCGTCGCGGTCGCGCCGTGCTCGGCGAGGAGATCCGCGAGCCGGCCGGGGTCGAGGCGGCCGTCCGGCATGACGCGGGCGCGGTGGATGCCATGCGCCACGAAGAGCGCGTCGATCCCCCACGCCGCGGCGCCTGCGAGATCGGTCCGCACGCTGTCGCCGATCGCGAGCACCCGCCCGCGATCGATCGCGTGCTGCCGGAGCGCCGCCGCGCGCGCCGTCGCCGCCGCGTAGGCCGGCGCATGCGGCTTTCCCGCCCACACGACCTCTCCGCCCGCCGCCTCGTAGCGCTGGGCGATCGCACCGGCGCAAGGCAGTAGCGCATCCCCGACCTCGACCACGAGATCGGGATTGGCGCACACGAACACGAGATCGCGCGCCCGGATCGCGGCGAGGAGCGGATCGTAGTCGGCCGCCGTCTCGGCCCGATCGTCGACGAGCCCGGTGCAGACGACGCCGTCGGCCTCCGCGAGCGCGACACGCGCGACGCCGGCATGGCGGAAGAGCGCGAGATCGCGCGCCGGGCCGACGTGATGGACGGATCGCCAGCCGCGCGCCGCGACGGCTTCCCGCGCCAGATCGCCCGAGGCGACCACCGCGTCCCACGCACCGCGCGGCACCGCCTTCTCGTCCATCACGCGCGCGACCGCCGAACCCGGGATCGGCGCGTTCGAGACCATGACGACGGTGCCGCCGCCGGCGCGGAAGCGGCCGAGCGCGTCCACTGCGTCGTCGTGGGCGCGGACACCGTCGTGGACGACGCCCCACACGTCGCAGAAAAGAACGTCGTAGCGCGCGAGGAGTGCGCCGGCGCGATCGAGGATCGGGATCATCGAGGGAGTATCGCCCGGGATCGTGGCGTCAGCGTGACGGCCCCGGCCCGTAGCTCGCCATCAGCGCCTCGACGTCGGCGTGGAGCGCGTCCCACGGCGCGTTGACGAAGTTGTAGTTGCGGACCGCGTGCGCCGGACCGACGAAGAACTTCTCGTAGGACGTGGCGCGGCTCGCGTGCTCGGAGCCGACGACGTCCCAGGCGAGCTTGAAGAGCTTCATTCGGTCGATCGCCTTGTCGGCGCCGGCGGTCCAGTAGGTGTCGAACATGTCCTTGAGCTCGGGGTCGTCGGCAACCGCGATGGTCGCCGGGAACTGGAACTGGCCGCCGCCCATCAGCTCGCGCATGATGTCGAGGATCGCCGAGTGGTTCTCCATCGCCCAGTGGAGCGCCGCGTAGAGATAGCGCCGGTTGTAGATCACGTAGCCGCCCTGATAGGTCTCGGGCGCCAGAACCTGGGCCTCGACCATCGCGGCATAGCCCGCCTCCATCGCGGCGAGCCGGGCGAGCGTGTCGCGCACCGCCGGGATGTCGCGCGCGCCGGTGTAGCGCGTGATCAGGCTCGCGACGCCCAAAAGAAAACGGAGCTTCTCGCGGAAACGCACCGTCGACTGGTGGTTCGAGATCACGTGCGCCGGCGTCTCGACATAGATGCTGCGCGACAAGGGCGCGTTGTTGTGGACGATCACCTTCTCCCACGGCACCAGCGCGTCGCGGAACACGAGCATACAGTCGGATTCGTCGTAGCGGTGGGTCAAGGGCGCATCGAACTCGCGGTCGCCGGGCCGGTTCATCGGCGGGCGCGAGAACAGCGTCAGCCCGGGCAGATTGAGCGGGATCACGCAGGTGATCGATTCCGCCTTCTGGTCGGGCGCGAGCGGCATGATGTTGCCGACCAGCACCTCGTGCGCATAGACCGCGCCGGTCGCGAGCATCTTCATGCCGTCGACGACGACGCCGCGATCGGTCTCGCGCACGGCGCGGAGCGCCGGCATCTTGACGCCCGCCGACTGGTAGTAGTCGCGATTGCGCGCGCCTGGCGGCGGCACGACCGCATAGGTCGGGAAGATGTCGTCCTCGCGCAGATGCTGCCAGATCGCCGCGAGATTGTCGCGGTTGCCGCCCTCGCCGACGTCGAACGCCTCGGGGCGCATGGCGAGCCCGGTGAGATTGCCGCCGCCCGCGTCGGGCGTCCGGCCCATCAGCCCGTGGCAGAACCGCGCGATGCGATGGTGGGCGCGGTTCCGCCGCTTCAGGTCCTCGGCCGATCTCGGCTTCAGATACCAGATCGCGTAGCGCTCACCGTCCTCCTCGTAGGTGAGGACGTCGCGGTTCGCCGGATTGGCCTTGAGGTCGTAGAGCGCGGCATAGGTGCGCGCGCACGCGGCGAAGGCGGGATGCGTTGTCTGGTCGGCGACGCGCTCGCTCCCGATATAGATCACGCGCCCGTCCTGGATGCTTTCGAGATAGTCCCTGCCCGTCCGGTTCATGCGCCGTCCCGCCGCTCACGCCTCGCCGCCGAAAAGACTAGGCGGAACCCGAGCCGCCGGCCAGGGGCTCAGCGTCGCGGCGGGGCCGTCGCCGCGCACGGCTCGACCGCGGTCGCGACCTGGATGCCGATCCGCCCGAGCAAGCGGGCGAGGATGGCCGCCGGGACCACGTCGGCCCTGATCGGACCGTCCGCGGTCACTTGCCGGGCCGACGCGACGCCGATGCCGATGACCCGGCCGCAGGCATCGACCAGCGGCGCGCCGCGGTCTTGGATCGAGCCCCCGCTCCGCATGCGCAGCCGGCCCGCATCGAGCGTCAGCGCCGTATCGACGATGCGCTCCGCCGGCATGTTCGACGGCCGCTCGCCGCGGCGCCAGCGCTCGAGATCGACCTGGCGCGGGATCTCCGTCATGTAGCTCGGCGCCTTGTAGGTGCCCGCCGACGGCATCGGCCCGATCGGCAGCACCGCCGCGTCCGGCGCCCGCTCGACGAGGCGGAGGAACGCGAGCCGGATGTCGTCCGCGACCGTCGGCAGCATCTTTGGGGCAGCGACACGGATCAGCCGCCCGAGCGCGGGGCTCGTGACATAGACCTCCGACCGCCCCAGCAACAGCTCGAACTTGGCGCCGTCGCGCCGCCGCGCCGCTCCTCGACCGAATACTCCCAGAAATGGCGCCGGAGCTTGCCGACGCTCTCCAGGGCGAAGGCGAGATCGAGAAACTGGAGCGTCGCGCCGGGGACGACGCTGACGGTCTTGGGCTGGCTCGTCGGACCGTTCATGGGCTCTCGTTGCGCTCGCGACCCGTGCTGGCAGTTCGATCGTGCGGGCATGCCGAACGACTAAAGATAACGAAGACCCGCGGGGCCGTCGATGGACCGTGAGCCGTCGATGGACCGTGAGCCGCCGATGAGTCCCGGGCCGACCGGGGACCCGGTGTCCCGGCTCACGCCGGTGTGAGCGAGGCCGCGGTCCAGGCTGCGGCGGCCACGCCGGCCTCCCGAACGGATCGAGGGCCGCCGTTTGACACCCGCGCCGCGGCACGGATACGGTCGAGGCCCTCAAGCCCGTGCCAGGATGGAGGCGACGATCATGGATACCGGCCAGCAGGCCCATCGCGAGCTCCCGATCCGCGAGATCAACACCGCGACCGACACCCGCGACATCCTGGCGCGCGCGCGGCAGCAATCGGTCGAGCGCGGCTACCACCGGTTCACCATCGTCGACGTCGATGCCCACCACACCGAGACCGGATCGTGGAACGAGATCCTCGACTATCTCGACAGCGACGTCCTTCGCCACACGGCGCGGAGCTTCGAGGACTGGGGCGGCAAGTTCCCCGGGCTCGTGACATCCAACCCCGGTCTCCGCTACCAGGACGTCGGCGGGCGCATCCCGCATCAGCAGAAGCTCGGCGAGGTCATCGACGACACGAGCGTCCCGCGCGACGTCACCCTCGCCCGGCGCGCGATCGAATCGATGGGTGTCGACTACACGGTCCAGTTCCCGACGCCTTTTCTTCTGTTCGGGCAGCATCCGCAGCCCGAGGTCGCCGAGCAGTTGTCGTTCGCCTATAACCGCTGGCTCACGCGGAAGCTCCTCACCGTCGACAAGCGGGTGAAGGCCTTCGTCTATCTGCCGTTCAGCGATCCCGCGATGTGCCTCAAGACGGTCGAGGAGTTCGCCGGCTGCGACGGCGTCGTCGGCTTCATGGTGACGAGCGGGCACCAGCGCAAGGTCTATCACAACAGCTACATCCCGGTGTGGAAGGCGATCGAGGAGACCAAACGCGTCGTCGGCTTCCACGCCGGCCACAACTGGGCCGACGGCTCGATCTCGCTCACCAACACGTTCATGGGGATGCACGCGCTGTCGTTCGTCCACTGCAACATCGTGCACATGACGAACTGGGTCCTCAACGGGATGCCGGAGCGCTTTCCCCGGCTCAAGGTGGCGTGGATCGAATCCGGCCTCGCGTGGGTGCCCTATCTCATGCAGCGCCTCGACAACGAGTACATGATGCGCTCGTCGGAGGCGCCGCTCCTCAAGCGCCGGCCGAGCGAGTACATGCGCGAGATGTACTATTCGTCGCAGCCGATGGAGATGACCGACATGGATCTCCTCAAGGCGACGTTCAAGGCGATCAACGCCGAGACGCAGCTCCTCTACTGCTCCGACTGGCCGCACTGGGACTTCGACCTGCCGAGCGTGATCTACGACCTGCCGTTCCTCACCGAGCGCGCCAAGCGCAACATCCTCGGCCGCAATGCCTGCACGCTGTTCGGCCTCGAGTACAAGGAGACCGACGCGCCGGCGTGAGCGGCGGCGCTCGATGCGGGTGGCGCCCTAGGCGCCGATGGCAGCGGGAAGCGTCGGCCGGCCGAGGATCATGTCGGAGGCCTTGTCGGCCATCATCAGGACGCAGGCGTTGATGTTGCCCGAGACGAGATCGGGCATCGCCGCGGCATCGACCACGCGCAGGCCCTCGACGCCGCGGACGCGGAGCGCGGGATCGAGCACGGCGTCCGGCCCCGTCCCCATCGGGCAGGTGCAGGACGGGTGGTGCGCGGTGATCGCGGTCTTCCGGATCATCGCGTCGATCTCGCCGTCGGTCGCGGGACGCGACGGGAGCGAGATCGGCTCGCCGCGGAAAGGATCGAGCGGCTTTCCCCACGCCACCGCCTCGGCCGCGCGCACACCGGCGCGAAGCGTTGCGAGATCCCTCGGCGCGGTGAAGAAATTCTGCACGATGCGGACGTGATCGCGCGGGTTCGCGCTCCGCAGCCGCACCGTGCCGCGGCTCTCCGGATGCAGAAGGACCGGGCGGATCGAATAGGAATCGCGGAACGGCGCCTTGATCGCGGGAAACCAGAGATGGGCATCGGGCGCCGTGCCGCGGAAGATGAACTGGATGTCGGGCACCGGCGCGTTCGACTCGGTCCGGATGAACCCGTGCAGCCCGCTCGGCAGCATCGTGCCCGGCCCGGTCCCGAAGAGATGCGCCCGCACCAACGCGCGCGCCATGCGGTCGAACCGCATCGCGGCGACGAACGGGCCCGACGCGCGGCGGCGGAAACTGACATGCACCGCGAGATGGTCCTGCAGATTGCCGCCGACACCAGGGAGATCGACGACCGGCGCGATGCCGACCGCGCGGAGGTGCTCGGCCGGCCCGATTCCCGACAGCATCAGGAGCTGCGGCGAGTTGAACACCCCGCCGGCGAGGATCACCTCGCGCGTGGCATGCGCGGTCGCGACCGCGCCGCCGTGCTCGAACACGACGCCGGCCGCGCGGGACTTCTCCATCACCACGCGCGTCGCGAGCGCCTCGGTGTAGAGGGTGACGTTGGGACGGAGAAGGGCCGGTCGCAGGAACGCGACCGCCGCGCTGCACCGCCGTCCGTCGCGGATCGTCCATTGCGCGCGACCGAAGCCTTCCTGGCGGGCGCCATTGTAGTCGGCGGTCTCGCCGTAGCCGGCGACGCCCGCGGCCGTGATCCAGTTGTCGAAGAGCGGGTCCTTCCAGCGCGTCCGCGTCACGCGGAGCCGGCCTGAGCCGCCGCGCCAAGCGTCCTCGCCGCCCTCCCAGCTCTCGCAGCGGCGGAAATAGGGCAGCACCTCGGCATAGGACCAGCCGGTGCAGCCGGCCGCCGCCCAGCGGTCATAGTCGCCGCGATGGCCGCGCACATAGGCCATGACGTTGATCGACGACGACCCGCCCAGAACCTTGCCGCGCATCGCCTCGATCGGGCGGCCGTCGAGCCCCGGCTCTGGATCGCTGTCATAGCCCCAGTCATGCGCGCGTCGGGCGTGCATGCGCCCCATCCCCACGGGGATGTGGATCAGCGGATCGCGGTCGGCGGGACCCGCCTCGAGCACGAGCACGCGCGCGCCGTTTTCGCTCAGCCGGTCGGCGAGGACGCAGCCGGCCGAGCCGGCGCCGACGATGATGTAGTCGTAGCTCTTGGCGGTCATGTCACGGGCGCCGTCTGCGGAACGGGTGGTCAGGCGCGCGGATCGTTAAACGGCAGCCCGAAGCGGGCGCGGCCGTAATTCGCCGCCTGCGGGTCCCAGGCGATCGCGACCTGGGCGGCGCAGGCGTGAACGTCGCGCCAGGCGCGCTGCACCGGGTCGTCGGGGACGAGGCCGCGCATGCCGGTGAGCAGGAACAGACGCTCGACCGCGCGGACGGAGAGCAGGATCGCATAGGCATTGTTGCGTCGCCAGCGCGCGCGGCGCAGGAGATCGATCGGCGCGCCCTCGAGCGCGGCATCGCGCGATTCGACGCAATCGCGGAGCAGGAGCGCCCACGCCGCGTCGATCTCGGCGCCGGCCTCGGCGATACGGAGATGGACCGATTGCTGCTCGGCCAGGCGCACGCCGCTCACCGCGCTCCGGCCGGCGATGTCGGCCTCGATCATCTCGAGCGCGCCGCGCGCGATGCCGAGCGCCGGGCCTGAGAACAGCTTGCCGCCGACGCCGAAGAACGGCATGCGGTAGAGCGGCGAGGCGTTGATCGCGCTGCCGGGCGTGGGGCCGCCGGCGATGTCGCGCGCGTTGAGGGTGCGGTAGTCGGGGATGAACGCCTCCTCGATTCGGATCGATCGGCTGCCGGTGCCGGCGAGCCCGTTCGAGAACCAGTCGTCGATCACGGTGAAGTCACGGTCGGGGATCAGCGCGAAGCGGTGCTCGGGCGGGCCGCCCTCGGGCTTGAGGAAGATCTGGAGGTGGTTCCAGCGCGCGAAGTCGACGCCCGAGGAGAAGTGCCAGGTGCCCTTGACGACGACACCGCCGTCGACGATGCGCACCACGGCGTCCTTGCCCGGAAATGACGAGGCGATTAGCGCATCGGGATCGTCGGCCCACAGCTCCTCCTGGGCCTCGGGCGTCTTCATGCCGTTGATCCAGCCTTGCGCGGCGAGATTGGTGAAGTTCCAGACGCTGGAGCCGCAACCGCGCCCGAGCTCGGCCGCAACGTCGATCATCAACCCGAGGTCCATCTCGAAGCCGCCATAGCGCGCCGGCTGGAACAATCGGTAGAAACCCGCATCGCGGAACGCGCGGTGCGTCTCGGCAGGTATCGCGCGCGCGCGTTCGCAGAGAGCGGCGCGGGCCTGGAGACCCGGCACCATCGCGCGCGCGGCGTCGATGAAGGCGGCGCGGCAGTCGGGATCGGGACGCAAGGAGGGCCGGCTGGTATCGGGCATGGTCGCTGTGATCGGTCCCGTGTAGAAGAACGGCTGCCATTAGATGCGAGACCGCGGCCAGCCGCAACAGATGCCGTGACGCGCCGCAGCGGTGCGACGGGTCCAGCTCGCTTGACGGGTGGTCAAACCTCACCCACTCTCAACCTTACGGATCGCCACAGGATGGATGAGGGACGACCCATGAGCTTGTTTGCCCGGATCGCCAGTGGGCTCGCGCTGGCCGCCGCGTTCGCCGCCATGCCCGCCGCGGCACAGGACTATCCGAACAAGCCGATCAAGATCCTTGTCGGGTTCCAGGCGGGCGGGCCGACCGACACGCTGTCGCGCATCATCGGCGATTATCTCACCCGCACCTGGGGCCAGCCGGTCGTCGTCGAGGCGCGACCCGGGGCGGCGGGCAATGTCGCGGCCGAGCTCACCGCGCGCGCGCCGGCCGACGGCTATACGCTCCACGTCAACAGCATGGTCGTCTTCAACGTCTATCCGGCGATGTACGAAAAGCTCGCCTATGACGCGAAGAAGGAGCTCGTGCCGATCGCGATCCTGACGCGGACGCCGATGGTCGTCGAGACGAACCTCCAGGTGCCGGTGAAGAACTTCCAGGAGTTCATCGGCTTCATGAAGCGCGACGGCGCGAAGACGAATTTCGGCTCGCCCGGTGTCGGCACGCTGCCGCACCTCGCGGCCGAGCTGTTCCGCATCCGCATGGGGCTCGCCAGTACCCACATTCCCTATCGCGGCACCGCGCCCTTCGCCGACGCGCTCCTCAAGAACGAGGTCCAGTGGGGCGTCGATCCGATCGGCACCGCGGTGATGCAGCGCGACAAGTTGCGCGTGCTGGCCATCATGGCGAGCGAGCGGGCGAAAGAACTCCCCGACGTTCCGACGCTCGCCGAGCTCGGCTACGCCGGCATGGAAGCCTCGTCGGCCTTCATGGTGACCGGTCCGATCGGCATCCCGAAGCCGATCGTCGAGAGGATCGCGACCGGGTTCGGCGCCGCGCTCCGCGAGCCGCAGACGATCGAGCGGCTCAAGGCGGTCGGCCTCTATCCCGATCCGATGACGACGGAACAGACGGTGAAGTTCCTCGCCGACGAGGAGGCGAAGTGGGTGCCGCTGATCAAGGCCAACAATATCAAGGCCGAGTAGGCGGCCGGCCATGCGGCGCCTATTGGGGCTCGTCCTCGCCGCCGCGGTTCTGGCGGCTACCCTGACGGCGACTCTGACGGCGACTGGGGTGGCCGCGCAGGACTGGCCGACCAAGCCGATCCGCATCCTGACCGGGTTCCAGGCCGGCGGTCCGACCGACGCGATCGCCCGCATCCTCGGCGACCACTTCGCGCGGGTCTGGGGCCAGCCGGTCGTCGCCGAGGCGAAGCCGGGCGCGGGCGGCAATGTCGCGGCCGATCTCACCGCGCGCGCCGCGCCCGACGGCTACACGCTCCACGTCAACAGCGCCGCGATCGCGATCTTCTACCCGGCGCTCTACGAGAAGCTCTCCTACGATCCGGTCAAGGATCTCGTCGCAATCGGGGTGGTGACCCGGACGCCGCTGATCCTCGAGACCAGCATGGCGTTTCCGCCCAATGATTTCGCCGAGTTCGTCGCGCTGATGCGGCGCGACGGGGCGAAGTTCAACTACGGCTCGCCCGGCATCGGCACCACCGTCCATCTCGCGGCCGAGCTCCTGAAGAGCAGGCTCGGCATCCAGAGCACCCACATCGCCTATCGCGGCGCGGCGCCGTTCGGCGAGGCGCTCCTCAAGAACGAGGTGCAGTGGGGCATCGACCCGATCGGCAACGCCGTCATCCACAAGGGCAAGTACAAGCTCCACGCGGTCGCCGCGGCGCGGCGCGTCGAGGAGTTCCCGGACGTGCCGATCTTCGCCGAGCTCGGCCATGTGGATCTCGAGATCTACACGGCGCACGCGCTGTTCGCGCCCGCCGGCCTGCCGCCCGCGCTGGTCGAGCGGATCTCGGCCGAGACGATCCGCGCGCTCCGCGATCCGGCCTCGGTCGAGCGCCTGCGCCGCGTCGGGCTCTATGCCGCGCCGATGACGCCCGCCGAGACCACGCGCTATTTCGCCGCCGAGCGCGACCGCTGGGTTCCGCTGATCAAGGCCAACAACATCCGGGCGGAGTGAACGCCCGCCTACGCCAAAAAAACGACAGGGAGACCACTGCCATGCACGGCCGCCGTTCCATCCTCGCGGCGTTGACGGCCGCAGCCCTCGTCGCGGCTCTGCCCGCGGCCGCGCAGGACTGGCCGACCAAGCCGATCCGCATCATCACCGGTTTCGTCGCCGGCGGCCCGACCGATATTCTCGCCCGCGTCCTCGGCGAGTACATGACCCGGCAATGGGGCCAGCCGGTCGTCGTCGAGGCGCGCACCGGCGCTGGCGGCAACGTCGCCGCCGATCTGACCGCGCGCGCGGCGCCCGACGGCTACACCTTCCACGTCACGAGCATCACCGTCTCGACGATCTTCCCGTGGCTCTACGAGAAGCTCAGCTACGACGTGAACAAGGACCTCATGCCGATCGCGGTGCTCACGCGCACGCCGCTCGTGCTCCAGACCAGCATGCCCTTCCCGGTGAAGTCCTATCAGGAGTTCGTCGCCTTAATGCGGAAGGAGACCGGCAAGCACAATTTCGGCTCGCCGGGCGTCGGCTCGATGGTCCACCTCGCGGCCGAGCTGTTCAAGGCGCGCCACGGCTTCGACAGCACCCACATCGCCTATCGCGGCGCCGCCCCGTTCGGCGAGGCGCTGGTCAAGAACGAGGTCCAGTGGGGCACCGATTCGATCGGCAACGCCGTCATCCACAAGGATCGCATTCGCGTGCTCGCGGTCGCCGACAGCAAACGCGCGCCGGAGTTCCCGGACGTGCCGACACTCGCCGAGCTCGGCGTCGCCAATTTCGAGGTCCACACCACCTTCATCCTGTACGGCCCCGCCGGCCTTCCGGCCGCGATCGCGCAGAAGATGGAGGCCGCCGCGCTCGCCGGCATGCGCGAGCCGTTCGCGCTCGACCGGCTCAAGACGATCGGCGTCAATCCGTCGCCGCTCTCGACCGCCGACACGCTCCGCTATATCGAATCCGAGCGCGCCAAGTGGGTACCGCTGATCAAGGCCAACAACATCAAGGCGGAATAGCCGGACGACGACCGCAGCCGCGCGCGGCTCGACCGCGGCGCAGAAGGAGGTACCGATCTCGATGGCATCCCGCGTCGTTGCAGTGGTCCTTGCGCTCGCCGCGTCCCTCGCCGCGCCCGCCGCGGCGCAGGACTGGCCGACCAAGCCGGTCCGCCTCATCATCGGATTCGCGCCGGGCGGATCGACCGACGTCATCGGCCGCTCGATCGGCGAGTACCTGACCCGCGTCTGGGGTCAGCCCGTCGTGGTCGAATCGAAGCCCGGCGCGGCGAGCAACGTCGCCGCCGATCACACCGCGAAATCGCCGCCCGACGGCCACACGCTCCTGATCGGCGGCGTCACCATCATGGCGACCTTCAAGGCGCTTTACGAGAAGCTCCCCTACGACGCCGACAAGGACCTCGTCGCCGTCAACCTCCTGACGCGCACACCGATGATCGTGGAGACCAACGCGCTGATCCCGCCGACCGACTTCAAGAGCTTCATCGACTGGCTCAAGAAGGAATCTGGAAAGACCAATTTCGGCTCGCCCGGCATCGGCACGACGCCCCATGTCGCCGGCGAGTTCCTGCGCATGCGCATCGGCGTCGAGAGCACGCACATTCCCTATCGCGGCACGACGCCCTTCATCGACGGCTTCCTCAAGAACGAGGTGCAGTGGTCGATGGACGTGCCCAATACCGCGATCACCCAGAAGGACAAGGTGCGCGCCCTCGCCGTCACATCGAGGACGCGCATCCCCGAGCTCCCCAACGTGCCGACCGTGCACGAGGTCGGCATGCCCGAGCTCGAGTCCTATTTCGCCTTCCTCCTCTACGCCCCGTCGCAGACCCCGCGGGCGCTGGTCGAGCGCATCCACCGCGACGTCAACGCGGCGCTCCGCGACCCGGTGGCCGTGCAGCGGCTCAACAACGCGGTCCTCTACCCCGCGCCCAGCACCTTCGAGGAGATCGCGGCCTTCATCGCGGCCGAGAAGGCCAAGTGGGTGCCGGTCATCCAGGCCAACAACATCAAGGCGCAATAGCGACTTGTTGGTGTAGTATCGCCGCCGTCGTTCACGGGCGAGACAGCGGTCGGGCAGGATCACGGTGGTCGAGAACAGGCGTCCCACGGGCGGGACGGCGGCGCGCGATGTCGTGATCGTCCACTCGTCCGACCTCCACGTCGACGACGACTATACGGCCCGGACCTATGGCGGCGATGGCACGCTCGGCCTCCGCGCCGTGCTCGAGACCGCGCGCGCCCGGGCGGCCGATCTCGTGATCCTCGCCGGCGACGTCTTTGACCACAACCGCGTCCCGGTCGCGATCATCGACCGCGCGACCCGGCTCCTCGGCGACTGCGGCATGGAGGTCGTCGTCCTGCCCGGGAACCACGACCCGGCGCTGCCGGCGTCGGTCTATCGCCGCGCCGGGCTCGCCGATCCGGCCAATGTCCACATTCTCGGCGTCACCCACGAGGCCTCGGTCGTGTTCCCGGCCTGGGATCTCGAGGTCTGGGGCAACGCGCACCGCGACTACGAGGACATGGCGCCGCTCGCGAGCCCGCTGCCACGCCGCGTACGCTGGCATGTCGCGGTCGCGCACGGCCACTATGAACCGGTGCCCGACCGCTCGGTCGTGCCGCGCGCCGCCTGGCTGATCGGGGACGCCGAGATCGCGGCGACGGCGGCCGACTATGTCGCGCTCGGCCACTGGAACCGCCCGGCCCGGGTCGGTCCGGATGCGATGCACGCCTTTTATTCGGGCTCGCCCGACTATGCGCGGTCGGTCAACCTGGTCCGCCTCGCCGCCGACGGACGCGTCGTCGTCGAGCGCTCGCGCATCACGACCAACCTGCCCGTCGACGGACCCGTGCACGACTGAGGCGGGTGCGCCGGGCGGCGAAGGCGAGGCCGGCGGCGAGAAAGAGCGCGCCCGCCGGCGCATCGATGCGCCGCGGCTCCGAATAGAGAAAATCGTCCATCACCACGACGTCGAGCTGGTTCGACGGTGAATCGTCGGGCCCGACCGCCGTCGACCCGCTGATCAGGCGCACGCGGAAGATGTCGTCGTCGAGCGTGATGCCGAGGAACGAGAGCCCCTGGGCGGCGACCGGCACCGCCTCGTCGGCGATCAGGACGTTGTTCTCGTCGTAGAGCTGGATGCGCGTCGCGTTTGCGAGATCGACGTCGGTGAAGACGGCGCCGAAACCGCGGATGACGACGGGCTCGGGCGTGCCGGGGACGAAGAAGAACGCATCGACGATGTTGCTGCCGACCGCGGTGAAGAGCCGCGGCGCCGAGAAGGTCTGGAACTGGTCGGGATAGGTCGCGTTGATCGAGCTGAACCGATCATCCGGCCCGCCTGTCGGATTGCTCTGGCGGAAACCGGTCCCGGGCGTCGCGAACACCGCGCCGCGGCGGACGACGGCGTTGAAGAGATCGGGCGCCATCACGAACGGCGCCGCCGCGCCGTCCCAATTGATCTCGCGCCGGCCGCCGTCGACCGGCCCGAGCGCGTTGGCGTTGTTCGGGCTCCCGAGCGCGGCGCGGAAGGCATCGACGGTCGCCTGGATCGCCGCCGGATTGCCGCCCGCGGCGGTGAACACGAGCGCCGAGGCCGAACCCGCGACGGCAAGCGCCGAGGCGATGACGGCGAGGACGATACCGATCCGAAACGAGGCGACCATTAATACCTGCTCCGACGGGACGCAGGGATGGGTCGGGGCACGACCGCGCGGTCGAGCCTGGTCGCGGGGGTGGTTCGCTCTACCGCGAGTCTATGGCCGCAAGGCAGCGGCCATCGTGACAAGTTTGCGTCCTCGCGCCGGCGCTGTTATCGAGACCGGATGACCAGCGATGCCGCCCCCGCCGCGCCGACCAATCCCGGGCTCGGCGCGCTCTTCGTCGGATTTCTCACCATCTCGATACAGGCCTTCGGGGGCGTCCTCCCGTGGGCGCGTCGCGTGATCGTCGAGCGGCGCGGCTGGCTGAGCCCGGCCGAGTTCACCGACATGCTGTCGCTCTGCCAGTTCCTGCCCGGCCCCAACATGATCAACCTGGCGGTGGCGCTCGGCGTCCGCTTTCGCGGCATTCCCGGCGCGATCGCGGCCTTTGCCGGGCTGATCGGCGTTCCGATGGTGATCGTCCTCCTGCTCGTCACGCTTTACGAGGGGATCGGCCCCTCGCCCGCGGTCGACGACACGCTCGGCGCGATCGCCGCGGCGGCGGCAGGGCTCATGATCGCGACCACGGCGAAGATCGCCGAGCCGTTCTTCCGCGCCCGCGACTGGCGCGCCATCCTGATCGCGGCGATCGGCTTCCTCGCCGTCGGCATCTTCCGCTGGCCGCTCCTCTGGGTGCTCTTCGTCCTCGCGCCGCTCGGTGTCGCGGCGTATTGGCGGTGGCGGCGGTGATGGGCGCCTACGGCCAGCTCATCGCGCATTTCGCGGTGTTGTCGCTGCTTGCGGTCGGCGGCGTCCCGACGGTGATCCCCGAGATGCACCGCCACGCGGTCGATGTCGCGGGCTGGCTCAGCGACACCGAGTTCACCAATCTCTTCGCGATCGCGCAGGGCGCGCCAGGCCCCAACATGACGATCGTGACGCTGATCGGCTGGCACGTTACCGGGCTCGGCGGCGCCCTCGTCGCGACGGCGGCATTCTGCGTGCCCTGTTGCGTCCTCACCTATTTCGTGTTCCAGCTCTGGAACCGATGGCGGGACCGACCATGGCGCGTCGCGGTGCAGGCCGGGCTCTCCGCCGTCACGATCGGGATCGTCGCGGCCGGCGCGCTGGTGATCGCGATCGCCGCCGACACGAACCTCGCGCGCTTCGCGATCACGCTCGCAACGGCGGCGCTCGCGTGGTGGACGCGCCTCAACCCGCTATGGGCGCTCGGCGCGGCGGGCGTGATCGGGGCGCTCGGCTTCGCCTGACGAACCTCTTTGCAAGGGGCGCGGTCTCCACTACGTTCGCGGTCCTGTCACGCCACCGAACGCGCCGCCGATGAAGCCCGCCCCCTTCGACTATGCCGCGCCCAATTCGATCGAGGAGGCGGTCGCCCTGCTCGCCCGCCACGACGGCGCCGCGCGCCCGATCGCCGGCGGTCAGAGCCTGATGTCGGTCCTCGCCTTCCGGCTCGCCGCGCCCGCGCTCCTCGTCGACCTCGGCCGCATCCCGGGGCTCGACGCGATCACGATCGGCGCCGACGGCGTCACGCTCGGCGCGCGCGTGCGCTGGCGCGACATCGAGAAGGATGGCCGCCTCTCCGGCGCGCATCCTTTGCTCGCCGCCGCGATCGCCCACGTCGCGCACTACCAGATCCGGAACCGCGGCACCGTCGGGGGCAGCCTCGCCCACGCCGACCCGGCCGCCGAGATGCCCGGGATCGCGGTCGTCTGCGGCGCCGAGATCACGATCGTCGGCGCGCGGGGCGAACGGACGGTCGCGGCCGGGGAGTTCTTCACCGGCGCGCTCGCGACCGTGCTCGATACGGACGAGCTGATCGTCGCGGTCCGGCTGCCGCCGTGGCCAGCCGGACGACGCTGGGGCTTCGAGGAGTTCGCGCGCCGCCGTGGCGACTTCGCGCTCGCCGGCATCGCCGCGTTCTACGACACCGACGCGGCCGGGCGCGCGCGCGACGTGCGGATCGGCGTGATCGGCGCGACCAACCGGCCGTGCCGGCTTCCGGCGGCCGAGGCCGCGCTCGAGGGACGCATCGTCGACGACACGGCGATCGCCGCCGCCGCCGCCGCGACGCGCGCGAGCGTCGATCCGCCCGACGATCTCCACGCGCCGGCGGCCTATCGCCGGGCGCTCGCCGCGACACTCCTCGAGCGCGCGCTCGCGCGTGCCCGACGCTGACGAGGAACCGATGACGGTCCGCTTCGACGTCAATGGCAGGCGCGCCGAAGTCGCGGTCGAGCCGCGCACCTCGCTCGCCGACTGCCTCCGCCATCATCTCGGCCTCACCGGCACGCATCTCGCCTGCGAGCACGGCGTCTGTGGCGCCTGCACGGTCCTGGTCGACGGCGAGGCGGTGCGCTCCTGCCTGATGCTCGCGGTGCAGGCCGAGGGACGCTCGGTCGTGACGGTCGAGGGCCTGTCGAACGATGCGGCGCTCAGCCCGCTCCAGGCCGCTTTCCGCCGCCACCACGCGCTCCAGTGCGGCTTCTGCACGCCGGGCATGATTACGACCGCCCACGCCCTTCTCACCGAGGAGCCCGACGCCGACGCCGACCGCATCCGCGAGGTGCTGTCGGGCAATCTCTGCCGCTGCACCGGCTATGTCGGGATCGTCGAGGCCGTGCTCGAGGCGCGCGCCGCCTATCGCGGCCACAAGGCGGACGCGGCATCATGACGTCGCGCCGGACCAACACCTATATCGGCGCCGCGATCGAGCGCTTCGAGGACCTCCGGTTCCTGCGCGGCCGCGGAATTTATGTCGACGACGTACCGCACGCGACGACGCTTCATGCCGCGATCCTCAGGAGCTCGGTCGCGCACGGGCTGATCCGCGTGCTCGATGCGACCGAGGCGCGACGGCGCCCCGGCGTCGTCGCGGTGATCACCGCCGCCGAGATCGGACCCGTTCCGGTGATCCCGATCCGGCTCGCCGCATGGCCGTCGCTCGAGCCCTTCGTGCAGCCGGTCATCGCCGCCGACCGCGTGCGCTTCGTCGGCGAGCCGATCGCCGTCGTCGTCGCCGACACCGCCGCCCGCGCCGAGGACGCGCTCGAGGCGATCGCGCTCGAGATCGAGCCATTGCCCGTCGTCGCCGACCGCGACGCCTCGGCGGCCGGCGCGATTCTCCTGTTCCCGGGCGCGGCGTCCAACCGCGCCATCACCTATGAGGGCCGCAAGGGCGATGCCGCGGCGGCGTTCCGGAGTGCCGACTACACGAGGCGCGAGCATTTCTCGGTCCAGCGTCACACCGCGATCCACATGGAGCCGCGCGGCATCATGGCGGAATGGGACCGGATTTGGGGCCGGCTCACCATATGGGGCGCGAGCAAGGTGCCCTATCCCAACCGCAAGATCCTCGCCGGCCAGATCGGCGTCGATCCGGCGCTGATCGACATGATCGAGAACGACGCCGGTGGCGGCTTCGGCGTGCGCGGCGAGTTCTACCCGGAGGACTTTTTGATCCCGTTCGCGGCGCGCCATGTCGGGCGGGCCGTCAAGTGGATCGAGGACCGGCGCGAACATCTGATCGCGGCCAACCACGCGCGCGAGGTCGAGTGCACGCTCGAGATCGCCTGCCGCCGCGACGGCCGGATCCTCGCTTTCCGCGGACATGCCCGCGCCGATCTCGGGGCCTATGTCCGGACCAACGGCGTGATGGGCCCGCGCAACGTCGCGCAGATCCTCTCGGGTCCCTACGACGTCGCGAACATCGAGATGGATGTCGAGCTCCTTCTCACCAACAAGACGCCGGCCGGCACCTACCGCGCACCGGGCCGCTTCGAAGCGGACTTCTTCCGCGAGCGGCTGATCGAGATGGCGGCGAGGGATCTCGGCATCGACCGGATCGCCTTCCGCCGCATGAACCTCGTGCCGACGACCGCGATGCCCTACGCGCTCGCGACGATCAACCCGCTCGAGAGCACGACCCATTGCGACAGCGGCGACTTCCGTCAGACGCTCGATCGCTGCCTCGCCGAGTTCGACTGGGCGACCAAATCAAGGCTCTCCGGCGCCGATCGCGAGGGCCGGCGTCACGGCGTCGCGGTGTCCTGCTACATCGAAGGCGGCGCGAGCGGCCCGCGCGAGGACGCGCGGCTGATCCTCGAGCCCGACGGCACCCTCTCGGTCCATGTCGGCTCGTCCTCGGTCGGCCAGGGCGTCGAGACGATCTTCGCGCAGATCGCGGCCGATGCGCTCGGCGTGCCGATCGAGCGCCTCAGGAGCGTCCGCCACGGCTCGACCGGCCTCGTCACCGAGGGCTTCGGCGCCTATAGCTCGCGCTCGACCGTCATGGGTGGCTCGGCCGTCCTCGACGCGGCGGCGAAGCTCGAGGCGCAGATCCGCGCCCGCGCGGCGGCCCGCTTTGGCTGCGCGCCCGACGCCGTCCTCCTCCGCGACGGCACGGCGATCGGCCCCGACCTCGCGGCCATCGATTACGCCGCGCTCGCCGGCGACGGCCTCGTCGCCGACGGGACGTTCCTCAACGAGCGGCGGACGCACTCCTACGGCGCACACGCGGCGCATGTCTCGGTCGATCCGCGGACCGGCCACGTCGCCGTCCACGACTATGTCGCGGTCGAGGATGTCGGGCGCATCATCAACCCGGAGACGCTGCACGGCCAGACGGTCGGCGCCATCGTCCAGGGGCTCGGCGGCGCGCTCCTCGAGCATCTCGTCTATGACGGCGAGGGCCAGCTCCTGACCGGCTCGCTCGCCGACTATCTCATGCCGACCGCGAGCGACTTCCCGGTGATCCGCGGCGTCGCGCTCGAGGAGCATCCCTCGCCCGTCAACCCGCTCGGCGCCAAGGGCGCGGGCGAGGGCGGCATCATCCCGGTCGGCGGCGTCATCGCGAATGCGGTCGCCGACGCGCTCGCGGCCGAGGGCGTGCAGCCGACCGCGCTGCCGCTGTCGCCGCCGCGGGTCTGGGCGCTGGTCGAGGCGGCGCGGAACGGGCGCAAATAGCCGCGTTCAGTTGGCGTGGGCGCGAAGCCCGGGCGTCAGCTCATCGACGACCGAGCGCACCTGCCGCGCCGCGGCTTCGAGGTCCTTGGCGTCGAAGGTGCGGGTGCGGAGATCGATGCGGACGAGATAGTCCCCGTCCGAATCGACGCCGATCTTCACGTGGTCGAACCGCGCGGCCATGCGGAGCAGATAGAGATAGAGCGCCTCGGACTTCTTGAGATCGGCCACCTCCGCCACGACCGCGAACAGGACGACGAGCTGGGTGCCGCAGGTCGCGACCACGCGGACGGATTTTCGCGTCTCGGACTCAAGATCGACGCGCCAGAGATCGGGCCGCCGCTGCTCCCAGGCGAGCCCCGAGGCCTTGATGTGGGCGGCCATCTTCGCCTGGTCGAAGCACGGATTGTCCTGCGCGTGCGCGGGCGGCGCGGCGAGGAGCGCGAGGATCGCGAGGAGCGCGAGGATCGGGGCCGGTGTCCTCATGGCTTCTCCTTGGCAACGACGCCCATCGCGCCGTCCGTGAACAGGCGTGGGTCCATGGTGGCGAGCGGTTCTGAGATCGCGGGCGTGAACGGCATGCGGTCGAGGATGTCGCGGCGGACGTCGATCCCGGGCGCGACCTCGACGAGGGTGAAGCGGCCGTCGCGCATCGCGAGCACGCAGCGCTCGGTGACGTAGAGGATGGTCCGCCCGAGGCCCGCGATGCGGGCCGCGTTGAAGCTCAGCTGCTCGATCCGGGCGACGAACTTGGCGTGCTGACCCTCTTTGGTGATGCGGATGCGGCCGTCGCCGATCGCGGCCTCGAGCCCGCCGGCATTGAACGCGCCGCAGAAGACGATGGTCTTCGCCGTCTCGGCGATATTGGGGAAGCCGCCGACGCCACCGACGCGGCCGCCGAATTTCGAGACGTTCACATTGCCCGCGCCATCGGCCTCGGCGAAGCCGAGAAAGGCGATGTCGAGCCCGCCGCCGTCGTAGAAGTCGAACTGCTCGGCATGGGTGACGATCGCCGCCGGGTTGATCGCCGGCCCGAAGGTCTTGCTCTGCGGCGTGCCGCCGATCGGGCCGGTCTCGATCGTGAGCGTGAAGTCCGACGCCCCCTCCTCGCGCGCGACATCGCCGATCCCCATCGGCATGCCGACGCCGAGATTGACGATGGGCCGCCGGAGCGGCAGGAGCTCGAGGAAGGCGCGCCGCTGGACCACTTTCTCGGCCGTCAGCGGCAGCGGCGTGAAGACGTGCGGCGGCTCGCGGATCTCGCCGGTATAGGCGGGGTTGTACTCATCGATCGTCGTCTGCCAATGCTCGACCGGCTCGGCGACGACGACATAGTCGACCAATATGCCGGGGATCCGGACGAGGCGGGGATCGAGCGAGCCGGTCGCGCTCAGCCGCTTGACCTGCGCGATCACGATGCCGCCCGAGTTGCGCGCCGCCTGGGCGATCGCGAGGAAATCGTCGAAGCACATCTCGTGCTCGACCGAGATATTGCCGTCGCCGTCGGCGGTCGTGCCGCGCACCAGCGCGCAGTGGATCGGGAAGGCGGGATAGAACATCCACTCCCGCCCCTTGAGCGCGACGATCTCGACGAGTTCCTCGGTGGTGCGCGCATTGCACCGACCGCCCTCGTAGCGCGGGTCGATGAAGGTATGGAGCCCGATCGCCGACAGGACGCCCGGACGACCGCCCGCGATCGCGCGATAGACCTGGGTCATGATGCCCTGCGGCCAGATATAGGTCTCGATCTTGTTCTCGAAGCACATGATGCCGATCTTGCGCGCGGCGCCCATGTGACCGCAGATGATCCGCTTGATCAGCCCGTCATGGGCGAAGTGGTTCGGCCCGCGGTCGGCGCGATCACCCTGCGCCGAACCCCAGGCGAGCGTGAGGTCGCGCGGCCGGCGCTCGGCGACGAAGCGCCGCTCGAGCGCGGCGGCGATCGCCTCGGGATAGCCGGCCATGCCGATGCCGCTGGTCGAGACCGTCCAGCCGTCCTCGATCAGCGCCGCCGCCGCGTCCGGAGAGATGATCCGCATCGCGCCCTCAATCCGCGCCGTCGAGGCGCTTCGGCGAGACCGAGACGAGCCCCGTGCCTTCCCTCGCCGTCGCCGTCGCCGTTGCCGTCGCCATGTCGGCCTCCCGAGCGGTTTGCGCGCCCTGTCCTTTAGAGCATTATCCGGCGAAGTGGAATCCGGTTCGCCGTCGAGACGGCGACCGCTGGGAGGACTGGTACCGCGCCTGGAGCGAGCGGGCGGCGGCGCACGAGGCGGTCGGGCGCGAGGCGCTTTCGACCGGGCACCGGCTGAGCGCCGGCCAGCATCTCCTCGACGCCTCGGTCTGCTACCATTTCGCGAAGTTCATGTTCGTCCAGAACATCGCCGAGATGAAGGCCGCGCACATGAAGGCGGTCGCGTGCAAGACGCTGGCGCTCCCCTTCCTCCAGCCGGCCGGCGAGCGGATCGAGATCCCTTATCAAGGCAAGACGCTCGCGGGCAATCTGCGCCAACCGGCAGCGGACGCACGGCTGCCGGTCGTGGTCATCATCTCGGGCATGGATTCGTCCAAGGAGGAGCAGCACTTCCTCGAGCAGTCCTTCCTCGAGCGCGGCATGGCGACACTCGCCTTCGACGGGCCGGGCCAGGGCGAGGGCGAATACGATTTCCCGATCCGGCACGACTACGAGGTGCCGGCCGGCGCGGTGTTCGACTGGATCGCGACGCGAGCCGATCTCGACGCTGGGCGCATCGGCATCTCGGGTGGAAGCATGGGCAGCTATTACGTGCCGCGGGTGATGGCCTTCGACAAGCGCGTCAAGGCCGGCATCGCCAATGGCGGCGCGTTCAGCGTGATCGAGAGTTTCGATCAGCGGCCGCAATCGCTGAAGGAGGTGTACCGAGTGCGCACGCATTCGGGCTCGGTCGCCGAGGCGCGCGAGAAGACCCGTCCGTTCAGCCTCGAGGGCATCGCGCCCCGCATCACCGCGCCGCTCATGATCATCGCCGCCCGGGAGGACAAGATCACGCGCTGGCAGGATGCGGAGCGGTTGTCGCGCGAGGTGTCGGGCCCGGTGAACTTCCTCCTGATCGAGGGCGCGAACCACGTCGCGAGCAATCGGACTTGGTGCCATCGCACCCAGGCGGCCGACTGGATGGCCGCCGCGCTCGGTGTCGCAAAACGCTGAGCGTTAATCGGCCGCGAGCGCGACCGGCCCATCGGCCGCCTTGGCATGCCGGGCGCGTCGGGCTGTCGCCGTCGCCGCGGCATCGTCGGCGCGCGTCCGCCGCCGCTTGGCGACCGGCTGCGGCTCCGGCGAGGAAGGTGGTGGCAGGTCCACATCGATCGGAATGACGGACGCCGCCGGCGCGTCCGGCGCCATGGCGAGCGGACGCGGCACCGGCAGATCGCGCGCCAGCGTCGGCAGCCGCCGCCGCGACAGCGCGATGGTCCCGAACCAGTAGAACCGCGTATCGCGGGCGGGCGCGGCCTGCCACGGGGCGACCACGCTCGATCGCCGCGCGAGCCGGTGCCCGGCCGACAGGAGGAGCGCGAGGAGGCCGAGGAAAAGGACCGTCGGCACGCCCTCCCGGTCCGGCGCCCGGCTCTCTGGCGCCCGGCTCTCTGGCGCCCGGCTCTCTGGCGCACGGCTCTCGGGCGCGCGGCTCTCGGTCGCCGGCGCGGCCGCCACAGCCCGCGTTTCGGCCACCGCCGTGGTCACGTTCGCCACCACCTTCGGTGCGGTCGCCACGGCCTCGTCTGGGAGGGGTGCGTTCCAGGGGCCGCTTCGGGCGAGTGCGCTGGTCACGAGCGTCGGACCCGGCATCGGGGCCGGCAGCGCTGTCTCGACCCCGAGATCGGGGGCCAATGCGAGCGCCGGGAGGGTGAATGCCGCGATCGACTGCCGCGCCGACCCGGCCGCCTCGAGGAGCGATGCCGTGGTCTCGGTCGGGCGCGCCACGACCCTGGTCGCCCGGGTCGTCGCGGGCGCGGGCGTCGCCCGCGTGGTCGCGGGCTCGGGCGCGGGCGTCGCGGTCGGCCGGGTTGCTTCAGACGCCGGGCGCGCCGCGGTCATGCCGACGATCTCGAACCCGAGCGAGACCTGGGCGCGCGCTATACCGGGGGCCGTCAGCGTTGCAAGTGCGACAACTAACGCGACGAGAGTTGCTACGGGGGGTCGTAACATCTTTCGTATTCTGTTCCTGAGCCGCCCCCGATACCTGGCCAGATACGCGACCCGCGGCATTGAAGGGCAACGACGACGCCATCCGGCCGGACCATCCGGCCGCCGGCAGGCGCGACCGTAGGGGCTCCAGCATGCCCTGTCATGCCCCAAATGGGGGATGCGGCGCGATCCATCGCCCAGTCGCGCCGGGGGTGCGGCAGTTCGGTGCTGTTGCGGGTCGGCGCGTTCGCCTAGAATGCTTCGAGCAGCCTAGAGCCTGCCGGCCGAACGCGACCGAACGACCCGGACCCTGCGGCTCCGACGGGCCAATGCGGAGGGTTTCGCGTTCCCCCCGAGGCTCATGCATAGTGTTGCAAATCAAGGCCCTTCCGCCGGGGCGGAGACCGCGGGGAAGGCAGGTCGAGGGTCGTGTCGATGGGATTGCCGCCGCCTCAGGGCTTGTATGACCCCCGCAACGAGCACGATGCGTGCGGCGTCGGCTTCGTCGTCAACATCAAGGGCCGGAAGTCGCACGAGCTGATCGCGCGGGGGCTCAAGATCCTGGTCAATCTCGACCACCGCGGCGCGGTCGGCGCCGACCCCCTGGTCGGCGACGGCGCCGGCTGCCTGATCCAGATCCCGGACCGGCTCCTCCGCACCTGGGCGAGCGAGGTCGGCGCGAGCCTGCCGCCGCCCGGCCGCTATGCCGTCGCCATGTGCTTCCTGCCGCGCGGCGCGCCGGCGCGCGAGGTCGCGATCAAGCACCTCGAGCGCTTCACCAAGGCCGAGGGCCAGACCCTTCTCGGCTGGCGCGACGTCCCCGTCGACACCAACGGCCTCGGCACCCGCGTGCTCGAGACGATGCCGGTCATCCGCCAGGCGATCGTCGCCTGCAATCCGAAGCTCAAGGACCAGGACGCATTCGAGCGCAAGATCCTGACCATCCGCAAGCAGACGCTGAACAGCGTCCGCTCGCTCGCCGCGACCAAGGGACTGCCCGACATCAACGAGCTCTATATCCCGTCCTTCTCGACCCGGACGGTCGTCTACAAGGGCCTCCTTCTCGCGCCGCAGGTCGAGAGCTTCTACGTCGATCTCCGCAACCCGCTGACCGAATCCGCGCTCGCCCTCGTCCACCAGCGCTTCTCGACCAACACCTTCCCGTCCTGGCGGCTCGCCCACCCGTACCGCTTCCTCGCCCACAACGGCGAGATCAACACCGTGCGCGGCAACGTCAACTGGATGTATGCGCGGCGGAACGGGATGGAATCCGATCTCATCGGGCCCGATCTCGACAAGATGTGGCCGCTGATCCCGCACGGCCAGTCGGACACCGCCTGCATCGACAACGCGCTCGAGATCCTGGTCGCCGGCGGCTACAGCCTCGCGCACGCGATGATGATGCTGATCCCCGAGGCGTGGGCCGGCAACCCGCTGATGGACCCGAAGCGGCGCGCCTTCTACGAGTACTACGCCGCGCTGATGGAGCCGTGGGACGGCCCGGCGGCGATCGCGTTCACCGACGGGCGCCAGATCGGTGCCACCCTCGACCGCAACGGGCTTCGCCCCGCGCGCTACATGATCACCGACGACGATCACGTGATCATGGCCTCCGAGGTCGGCGTGCTGCCGGTGCCCGAGGAGCGCATCGTCCGCAAGTGGCGGCTGCAGCCGGGCAAGATGCTGCTGATCGACCTCGAGCAGGGTCGCATCATCGACGACGCCGAGATCAAGCAGACGCTCGCCGATGCGCACCCCTACGAGGACTGGCTCAAGGCGACGCAGGTCAAGCTCGGCGAGCTTCCCGACATGCATGCCGCCGACGGCCCGTTGCTGCGCAATGATCGCGCCGAGCGGCTCGGCCAGCAGAAGGCGTTCGGCTACACCCAGGAGGACATGCAGTTCTTCCTCGAGCCGATGGCGCAGGAGGCCGACGACCCCGTCGGCTCGATGGGCACCGACACGCCGATCGCCGTCCTGTCGCGGAAGCCCAAGCTTCTGTTCAACTACTTCAAGCAGAATTTCGCCCAGGTCACCAATCCGCCGATCGACCCGATCCGCGAGGAGCTGGTGATGTCGCTCGTCTCGATGATCGGGCCGCGCCCCAACCTCCTCGGCCATCACGCCGGCACGCATTATCGGCTCGAGGTGGCGCAGCCGATCCTGACCAATGCCGATCTCGAGAAGATCCGCGCCATCTCGACGCTGGTCGGCGACGCGTTCCGCACCGCGACGCTCGATGCGACCTGGCCGGCCGAGGCCTCCGACGGCGGGCTCGAGACCGCGATCGATCGGCTGTGCCGCGATGCGACCGAGGCCGTCCTCGCCGGGCACAACATCCTCGTCATCTCCGACCGCGCCGTGTCGGCCGCGCGCATCCCGATCCCCTCGCTCCTCGCGACGGCCGCGGTCCACCACCATCTGATCCGCCAGGGCCTCCGGACCTCGACGGGGCTCGTCGTCGAGACCGGCGAGGCGCGCGAGGTGCACCATTTCTGCGTGCTCGCGGGCTACGGCGCGGAAGCGATCAATCCTTATCTCGCGTTCGAGACGCTCGAGCAGATCCGCGTCGAGAGCGCGCTCGCGCAGTCGACCGCCGAGGTGCAGAAGAACTATCTCAAGGCGATCGGCAAGGGGATCCTCAAGGTGATGTCCAAGATGGGCATCTCCACCTATCAGTCCTATTGCGGCGCGCAGATCTTCGACGCGGTCGGCCTCTCGACCGCGCTCGTCGAGAAATATTTCACCGGCACCGCGTCGACGATCGAGGGCGTCGCGCTCGCCGAGATCGCGGCCGAGGCGGTCGCCCGCCACCGCGCCGCCTACACCCCCGATCCGATCGACGGCAATCTCCTCGAGCCGGGCGGCGACTACGCGTTTCGGCTGCGCGGCGAGGACCACGCGTGGACGCCAGATTCGGTCGCGGCGCTGCAGCATGCGGTTCGCGGCAACTCGCTCGAGAGATACCGCGCCTTCGCGCAGTCGATCAACGAGCAGTCGACGCGGCTTCTCACCATCCGCGGGCTGATGGAGTTCAAGGTCGCCGAAGTGCCGATTCCGCTCGAGGACGTCGAGCCCGCCGCGTCCATCGTCCGCCGCTTCGCGACCGGCGCGATGAGCTTCGGCTCGATCAGCCGCGAGGCGCATACGACGCTCGCCGTCGCCATGAACCGTATCGGCGGCAAGTCGAACACCGGCGAGGGCGGCGAGGAAGCCGACCGCTACAAGCCACTACCCAATGGCGATTCGATGCGCTCGGCCATCAAGCAGGTCGCCTCCGGCCGGTTCGGCGTCACGGCCGAATATCTCGTCAACGCCGACGACATCCAGATCAAGATGGCGCAGGGCGCCAAGCCCGGCGAAGGCGGCCAGCTTCCCGGCTACAAAGTCGACAAGAACATCGCGCGGGTGCGCCACTCGACGCCGGGCGTCGGGCTGATCTCGCCGCCGCCGCACCACGACATCTATTCGATCGAGGATCTGGCGCAGCTCATCTACGACCTCAAGAACGTCAACCCTAAGGCCCGCGTGTCGGTGAAGCTCGTCTCCGAGGTCGGCGTCGGCACGGTCGCCGCCGGCGTCAGCAAGGCGCGCGCCGACCATGTCACCATCGCGGGCTTCGAGGGCGGCACCGGCGCGAGCCCGCTCACCTCGCTCACCCACGCCGGCTCGCCGTGGGAGATCGGGCTCGCAGAGACGCAGCAGACTCTCGTCTTCAACGGGCTGCGCGGCCGCATCGCCGTGCAGGTGGATGGCGGCTTCCGCACCGGGCGCGACGTCGTCGTCGGCGCGCTCCTCGGCGCCGACGAGTTCGGCTTCGCGACCGCGCCCTTGATCGCGGCCGGCTGCATCATGATGCGGAAGTGCCACCTCAATACATGCCCGGTCGGCGTCGCGACCCAGGATCCGGTGCTCCGCGCGCGCTTCACCGGCCAACCCGAGCACGTGATCAACTTCTTCTTCTTCGTCGCCGAGGAGGTGCGCGAGCTGATGGCGCGGCTCGGCTTCCGCACCTTCGACGAGATGATCGGCCGCGTCGATCGGCTCGACATGCGCCGCGCCGTCGACCACTGGAAGGCGAAGGGCGTCGATCTCCGCCGCATCCTGTTCCAGCCCCACGTGCAGCCCGGCGTCGCGACCCATAACCGCGAGCGGCAGGAGCACCATCTCGACCGCGCGCTCGACCGGACATTCATCGCCGAGGCCGCGGCCGCGCTCGAACGGCGCGAGCCGGTGCGCATCGAGGGCGCGATCCGGAACGTCCACCGCACCGTCGGCGCGATGCTGTCGGGCGAGGTCGCGCGGCGCTGGGGCCACGCCGGCCTCCCCGAGGACACGATCGCGATCCGGCTCGCCGGGACCGCCGGCGGCAGCTTCGGCGCTTTCCTCGCCCGCGGCGTTTCGCTCGAGCTCACCGGCGAAGCGAACGACTATGTCGGGAAGGGCCTCTCCGGCGGTCGCATCGTCGTACGCCAACCGCGGACCGCACGCCGCGACCCGACCGAGAACATCATCGTCGGCAACACGGTCCTCTACGGCGCGATCGCGGGCGAGGCCTATTTCGAGGGCGTCGCGGGAGAGCGCTTCGCGGTGCGGAACTCGGGCGCGATCGCGGTCGTCGAGGGCACCGGCGATCACGGCTGCGAGTACATGACGGGCGGTGTCGTCGTCGTCCTCGGCGCGACTGGACGCAATTTCGCCGCCGGCATGTCGGGCGGCCTCGCCTATGTCTACGACCCCGAGGCCGTGTTCACGCGGCTCTGCAACACCGCGATGGTCGACATCGAGACGATCGCGCCGGCCGGTTCCGAGCCCGCCGACGATCCCGGTCGGCCGCGCCAGCGCGCGCTCTCGACCGAGGACAGTGGCATGGGCGATCCGCTCCGCTTCGATGCCGAGCGGCTCTGCGTCCTGATCGAGCGCCACCAGCTCTTCACCGGGAGCGCGCGTGCGAAGGCGCTGCTCGAGGACTGGGATCGCGCGCTCGGCCGCTTCGTCAAGGTGACGCCGCGCGACTACCGCCGCGCGCTTCTCGAGCTTCAGGACGCGCGGCGAACGCCCGCGGCCGCCGAGTAGGGGGAGGCGCGCCGTGGGCAAGCCGACCGGATTCCTCGAATTCGAGCGCCAGGATCGCGGCTACGAGAAGCTCGATCAGCGCCGGCGGAGCTGGCGCGAGTTCGTCAAGCCGCTCGCCGATCCCGATCTCGGCAAGCAGGCCGGCCGCTGCATGGATTGCGGCATTCCGTTCTGCCATCAGGGCTGTCCGGTCAACAACCTGATCCCCGACTGGAACCACCTCGTCTACCGGAGCCAGTGGGAGACCGCGCTCAAGACCCTGCACTCGACCAACAATTTCCCCGAGTTCACCGGCCGCATCTGCCCGGCGCCGTGCGAGGCGGCGTGCACGCTCAACATCGACGACCAGCCGGTCACCATCAAGACGATCGAATGCGCGATCGTCGACCGCGGCTGGGAGGAGGGCTGGATCAACCCGGTGATGGCGGTGCAGCACACCGGGCGGCGCGTCGCGGTCGTCGGTTCGGGCCCGGCCGGGCTCGCCTGCGCCCAGCAGCTCGCGCGCGCCGGCCACGACGTGACGCTCTACGAGAAGAGCGACCGCATCGGCGGCCTCCTCCGCTACGGCATTCCCGACTTCAAGATGGAGAAATCGCTGATCGACCGCCGCATCGCGCAGATGGAGGTCGAGGGTGTCCGCTTCGTCACCGGCGTCGAGATCGGCCGCGACCTCAAGATGTCGGCGCTTCTCGCCGAGTTCGACGCCGTCGCGCTGACCGGCGGCGCCGAATGGCCGCGCGATCTCGAGGTCGACGGCCGCGCGCTCGACGGCATCCACTACGCGATGGACTTCCTGACCCAGCAGAACAAGCGCGTCGCGGGCGATGACGAGGCGACCGCCGCCCCGGCCGGCACCATAACCGCGGCCGGCCGGCATGTCGTGGTCATCGGCGGCGGCGACACCGGCTCGGACTGCATCGGCACCTCGGTGCGCCAGGGCGCGGCCTCGATCACCCAGCTCGAGATCATGCCCCGCCCGCCCGAGAAGGAGGACAAGGGGCTGACCTGGCCGAACTGGCCGCTCAAGCTCCGCACCTCGTCCTCGCAGGAGGAAGGCTGCGAGCGCGACTGGGCGGTCCTCACCAAGCGCGCGCTCGGCGACAAGGGCCGCGTCCGCGCGCTCGAATGCGTCCGCGTCGCATGGGAGAAGGACGCGTCGGGTTGCGTGAACATGGTGGAGGTCGTGGGCTCGACGTTCGAGCTCGAGACCGATCTCGTCCTCCTCGCGATGGGTTTCCGCGGGCCACGCCAGGATGGGCTTCTCGCCGATGCGGGCGTCGCGGTGGATCAGCGCCAGAACGTCCGCGCCGACACGACCGACTACCGCACCTCCGTCGATCGCGTGTTCGCCGCCGGTGACATGCGGCGCGGCCAGTCGCTGGTCGTCTGGGCGATCCGCGAAGGCCGCCAATGCGCCCGCGCGATCGATGTGTTCCTGATGGGATCGAGCCAGCTTCCCCGCTGACCGCATCAGCGCAGCGCGCCGCCCCGGTGCGCATCGAAGAAGGGACTACCCATGCCTGACATCGCCTTCCTGCCGGCCCGCGCGCTCGCACGGCTGATCCAGCGCAAGAAGATCGGGTGCCTCGAGCTCCTCGATCACTATCTCGCCCGTGTCGAGCGCTACAACCCGGCGCTCAACGCGATCATCGCGACCGACATCGCGAAGGCGCGCAAGCGCGCCCGCGCCGCCGACCGCGCGCTCGCCAAGGGCAAGCGCTGGGGACCGCTCCACGGCGTGCCGATGACGGTGAAGGACTCCTTCGACGTCGAGGGCCTGCCGACGACGTGGGGCGTGCCGGCCTACAAGGACAACCGCGCCCGGCACAACGCGCTCGCGGTCGACCGCTGGCAGGGCGCCGGCGCGATCGTGTTCGGCAAGACCAACGTGCCGATATGGCTCGCCGATCCGCAGGCCTTCAACGCGATCTACGGCCGCACGGTGAGCCCGTGGAACAAGGCGATGTCGCCGGGCGGCTCGTCCGGCGGCTCCTCGGCCGCGCTCGCCGCCGGGCTCACCGGCATCGAGATGGGCAGCGACATCGCCGGCTCGATCCGCACGCCGGCCGCGTTCTGCGGTCTGTTCGGCCTCAAGCCGACCTTCGGCATCTGCCCGACCGACGGCCACGCGCTCAACGACAACGTGGCGCCGCTCGACATCCTGGCGATCGGGCCGATGGGGCGAAGCGCCGACGATCTCGCGGTCGGGCTCGCGACGCTCGCCGGACCCGACGAGATCGACGCGGCCGGCTGGCGGCTCGCTCTGCCGCCGCCGCGCAAGACGCGGCTCCGCGACTTCCGGATCGGCATCGTCCTCGACCACGAGACCGCGCCCGTCGATCCCGAGATCGTCGGGCTCCTCGCCAAGCTCGCCGAGTTCCTCGCCGGCAAGAAGGTGAAGATCAGCGACCGCGCGCGGCCCGATGTCGACCTCGAGGACGCCCACCGGACGTTCGACGTGCTCCTTCGCGGCGCCACATCGGCGCGCTTCTCCGACGAGGACCAGGCGCGGTTCCGCGATCAGCTCGCGGCGCTGCCGCCCGGCACCGAGACCAAGGTGTCGCGGATGCTCCGCGGCAACACCCTCCTCCACCGCGACTGGCTGCGGCTCAACGAGCATCGCCACCGGCTGCGGCGGAAGTGGCACGCGTTCTTCGCCGAGTACGATCTCCTCCTCGCGCCGGTGCTGTGCACCGCGACCTTCCCGCATCTCGACACCCCGCCTTATGAGCGGACGCTCTCGATCGGCGGCAAGACGACGCCGTTCATGAACCAGATCTACTGGGCCGGCTATTCCTGCCTGTTCTATCTGCCCTCGGCGGCGGCGCCGATCGGGTTCACGCGCGACGGGCGGCCGGTCGGTGTGCAGATCATCGGGCCGCAATACGGCGACCGCACGACGATCGAGTTCGCGCGGCTCCTCGAGGCGGAGTATCAGGGCTTCGTCGCGCCGCCCGGCTTCGACTGAGCCCGCGCGCGCAAGGCTTCTGTCGCGGCACGGTCGACCGCGCCCGTCTCGTCGAGCGCGACGGCGAAGATCGCGCGCGCGACGTCCCGGCCGACATAGCCCGCGCGCACGTCGGCCGCGACCGCATCGGGCGCGCGCTCATGCGCCGGTCCGTAGCCGCCGCCGCCCGCGGTCCGGATCCGGATGCGGTCGCCCGCCGCGAGGTTGACGTTCTTCTTCGTGATGCGGATCGGCGCCTCGCCCGCGCGCTCGATGATCCCCTCGCCCGGACTCGCCGCTTCGCCGCCGGCGAGACCCCAGGGCGGGCAGCCGGTGCGCTCGATCGTCAGGCTGAGCCCGGCCGGCGCCAGCATCTCGACCAGCTTCTCGATACCGAGGCCGCCGCGATGGCGGCCCGCGCCGGCGGAATCGGTGCGGAGCGCCATCTGCAGGATGCGGAGCGGGAACATCGCCTCCTGCGCCTCGGCCGGCACGTCCATCGTGTCGCCGTGCGCCATCGACTTGAACGGGCCGGGTCCGTCGGCAGCGACGCTCGCGCCCCAGCCGCCGGGGCCGGTATCGAGCTGCTGGTAGAGTTCACCCGTCTCCGGCTTGCGGCCGAAGATGGTGTGCGCGGCGAAGGTGCCGTGATGGGCGGCGGCGACGCGGGTGGGATCGGCGCCGGCCACCGCGCGGAGGATCGTGTCGATCACGGTCGGAAGTGGTGCGCTGTAGAGGGCGAGCGGCGCGTTGCCGGTCGCGCTCAGGAACTTGCCTTCCGGGATGACGACGGTGAGCGGGCGGAAGCTCCCCTCGTTCGCCGGCTCCTCCGGCGTGGTGAGATATTTGAACGCGATCCGCGCCGCCGGGATCGCGCCGCCGTGGAGGCCCGAATTGAGCGGGCCCTCGAGCTGGTCGGCGACCCCGGACAGATCGACCGTCATCGCATCGCCCGCGATCATGACCGCGACCTCGACCGCGACGGGCGCGCCGAGGGCGACGCCGTCGTCGTCGAGAAAAGCGCGGGCGCGGTAGACGCCGTCGGGGAGCGCGCGCACGGCCGCGCGCGCGGCGGCCTCGGACTTGTCCCAGATCAGGGCGATGGCACGCTCGATCGTGTCGGCGCCGTGGCGGTCGAGGAGCGCGAGGAAGAGATCGCGGCCCTGGAGCGTGCCGGCGACCTGGGCCTCGAGATCGCCGAGCACCATTTCGGGAAAGCGCGTGTTGTACTCGATCATCCGGTACATCTCGCGCACCGGCGCGCCTTGCGACCACACCTTCACGGTGCGGAACTGGATGCCCTCCTGAAATATCTCTGTCGAATCGTTCGGGCTGCACGAGCCAACCAGCTTGCCGCCGACGTCGATCCAGTGAACGAGGACGCACATGAAGCCGACCAGCCGCTCGCGGTTCGCACCGATCCGGACCGGCGTATACATCACGACGTTGTTGAGGTGCTGGCCGAGCGTGCCGCCGTGGTTCGAGATCACGATATCGCCGTGCCCGAGCCCATCGGCGCCGTAGACGAGGAGCCCGTCGCTGACCGCATTGCCGAGCGCGTTGGCGACGAAGATCGGGATCGAGCCGTCCGCCTGGGCGACAAGGCGGGCCTCGGCGTCGACGAGGCCGCAGGCGTAGTCCTTGTACTCGTAGACGAGCGGGCTGTAGGCGGTTCTTGTGATGTTGGCCGAGATCTGGTTCGCGATCGAGATCAGGCCGTGGTGGATGATCTCGAGTGTGATCGGATCGATCGTCGCCGCCCTCTGCAAGTCGTCCATTGTCCTCTCCCTCGGCCCACGCGAAGCGGTTGACCGGATGCGGCGTTGAGCATAGCACTCGCAGTCGGATCGAAAGAGGGACCATGGCGAGCCTGTTCGCAGTCGACACCGGCGGCACGTTCACCGATCTCGTGGCGTTCGACCCCGCCACGGGCCGGCTCGCGCGCGCCAAGCACCTCACGACCTATGGCGACCTGCTCGAGGGCGTCATGGCCTGCATCGGCGAGGCCGGCGTCGATCTTCCCGCCGCCATGCTCGCCAAGCACGGCACCACGCTCGTCATCAACACTCTCCTCCAGCGATCGGGCGTCGTCACCGCGCTTCTGACGACGCGCGGTTTCCGCGACACGCTCGAGATCGGCCGCGGCAACCGGGCCAAGCCCTTCGTCCTCGGCTATCGGCGCGATCCGCCGCTTGTGCCGCGCCCGCTCCGCTTCGAGGTCGACGAGCGGATCGACGCCAAGGGCAAGGTCCTGGTGCCGCTCGATCGCGACGCCATCGTCGCCATCGCGGCCGAGATGAGGGCGGCCGGCGTCGAGGCCGTCGCGGTCTCGTTCCTCAACGCCTATGTCGATCCGCGCCACGAGGAGGCGGCGGCCGCACTTCTCGCCGCGCATCTGCCGGGCGTCTATGTCTCGACCGGCACGGCCCTGAGCCGCGAGTGGTACGAATTCGAGCGCACCGCGACGGTCGCCGCCAACGCCTATGTCGGCCCGCGCATGCGCCGCTATGCCGAGCGGCTCGACGGCGGGCTCCGCGCCGCCGGGTTCGCGCGGACGTTCTACATGATGGGCTCGAACGGCGGCGTGCTGTCGGTCGAGCGGTCGATCCGCGAGCCCGTCGCGCTGATCGAATCGGGGCCGATCGGCGGCTGCATCGGCGCCGCCGCCTATGCCGAGGCGCTCGGTCTCGGCGATCTCATCGCCTTCGACATGGGTGGCACGACGGCCAAGTGCGCGCTGGTCGAGGGCGGCCGGACCGATATCCGCTCGCCCTATTTCGTCGGCGGTTATGATCGCGGCTTCCCGATCCGGGGCGCGGTCGTCGACATCGTCGAGGTCGGCGCGGGCGGGGGCTCGATCGCCGCGGTCGATGCCCAGGCGCGGCTTCGCGTCGGGCCGCGGAGCGCGGGCTCCGACCCGGGCCCCGTCGCCTTCGGCAAGCGCGGCGTCGAGCCGACGGTGACGGATGCGAACCTCGTGATGGGTCGGATCGGCGCCGGTGCGTTTCTGGGCGGCGCGCTCAGGCTCGACGCCGAGGCGGCACGAAGGGCGATCGCCCTACGCGTCGCGACCCCGCTCGGCTATGGCGACAGCGCGATCGCCGAGGTCGCCGACGGCATCGCGACGCTCGCGACGCTCACCATGACCGACGCGATCCGCACCCTCACCGTCGAGCGCGGCCGCGACCCGCGCGACTTCGCGCTGTTCGCCTATGGCGGCAGCGGCCCGATCTTCGCCGCCGCGCTGGCGCGCGAGCTCGGCATCCCGACGGTTGTGATCCCGCCCGAGCCGGGCAATTTCTCCGCCGTCGGCATGCTCCTCGCCGATGCCCGCATCGACAACGCCCAGACCCTCGTCGTCGACCTCGACGACAATGTGCTCGACGAGATGGCGACACGGTTCGGCGCGATGGAGGCGGCGAGCGGCGGCACGCTCGCGCGCGAGGTCGCGGGCGCGGCGATCGCCTTCGAGCGCGCGGCCGAGCTCCGCTATCGCGGCCAGAAGCACGCGCTCAAGGTGCCGCTCGGCGCGCTCGTGAGCGCCGCCGACATCCGGCGCCGGTTCGAGGACGCCTATCGCCGCCGCTACGGCCATGCCGATGCCGCGAGCCCGGTCGAGCTGATCGGGCTGCACGTGAACGCGCACGCGCGCACGCCGCGCCCCGACATCGCGCGGCTGTGGGCGGCGCCCGCGCGGCCCTCGGCGACCCCGAAGGCGATGCGGCCGGTCTATTTCGGTGCGGCGATCGGGACCGTGACGACGCCCGTCTATGACCGTGCCGGGCTCGCCGCCGACCGCGCGATCGACGGGCCCGCGATCGTCGAGGAGTACGGCGCGACGACGGTGATCGGCGCCGCCGACCGGCTCGCGGTCGGCCCGCTCGGCGAGCTCCGCATCGCGATCGCGGCGCGAACCCGGGGCTAGCGCATCGCCCGGCCTAGGGGTGGATGAGGCCGCTCTTGCGCTGGACGAGGAAGCGCTCGTGGCGCTCGAGGAAGTCCTCGACGACGGCGGCGACCGCCTCGGGACGTTCGGCGTCGATCGCGTGCGCGACGTCGTAGATCAGGACGACGTGGCAGTTCGGCATCGCCTCGCGCAACAGATGGGCGCTGGTCGGCGGCACGACGCGATCCTCGGTGCCGAACAGCGCCAGCACCGGCCGCTCGAACGTCGCGAGGCGCGCATCGAGCGCCGCGTCGCGCTCGCCCGTGATCATGCGGCGCGACAGCGCGCGCTGCTTGGCGTCGATCTCGGGCGGCAGCGGCGGACGCTTCGGCTGGCGGTCGGGATAAGCGTAGAGGAGGCCCGGCAGCTCCTCGGGCGCGGCCTTCGACGGCGAGATGCCGACATGGATCACCGCCGGCGCGATGAGGACGACGGCCTCGACCGCCTCGGGGCGCTGGACCGCCATCCAGAGCGCGAGCCGGCCGCCGAACGAGGTCCCCATCAAATCGTATTTGTCGATCCCGAGCGCGGCAATCGCCTGGTTCATGCTGGCGCCGAGCTCGGCCATCGTCTTCGAGCGCTCATTCGCGGGCGAAGTGCCGAAGCCCGGGATCTCGAAGGCGATGACGCGCCTCGTTTCGGCGAGCCGTTCGTGCACGCCGGAGAGCCGGAGCCCGCTGCCGCCGTGGAGGCAGATGATCGGACGGCCGCTGCCGGCCGCGACATAGCGGATGCGGAACCCGTCCGCATCGACATGGCTCTCCGTGAAGCTCGGCCGCGCCGATCCGGAGGCGGTGGTCTCGCTCATCGATCCCGATGTCCGTCTCGGCCGCCGCTCAGAGCTCGCGCATCCGCGGCAGCACCTTGGTGCCGAACAGCTCGATCGCCTTCAGCGTCTTGTCGCCGAGCTGCGAGGCGACGACGAGATCGAGCACGCCCGCGCCGAGCTCGTCGCGGATCCGCTTGATCTGCTTCAAGACCGTCTCCGGCGTGCCGACGAGGAGCTGGCCGCGGTCGATCCGGTCCATCAGCTGGCCGCGCGACTGGAGCCGGCCGCGCTGGGTCTCGATGTCGCGGCCGTAATAGCCGGCGCGCGCTGCCTCGGCCTCGACCGCCTTGTTGCGCATCGTGAGACCGACCGCGGGCAGCCCGCCGCCCGCCTCGCGCATGTCCTCGATCGCCTGCTCGTCGCTGTCGGCGACGTGCATCGCGAGGCGGTAGATGATCTGCTCGGGCTTCGGCTCCCAGCCATTCTTGAGGCACTGCGCGCGGTAGTACTTCGCGGCCTCGGTGGCGATTGGGAGCGTGGTGAAGGCGAAGCCCGCGCCGAGCCGGTGGCGGGCGGCGAACTCACCGGCCTCGGGGCTCGCGGTCGACATGTAGATCGGCGGGT
>VGEU01000023.1 GCA_016869145.1 Alphaproteobacteria bacterium | reverse complement strand
CTGGGACGGCCGGTTCCGGCTCCGCTTCGCCGCCGGCTGGTCACGATTTCCCGGCGCGACGGTCGGTGCGCTCGGTCCTGCGGGCTGGGCCGCGCTCGCCGCCCGGCCACCGCTTCCGCGCGATGCGGCCTTGGCGCTGCCGGCGGTATGGGACGGCCGGCGCCTTCTGCTCGTGCCGCATTTTCGCGCGATCGTGAACGGCGCGGATGCGATTCCCGCGGTCGATGTGGCCTTTTCACCGCCTGTCGCGCTCGCGGGCGCGGCATTTTCGGTTGTTTAACGCGCGGGCCACATTAGATACTACCCCATGGCGTCCGCTTCGCCCGCGGCAGATCCCGCCTCCACCGCCGCCCGCGACCGTTGGGCGTCGACCGTTGGGCCTAGACCGTTGGGAACGTAGATTGTGAATAATTTCGGCCGGAATCTGGCACTCTGGGTGATCATCGGCCTCCTCCTGGTGGCCCTGTTCAACCTGTTCCAGCAGCCCGGCTCGCGCTCGGGCAGTGCCGGCATTCCGTTCTCCGACTTCCTGAACGAGGTCGGCAAGGGCAATGTGCGCGAGGTCACCATCCAGGGCCAGGGCATCAACGGCGTCTACTCGGACGGCCGGTCGTTCTCGACCTATTCGCCGAACGACCCCAGCCTGGTGGAACGTCTGACCAAACAGGGCGTCGTCATCAAGGCGATGCCGGAGGACGACGGCGCACCGTCTCTGTTCCAGATCCTGATCTCCTGGTTCCCGATGCTGCTGCTCATCGGCGTCTGGATCTTCTTCATGCGCCAGATGCAGTCGGGCGGCGGCAAGGTGATGGGCTTCGGCAAATCGCGGGCCCGGCTTCTGACCGAGCGCGTCGGCCGCGTCACGTTCGAGGACGTCGCCGGCATCGAGGAGGCCAAGCAGGAGCTCGAGGAGGTCGTCGAGTTCCTGCGCGACCCGCAGAAGTTCCAGCGCCTCGGCGGCAAGATCCCGAAGGGTGTCCTCCTGGTCGGCCCGCCGGGCACCGGCAAGACGCTCCTCGCCCGCGCCATCGCCGGCGAGGCGAACGTGCCCTTCTTCACGATTTCGGGCTCCGACTTCGTCGAGATGTTCGTCGGCGTCGGCGCGAGCCGGGTGCGTGACATGTTCGAGCAGGGCAAGAAGAACGCGCCCTGCATCATCTTCATCGACGAGATCGACGCCGTCGGCCGCCATCGCGGCGCCGGGCTCGGTGGCGGCAACGACGAGCGCGAGCAGACGCTGAACCAGCTCCTCGTCGAGATGGACGGCTTCGAGGCGAACGAGGGCGTGATCCTGATCGCCGCGACCAACCGGCCCGATGTTCTCGACCCCGCGCTTCTCCGCCCCGGCCGCTTCGACCGCCAGGTCGTGGTCCCCAACCCCGACGTCCTCGGCCGCGAGCAGATCCTCAAGGTCCACATGCGGAAGGTGCCGCTCGCGCCGGACGTCGATGCCAAGATCATCGCGCGCGGCACGCCCGGCTTCTCCGGCGCCGATCTCGCCAACCTGGTCAACGAGGCGGCGCTCCTCGCCGCGCGGCGCAACAAGCGGCTCGTCACCATGGCCGACTTCGAGGCAGCCAAGGACAAGGTGCTGATGGGCGCCGAGCGCCGCACCATGGTGATGACCGAGGACGAGAAGCGGCTCACCGCCTATCACGAGGCCGGTCATGCGCTCGTCGCGCTCAAGGTGCCGCGCCACGATCCGCTGCACAAGGTGACGATCATCCCGCGCGGGCGCGCGCTCGGCGTGACGATGTCGCTGCCCGAGAAGGACCGCTACGGCTTCTCCAAGACCGAGCTCGAATCGCGTCTCACGATGATGTTCGGCGGCCGCGTCGCCGAGGAGCTCGTGTTCGGGCCCGAGAACGTGACCACCGGCGCCGGCGACGACATCCGCCAGGCGACCTCGCTCGCGCGCCGGATGGTGACCGAGTTCGGCTTCAGCGACCGTCTCGGACGTCTGCGCTACAGCGAGAACGAGGAGGAGGTTTTCCTCGGCCATTCGGTGACGCAGCGCAAGAACGTCTCGGACGCGACCGCGCATTTGATCGACGAGGAGATCCGCCGCCTGATCGACGAGGCCGAGCAGGCCGCGCGCCGCATCCTCACCGAGCACCGCGACCAGCTCGAGAAGATCGCCGCCGCGCTCCTCGAATACGAATCGCTCTCCGGCGACGAGGTCAAGGCGCTGTTGCTCGGCGAGCCGATCTACCGGCCATCCGACGACGACACGACCCGCGATGCCGGGCGCCGCTCGTCGGTTCCGACGGCGGGCAGCCGGCGGCGCGGCGAGGGGCTCGGCGGCCCCGACGGCCTCGAGCCGGAGCCGCAGCCCGGCCGCTAGGCGCGCCCCATGTCGGACGTCACGCAAAGCCCCGGCTCGGTCCGGGGCTTTTCGCTTGTCGAGGGGCCGCTGATCGAGCCGGTCGGCGTGATCGCGGGCGGCGATGCCCGCGAGGCGATCGCCGAAGGCGCCGCGCTCGCGATCGACGGCGGCCGGTTCGCGTTCACCCTCTGCCGCATCCTCGAGGCCGGTCCGCGCACGGCGCTCGTTCCCGCCGCCGCGCTCGCGTCCTGGTGCGCGGGGCGCGACGCCGCGACGCGTGCCCTGATCGCCGAACGGCTCGAACGGCTGGCCGCGCCGCGCTCGTCCTTCGCGGGCATCGCGCTCGACCGGGCCCGGCTCATGGGCGTCGTCAACGTCACGCCGGACAGTTTCTCGGACGGCGGGCAGCGCGCGACGGAAGCGGCGGCGATCGCGCATGGCCGCGCACTCGCCCAGGCCGGTGCGGCGTTCATCGACGTCGGCGGCGAATCGACACGGCCCGGCGCAGCGCCGACGCCGCCCGACGTCGAGCGCGACCGCGTCGTTCCGGTCATCGAGGCGCTCGCCGCCGACGGCATCGTCGTCTCCGTCGACACGCGGCGTGCGTCGGTCATGGCCGCGGCGCTCGCCGCCGGCGCGCGCATCGTCAACGACATCACCGCGCTCGCCGGCGATCCGGCGGCGCTCGCGCTAGTCGCCGGGTCGGACGCCGCGGTCGTCCTCATGCACATGCAAGGCACGCCGGCGACGATGCAGTTGGCGCCGCGCTATGACGACGTCGCGCGCGAGGTGCACCATTTCCTCGCCGCACGGGTCGAGGCCTGCATCGAGGCCGGGATCGCGGCGCGGCGCATCGCCGTCGATCCGGGGATCGGCTTCGGCAAGACCGCGGGCCACAACGCAACGCTCCTCCGCCGTCTCGCCCTCCTCCACTCTTTGGGCTACCCGGTTCTCCTCGGCGTCTCGCGCAAGAGCTTCATCGCCGCGCTCTCCGCCGGCGAACCGGCGACCGACCGGCTGGCGGGCACGATCGCGGCCATCGCCGGCGCGGCATCGCAGGGTGCGCACATCCATCGCGTACACGACGTGCGCGAGGCGGCGCAGGCGCTCGCGGTCCTCCGCGCGACCATCGTGCCCGAGGGCGCGCCGGAGGGCGCGCCGGAAGGCGCATGATGCGGGTTGCCGCCGTAAGGCGGGTTTTACTTTTTTGGTGCACTTCCCTGGGGGTCCGTTCATCATCCTCGGGGAACTGCAATGGCCGACGGTAGCCGTACCATGCGTCGCTCTCTGTTCGGAACCGACGGCATCCGGGGCAGGGCCAATACCGAGCCGATGACCCCGGAGACCGTCTTGCGGGTGGGCATGGCGGCCGGCCGGCTGTTCACGCGCGGCTCGCACCGCCACTCGGTCGTCATCGGCAAGGACACGCGGCTCTCGGGCTATATGCTGGAGCCGGCCCTGACCGCGGGCTTCATCGCGATGGGGATGGACGTCATCCTGATCGGGCCGCTGCCGACGCCGGGCGTCGCGATGCTGACGCGCAGCCTCCGCGCCGATCTCGGCGTGATGATCTCCGCCTCGCACAACCCGTTCCATGACAATGGCATCAAGCTGTTCGGCCCCGACGGCTACAAGCTGTCCGACGAGACCGAGGCCGAGATCGAGGCGCTGGTCGACGGCGACCTCTCGGTCGCCTATGCCTCGTCGCACAATCTCGGCCGCGCGCGCCGGCTCAACGACGCCGAGGGCCGCTATATCGAGTTCGTCAAGAACACCTTCCCCAAGGGGCTCCGTCTCGACGGTCTCAAGGTCGTCGTCGACTGCGCCCACGGTGCCGCCTACAAGGTCGCGCCGGCGGCGCTGTGGGAGCTCGGCGCCGAGGTCATCCGCTTCGGCGTCGCGCCCGACGGCTTCAATATCAACCGCGACTGCGGCAGCACCAGCCCGGCGGCGATGTGCCGCGCGGTGATCGAGAACCGCGCCGACATCGGGATCGCGCTCGACGGCGATGCCGACCGCGTCATCATCATCGACGAGAAGGGCGAGATCCTCGACGGCGACCAGCTCCTCGCCATGGTGGCGACCTCGTGGCAGGGCGCCGGTCGCCTCGCCGGCGCGGCGATCGTCGGCACGGTGATGTCCAATCTCGGCCTCGAGCGCGAGCTCGAGCGGCGGGGGCTCGCGCTCCATCGCGCGCCGGTCGGCGATCGCTATGTCGTCGAGAAGATGCGCCATCTCGGCTGCAATGTGGGCGGCGAGCAGTCCGGACATATCATCCTGTCCGACTACACGACGACCGGCGATGGCCTGATCGCGGCGCTCGAGGTTCTCGCGGTCGTCCTCCAGTCGAACCGCCCGGTGAGCGAGGCCGGGCGGATGTTCGAGCGCTATCCGCAAGTGCTCGACAATGTCAAATATAACGGGGTCGAACCGCTCGAGGTCGAGAGCGTCAAGAAGGCCGTCCGCGACGGCGAGAAGCGGCTCGGCAAGACCGGACGGGTCCTGATCCGGAAGTCCGGCACCGAACCCCTGATCCGCGTCATGGCCGAGGGCCAGGATCGCGCCCTCGTCGCCGATGTGGTCGAGACGATCGTCGATGCGATTGCGCGCGCCGCGCGCTAAGCTCCGCCGGCGGCGGAGACGGCGGGAGGATCGGTGAAGGGACGCGTTCTCATCGTGGCGGGATCGGATTCCGGCGGCGGTGCCGGCATCCAGGCCGACATCAAGACCGTGACCGCGCTCGAAGGCTATGCCGCGACCGCGGTCACCGCGCTCACCGCGCAGGACACGCAGGGCGTTCATGGCGTGCATGCGGTGCCGGTGTCGTTCATCCAGGAGCAGATGCGCCTCGTCCTCGCCGACATCGGCGCCGACTGCATCAAGACCGGCATGCTGCATTCGGCCGAGGTCATCGACGGCGTGTGCGACGTGATCGAGGCGGCCGCGCCCGACACGCCCGTCGTCGTCGACCCGGTCATGATCGCCAAGGGCGGCGCCGCGCTCCTCGATCCGACCGCGACGGCGACGCTCAAGCGGCGTATCGCGCTGATCGCGACGCTGCTGACGCCCAACATCCCCGAGGCGGAGGCCCTCTCGGGCATGCGCATCCGCTCGGTCGAGGACATGCGCGATGCCGGGGCATCGCTCCTGACGCTCGGTTGCCGGGCGGTGCTCCTCAAGGGCGGCCATCTCGCGGGCGAGCGGCTCTACAACGTGCTGGTGACGGGGAACGGCATCGAGACCTTCGAGGCGCCGCGCATTCGGACCGAGCACACGCACGGCACCGGCTGCTCGCTCGCCTCCGCGATCGCGACCGGGATCGCGCAGGGCCTCGCGCTCCGCGATGCGGTGGCGCGCGGTCTCGCCTATGTGCATGCGGCGATCCGGCAGGCACCCGGCTTCGGCCACGGCCACGGTCCGATCGATCACGCGCACACGGTCCGGCCCTTCACCGGACGCTGAGCGGCGCCGTGCAGATCCCGATCTACCAGGTCGATGCGTTCGCGGACCGCGTGTTCCGCGGCAATCCGGCCGCCGTGTGTCCGCTCGATGCGTGGCTGCCGGACGCGACGATGCAGGCGATCGCGGCGGAGAACAACCTGTCCGAGACGGCGTTCTTCGTGCGCGAGCGCGCGGGCTTCGCGCTCCGCTGGTTCACGCCGCTCGCCGAGGTCGAGTTGTGCGGCCACGCGACGCTCGCGAGCGCCTTCGTGATCGCGACCGTGCTCGAGCCTGGCCGCACGACGATGACCTTCACCTCGCGGAGCGGCCCGCTCGCGGTGGCGCGCCAGGGCGATCTCTTCGAGCTCGACTTCCCGGCGCTGCCGCCCGAGCCATGTACGCCACCCGCCGGCCTCGACGCGGCGCTTGGCGCGGCGCCCCGCGCCGTCCTCCGCGCGAGGAAATATCTCGCGCTCTACGATGCGGCGGAGACCGTCGCCGCGCTCGCGCCCGACATGGCCGCGCTCGCGACGCTCCATCCCTATGGCGTCATCGTCTCGGCGCCCGGCACCGATTGCGATTTCGTGTCGCGCTATTTCGCGCCGTCCTACGGTATCCCTGAGGATCCGGTGACCGGCTCGGCGCATTCGACGCTGATCCCGTATTGGTCGCGAAGGCTCGGGCGGCCGCGGCTCGATGCGCGCCAGCTGTCGCGGCGCGGCGGGGTGTTGGTCTGCGAGGACCGGGGCGACCGCGTCGGGATCGGCGGTCGCGCCGTCCTCTATCTCGCCGGCACGATCGCGCTCGGTTGAGCGCTCAGCGCCGGCGCCGCTCGGCGGCGCTGTCGGCGGCGCGGTCGGCAGCGCGTTCGACGACCTTGGCGCGGTCGTGCGGATTGACGATGCCGAGGAGGACCTTGCGGAAGCCCTCGACCGCGTCGGCACCGGCGTCACGATAGGCGCTGGCGATCCGGATGCGCTGCGCCTCGGAGAGCTGACGCTCGAGCGCCTCGCCCTTCTCGGTGAGGCGGAGAAGCCGCTGGCGGCGGTCGCGCGGCCCGGGCGTCTGGGTGACGAAGCCCTGGCGGACGAGCTGGCCGAGGACGCGCGACAGGCTCTGCTTGGTGATGCGGAGGATGCCGAGAAGGTCGGAGACCGTCATGTCCGGGTTGCGGCCGACAAAGTAGATCACCCGGTGATGGGCGCGGCCGAAGCGATAGCGCGTCAGGATCTCGTCCGGCTCGGAGGTGAAGTCGCGGTAGGCGTAGAACAGGAGCTCCATGCCCTGGCGCAGCTCCTCCTCGCGGAGGAAAAGAGGGTTGGCGCTGGATTTTATGTCAGTCATATTGACATATATGCCAATTAATGTTACGCATGGCAATCCAATTCCGAAACAATGTGTCCCGACCGAGGGGTAGGCCCATGATGAACTTCGACGATCAGGACGGCCAGATCTGGTTCGACGGCATGCTGATCCCGTGGCGCGACGCCAAGATTCACGTCTTGACCCATGGCCTCCATTACGCGAGCTGCGTGTTCGAGGGCGAGCGGGTCTATGAGGGCCGGGTCTTCCGGCTCAACGACCATTCGCAGCGCCTCGCCGACTCGGCCAAGATCATGGGCTTCGAGATTCCCTATTCGGTCGCCGAGATCGACGCGGCGACCAACTTGACCGTCAAGGCGAGCGGCCACAAGGACGCCTATGTGCGCCCGATCGCTTGGCGCGGCTCGGAGCAGCTCGGCGTGTCGGCGCAGAAGACCAAGATCCATCTCGCGATCGCGGTCTGGGAATGGCCGTCCTATTTCTCGCCCGAGGCGCGCGAGCGCGGCATCAAGCTGGCCTGGTCGGACTGGCGTCGCCCGGCGCCGGACACCGCCCCGGTCAAGGCCAAGGCGGCCGGCCTCTACACAATCTGCACGCTCTCGAAGCACAAGGCCGAGGCGTCCGGCTACGACGATGCCTTGATGCTCGACTATCGCGGCCGGCTCGCGGAGGCGACGGGCGCGAACCTGTTCCTGGTCCAGAACGGCGAGTTGCACACACCGGAGCCCGACTGCTTCCTCGACGGCATCACCCGGAAATCGGTGATCGGTCTTGCGAAGAAGGCCGGGATCAAGGTCGTCGAGCGGGCGCTGATGCCGGCGGAGCTCGACAAGACGGACGAGGTGTTCGTGACCGGAACGGCGGCCGAGGTGACCGCCGTCGGCCAGATCGGCCCGCACCACTACCAGGTCGGACCGGTGACGCGACGGCTCCGCGACGACTACGAGAAGCTGGTGCGCCAGCCGTCCTAGCGCGCTGCTACGTCGACGTCGGCGACTTCTGCGCCGTCGGCGACGTCTGCCAGCGTTCGGCGGCGTCGTCGTCGCTGTCGCGGGCGGCGACCCAGGCGGCGCCACCGCTGCCGTCCTCAAGCTTCCAGAACGGCGCCTTGGTCTTGAGCCAGTCGATCAGGAAGTGACAGGCGTTCATCGCCGCGTCGCGATGGGCGGAGGTGGTCGCGACGAGGACGATGCGGTCGCCCGGCTCGAGCCGGCCGTAGCGGTGGACGATCAGCACGTCATCGAGCGGCCAGCGCGCCCGCGCCTCGGCCTCGATACCGGCGAGCGCGCGCTCGGTCATGCCCGGATAATGCTCGAGCGTCATCGACGCGATCCGGTGCTCGCCCGCGATGTCGCGCACGAGGCCGACGAAGCTCGCGAGCGCGCCGACATGGGTCTTGCCCGCGGTCAGCGTGGCGAGCGCGGCGCCGATGTCGAAATCCTCGGCCTGGACCTTGATCATCGCGACGCGCGCCGGTTCAGCCGCCGGTCATCGGCGGGAACAGCGCCACCTCGTCGCCGGCGCGGATCGGCGCATCGAGCTGCGCCATCTCCTGGTTCACCGCGGCGCGCACGATCGACAGATCGCGGAACGCCTCGGCATAGCCGTGGCCGCGGCCTTTGAGCCAGACGATCAGGTCCGCGATGGTCGCGACATCGGCCGGCGGGCGGATGTCCTCGCCCGGCACGCCGATCTTGCTGCGCACCCAGCCGAAATAGAGCACCTGCATCACGCGACCTCACTGAACGGCATATAGCTGACGATGGTGCCGGGCTCCACGCGAGTCAACTCCTCGGGCAGCTCGACGAGCCCGTCGGATTCGACCATCGAGGTGAGGATGCCGGCGCCGTCGCGCGGGAACTTGGTCGCCTCCGGGATGCCGCCCTCGCCCGCGGCGAGGCGAACCCGCACCCACTCGCGGCGCCCGGCCTTCTTCTTGTAGTCGAAGCGGGCGCGGACCGGGAACTGCATCGGCGGGGTCACGGTCGCGCCGGCGAGCCGCAGGATGGCCGGCCTCGCGAAGCGGAGGAACGTCACCATCATCGCGACCGGGTTGCCGGGCAGCCCGATGAACGGCACGCGCCCGATCTGGCCGAAGGCGAGCGGACGGCCCGGGCGGATCGCGAGACGCCAGAAATGGATATGGCCCTGCGCGGCGACGGCGGCGCGGACATGGTCCTCCTCGCCGGTCGACATGCCCCCCGACGTGACCAGGAGATCGTGGCCGGCGGCGGCGCGCGCCAGCGCCGCGTGCACGGCCTCGTAGCGATCGGGCACGATGCCGAGATCGGAGACCGCGGTGCCGAGTGCGCGGAGGAGGCCGAGGAGGACGTGCCGGTTCGCATCGAAGATGCAGCCCGCCGGCAGCTCCGCCCCGATGTCTCGCACCTCGTCGCCGGTCGAGAACACCGCGACCCGGAGCGGACGGTGGACGCCGAGCGTCGTGCGTCCGACCGAGGCGGCGAGCCCGAGATCCTGGGCGCGGAGCCGCCGACCGCTGCCGAGGATCGTCGCGCCCGACGCGATGTCCTCGCCCGCGCGGCGACGATTGGCGCCCTTCTTGATGCCGGGCGGAACGATCACGTCCTCGCCCTCGACGCGGCAGTCCTCCTGCATGAACACGGTGTCGGGGCCGGGCGGCATCGGCGCGCCGGTCAGGACGCGGACCGCCGTGCCGCGCGGTGGCGACCCGGCGAAGGGATGGCCGGCCGCGGCACGTCCGACGATCCCGAGGCGGGTGTCGCGATCGGGCGCGAGGTCATCGTGGTGGACGGCGAACCCGTCGACGGCGGCGTTGTCGTGCGGCGGCACGGCGCGCGGCGATGTCACGTCCTCGGCGAGGATGCGCCCGAGCGCGGCGTCGAGGGCGATGGTCTCGCGGTCGACAACCACGCCGAGCCGGCGGTCGAGCTCGTCGAGCGCCTCGGCCGCGGTCGCGAGCCGGCCGCCGAACGCGAAGCAGTCGTCGGAGAGCTGCGCCATGCTCAGCGTCCGCGCGGCACGCGCTGCGCGAGGCCGCTCGCCGCGACGACGAGATCGCCGATCGAACGGATGTCGTCGATGGGCAGAACCGGCACGCGGGCCTCGGGGATGGTCTCGTCGCTCGCGATCGCGACGACGGCCGGATCGGTCGCGGCGAGGAGGGGCTTGCCAACCAACGGACGATGCACCTCGAGCTTCCGGTGCTCGCCGAACTTGAAGCCCTCGATCAGCACGAGATCGACCGGCGCGAGCTTGGCGACGAGCTCGGCGAGCGACGGCTCGGGCGCGCCGCGGTTCTCGTGCATCAACGCCCAGCGGTGGACCGAGGAGATCAGCACCTCGGTCGCGCCGGCCTCGCGATGGACGTGGGAGTCCTTCCCCGGCTTGTCGACATCGAAGAGATGGTGCGCATGCTTGATGGTCGAGACCCGCATGCCGCGGCCGACCAGCTCGGGGATGAGCTTGGTGATCAGCGTCGTCTTGCCGCTGCCACTCCAGCCGGCGATGCCGAAAACGCGCTGCATCGCTAGCGACCGTGCGCCACCGGCTCGTCCCCGGTCGTCTCGTCGGTGTCCGCCGTGTTGGTCGCGGCGCCGACGCCCATGTGGCCGAGCCCGGCGCCGAGATAGTCGTAGCCCGTCGCGAACGTGAGCGCGGCCGCCGCCCACAGGCCGAGCTCGCCGATCAGCCGGACCGGGATCGCAGCCGGGCCGGCGTCACCGACGATCAGGATCCCGATCGCGACGAGCTGGATCGTCGTCTTCCACTTGGCGAGCGGGGAGACCGGCACGGCGACGGCGAGACCGGCGAGGAACTCGCGGAGCCCCGAGACCAGGATCTCGCGGCAGAGGATGACCGCGGCGGGTATCAGAGCGAGGCCGTCGATCTTGCCGGTGCCGGCGAGCATCAGGAGCGTCGCGGCGACGAGAATCTTGTCAGCGATCGGATCGAGGAAGCGCCCGAACGATGATTGCTGCGCGCGCCGTCGCGCGAGATAGCCGTCGAAGAAATCGGTGATCGCGGCGATCGAAAACAGCGCGCACACGATCCAACTGCCGAGATCGCTCGGCCAGAAGAACAGGCCGACAATGACCGGTATCACGGCCACACGGAACAGCGTGAGCAGGTTGGGCAGGCTCGTGATCATCGCGGTCCGCATCGTTGCGCCGGTCGGGCCGGCCGATCGTCCATCACAGTCTACCCGTTGCCGTGGAAGTAATCATAGATGCGTCGTGCCACCGTCGTAGAAATGCCGTCGACCGTCTCGAGGTCGCCGAGACCCGCCTTGGCGACGCCGTCGGCGGAGCCGAACCGATGCAGGAGGGCGCGCTTGCGCCGGTCGCCGATGCCGGCGATCTCGTCGAGGGGCGAACGGCCGATCGCCGCCGAGCGCCGGGCGCGATGGGCGCCGATCGCGAAGCGATGCGCCTCGTCGCGGAGCCGCTGCAGAAAATAGAGGACGGGGTCGTTGGGCGGCAGCATGAAGGGCTCGCGCCCGGGCGCGTGGAAGCGCTCGCGCCCGGCGTCGCGGTCGGGTCCCTTCGAAATCGCGACGAGCTCGAGATCGGCGATCCCGTGCTCGGCCAGCACCTCGCAGGCGGCGTTGAGCTGACCGAGGCCGCCGTCGATCAGGACCAGGTCGGGCCACTGGCCGCGCTCGCGATCGGGGTCTTCCTTGAGCGCGCGCGCGAAGCGGCGGCCGAGCACCTCGCGCATCATCGCATAGTCGTCGCCCGGCGTGATCTCGGCACCCTTGATGTTGAACTTGCGATAGGCGCCCTTGTCGAAGCCGTCCGGCCCGGCGACGATCATCGCGCCGAGCGCGTTGGTGCCGCCGATGTGGCTGTTGTCATAGACCTCGATCCGGCGCGGCGCCGAATCGAGACCGAAGAGTTCGGCGAGGCCCTCGCGAAGACGCCGTTGCGCGCTTGATTCGGCGAGCCGGCGCCCGAGCGCCTCGCGCGCGTTGAGGATCGCGTTGTCGACGACCTTACGACGGGTGCCGCGCACCGGCACGGCGAGCTCGACCGCGCGGCCGGCGCGCACCGCGAGTGCCTCGGCGAGAAGGGCCTGCTGGGGGAGGGCGTGGCTGATCAGGACGCGCGCCGGCGGCGTCTTGTCGGCATAGAACTGGCCGATGAACTGCTCGAGGACCTCGGCGATCTCGACGTCACGGGCGTGCGTCGGGAAATAGGTGCGGTTGCCGAAGTTCTGGCCCGCGCGATAGAAGAAGACCTGGATGCAGGTGTGTCCGCCGTCCTGGTAGGCCGCGATCACGTCGGCCTCGCCGAGGCCCGCGATGTTGATGTCCTGGCGGGCCTGGATCTGGGCGAGCGCGCGGATGCGGTCGCGATAGATTGCGGCGACTTCGTATTCGAGGCCATCGCTCGCCCCCTGCATGCGATCGGCGAGACGCTGCTGCAACTCCTGGCTCCGGCCGGACAGGAAATCTTGCGCGTCGGCGACGATCGCGCCGTAGTCCGCGCCCGCGATGCGTCCGACGCAGGGCGCCGTGCAACGCTTGATCTGGAACTGGAGGCAGGGTCGCGTCCGGCTCGCGAACACGTGGTCGGAGCACGAGCGCAGCGGGAAGGCGCGCTGCAGGGTCGCGAGCGTGCGGTTGACGGCGCCGGCCGAGGCGAAGGGGCCGAAATAGGCGCCCTTCCGGCTGCGCGCGCCGCGGTGCTTCAGAAGCTGCGGAAAATCGTGGTCGCCGGTGAGGAGGATGAACGGGAACGACTTGTCGTCGCGGAGGCAGACATTGTAGCGCGGCTTCAGGCGCTTGATCAGGTTGCTCTCGAGAAGAAGCGCCTCGACCTCGGTGTGGGTCGTCACGATCTCCATCGAGAGCGTCGCGTCGACCATCTGCTTGAGACGGAGCGGCAGGCGCTCGGGGCGCGCATAGGTGGCGACGCGCTTCCTGAGATTCTTGGCCTTGCCGACATAGAGCGCATCGCCGTCGGCGCCGTTCATCCGGTAGACGCCGGGGAGGCCGGGAAGGGTGCGGAGCGTCGCCTCGATCACCGCGACACCCGGCGCGTCCGGAGCGGTGGGGGGCTCGGACGCGGTCGGTCGGGCGCTGTCTCCGGTCATCTCAGGATCAGGTGGTTCGCGCGCCGGACCCGGTCAATCGGGCGCGGCGCGGGGCGGCAGCGGCCGATTTTCCACCGCCTCTGTGGACAAGCCTGTCGATATTGCCGCCACATCGGGGCGATGCCTCAGGGAATCCAGGGCTTTTCGAGCCTTGATCCATTCTTGTGCACGTCCTCTATATCTTTGAAATATCAAATATTTTGGGCGCACCAGGATTGCTGCCGGGTTAACGCGACGCGTCTTTTCGCGATTCGCCGGGCGCGCCTCCGTGGCTTCGCTCTACTGTGCAAAAGGCCCGCCTAAGCCCTCGGAATCGTTCGCGGATCAGGGTGCACCACGCGCCCGTCGGATCTCGACCCCGACGCTCGCGGCATCCTCGAACACATCGAGCTTCTCGACCCGGACCCGGACCGCGGCCACGGTGCGGTAGTCGAGACAGATCGCCGCGATCCGTTCGGCGAGGGTCTCGACCAGGTTGACGTGACCCGCCGTGACCGCGGCGCGGATGCGCCCGAGAACCACCTCGTAGTCGAGAACATGGGCGAGGCGATCATCGCGGGGACGGTCGTCTTCGACGACGTCGAGCTCGAGATTGATGCGCACGCGCTGCACGCCGTCACGTTCGTGCCGGTGCACGCCGATCAGGCAGTTGAGGACGAGGTCGCGCACGATCATCGCGTAAATGCGGGGCGCGGCTTGCGCATCGTGGCGCGGCTGGGCGCGGGGCTGTGTCATGGTCGGTCGTCGCTGCTCGCTCTTCTGCACCGGGGGCCGGCGCTCATTCGTCATAGACCTCGACCGTCGCACCCGGATGCGCCCAGCCGAGATGTCGGCCGCCGTCGAGCGCGATCATCTGGCCGGTCATCGCCGGCGAATCGAGGATGAAGCGCACGGCGGCCGCGATCTCGTCCGGAGTCGTGCCGCGCTTCAACGGCATCGCCGCCCATTGCCGCTCGAACTGCGCGAGGCTCTGCCGCGCGCTCGGCAAGGTCGGGCCGGGGCCGATCGCGTTGACGCGGACGCGCGGGGCGAGCGCGAGCGCCAGGGTCTGGGTCAGCGTCCACAGGCCGATCTTGCTCACGGTGTAGGACACGAAATAGGGCGTCGGGTTCCACACCCGCTCGTCGAGCAGGTTGATCACGTTGCCGGTCGCATCGTGCGGGAGCTGCGCGGCGAAATCCTGCATCAGGACGAAGGGCGCGCGAAGATTGACCTCCATGTGCGCGTCCCAGCTCTCGCGCGTCGCCGAGGCGATGCTGTCGGCATCGAAGACCGATGCGTTGTTGACGAGGCAGGTGAGCGGCCCGAGCGCCGCCGCGGCCCGCGCGACGAGCGTGCGGGTCTCGGCCTCGCGCCCGAGATCGGCGGCGAGGACCGCGGCGCGGCCGCCCGCGGCGACGATCGCATGCGCGACCGCCTCAGCGTCGGCGCGTGATCTTTGGAAGTGGATGGCGACCGAATAGCCGAGACCCGCGAGCGCCTCGGCGATCGTCCGTCCGATCCGCCGGCCCGCCCCGGTGACGAGCGCCGTTCCCCGCGTCGATGCCGTCATGGCCGGCCTCGTCCGGCCCGCGGCGGGCGCCGGGCCTTCTTCTTGGTCTCGGCGGCGCGGATGCGCGCGGCGAGCCGGCGCGGCCCCGACGGGATGCCGAGCTCGGTGTTCTCGAGGCGGCGGATCTCATCGCGAAGCCGCGCCGCCTCCTCGAACTCGAGATTGGCCGCGGCCTCGCGCATCCGCTCCTCGAGATCGGCGATGTAGGAGGTGAGGTTGTGTCCGATCAGGTTCGGCGCCGCCTCATCGCCGGTGTCGACGGTGACGTAGTCGTCCTCGTAGACGGTCTGCAGGATGTCGGTGATCGACTTCTTGACCGATTCGGGCGTGATGTCGTGGGCGCGGTTATAGGCCTCCTGCTTCTCGCGCCGGCGGTTTGTCTCGCCGATCGCGGCCTGAAGCGAGCCCGTCATCGTGTCGGCGTAGAGGATGACGCGGCCGGCGACGTTGCGCGCCGCGCGTCCGATCGTCTGCACGAGCGAGGTCTGCGAGCGGAGGAAGCCCTCCTTGTCGGCGTCGAGGATAGCGACCAGCGCGCATTCCGGGATATCGAGACCCTCGCGCAGGAGGTTGATGCCGACCAGCACGTCGAACGCGCCGAGGCGGAGATCGCGAATGATCTCGATGCGTTCGATCGTGTCGATGTCGGAGTGAAGATAGCGGACGCGAACGCCGGCCTCCTGCATGTACTCGGTGAGATCCTCGGCCATGCGCTTGGTGAGCGTCGTCACCAGGACGCGGAACCCGGCCGTGGCGGTCGCGCGGCATTCCTTGAGGAGATCGTCGACCTGGTTCTCGACCGGGCGGATGATGCAGACGGGATCGATCAGCCCGGTCGGACGGATCACCTGCTCGACGAAGACGCCGCCGGTGCGCGCGAGCTCCCACGGCCCCGGCGTCGCGGACACGAACACCGAGAGCGGGCGCATCGCGTCCCATTCCTCGAACTTGAGCGGCCGGTTGTCGACGCAGGACGGCAGGCGGAAGCCGAACTCGGCGAGCGTCGACTTGCGGTTGAAGTCGCCGCGGAACATGCCGCCGAGCTGCGGCACGGTGACGTGGCTCTCGTCGACGATGAGGAGCGCATCGTCGGGCAGGTATTCGAACAGCGTCGGCGGCGGCTGGCCCGGCGCCCGGCCGGTGAGGAAGCGCGAGTAGTTCTCGATCCCGGCGCAGTGGCCGGTCGTCTCCAGCATCTCGAGGTCGAAGGTGGTGCGCTGCTCGAGCCGCTCGGCCTCGAGGAGCTTGCCGGTCGTGCGGAACAGATCGAGCCGGTCCTTGAGCTCGACCTTGATCTCCTTGATCGCCTGCTGGATCGTCGGTCGCGGCGTCACGTAGTGGCTGTTGGCGTAGACGGTGATCTCCTGGAGATCGGCGGTCCGCTCGCCGGTCAGGGGGTCAAACTCCCAGATGCGGTCGATCTCGTCGCCGAACAGCGAGACGTGCCAGGCGCGATCCTCGTAGTGCGCGGGGAAAATCTCGATCGAATCGCCGCGCACGCGGAACGCGCCGCGGGTGAAGCTCTGGTCGTTCCGCCGGTATTGCAGCTCGACGAACTTGCGCAGCACATCGGCCTGATCGATCCGCGCGCCGACCGCGAGCGTCACGATCATCTTGGAATAGGTCTCGACCGAGCCGATGCCGTAGATGCACGAGACGCTGGCGACGATGATGACGTCGCGGCGCTCGAGGAGCGAGCGCGTCGCGCCGTGACGCATGCGGTCGATCTGCTCGTTGATCGAGGCGTCCTTCTCGATATAGGTGTCGGTCCGCGGCACATAGGCCTCGGGCTGGTAGTAGTCGTAGTAGGAGACGAAATACTCGACCGCGTTGTTGGGGAAGAACGATCGCATCTCGCCGTAGAGCTGCGCGGCGAGCGTCTTGTTGGGGGCGAGGATCAGCGTCGGCTTGGCGGTGCGCTGGATCACGTGCGCCATGGTGAAGGTCTTGCCCGAACCGGTGACGCCGAGGAGCACCTGGTCGCGCTCGGCGCGGTCGATACCGCCGACGAGCTCCTCGATCGCCTGCGGCTGGTCGCCGGCCGGGGCGAACGAGGATTCGAGCGTATGAGGCACGCCGCCCGCGGGGGCGGGGCGCTGGACGAGCCGGGTAGCCATGGTCGCTAATATGGCGCGCGCCCGGCCCGCTGTCAGCGGCGCAGGTGGTTCCATCCGGGCCGTTGATGCTCTAGGTTGAGGCCCGCTTCCCAGGAACCCGCGCGAGCACGTCCATGTCGATCATCGCCCAGCGTCTTTCCCGCATCAAGCCGTCGCCCACCAACGCGCTCACCGGCAAGGTCGTCGAGCTCAGGGCGCAGGGCCGGGACATCCTCGGCCTCGGTGCGGGCGAGCCCGATTTCGACACGCCCCCCCATATCATCGAGGCGGCGATCAAGGCGATGCGCGACGGCGAGACGCGCTACACCCCGATCCCCGGCACGCCCGCGCTCCGCAAGGCGATCGCCGGCAAGTTCAAGCGCGAGAACGGCATCGACTACGCGCTCGATCAGATCACCACGTGCAGCGGCGGCAAGCAGGTCATCTTCAACGCCATGCTGGCGACGCTCGACCCAGGCGACGAGGTGATCATCCCCGCGCCCTATTGGGTGTCCTATCCCGACATGGTGCTGCTCGCCGACGGCAAGCCCGTCTTCGCTCCGACCCAGGAATCGAACGGCTTCAAGCTCACCGCCGATGTGCTCGAGGCGGCGATCACGCCGAAGACCAAGTGGCTCATCTTCAACTCGCCGTCGAACCCGACCGGCGGCGCCTTCACGCGCGGCGCCATCAAGGCGATCACCGACGTGCTGATGCGCCACCCCCATGTGTGGCTCCTGTCGGACGACATTTACGAGCATATCACCTATGACGACTTCGCGTTCGTGACACCGCTCCAGGTCGAGCCGCGGCTCTATGACCGTACGCTCACCATGAACGGTGTCTCGAAGTCCTATTGCATGACCGGCTGGCGGCTCGGCTACGCGGGCGGGCCGCGCGCGCTGATCAAGGCGATGAACGATGTCCAGTCGCACTCGACGACGCACGCCAACTCGATCACCCAGGTGGCGACGATCGCCGCCCTCGACGGGCCGCAGGACTTCATCCCGCGCCATAACAAGGTGTTCCAGGAACGGCGCGACCTCGTCGTCTCGATGCTGAACCAGGCGACGGGGATCTCGTGTCGAACGCCGGAGGGCGCGTTCTATGTCTATCCGAGCTGCGCCGGCACGATCGGCAAGAAGACGCCCGCCGGCCAGACGATCCGCACCGACACCGATTTCGTGACCTATCTCCTCGAGTCCGAGGGGGTCGCGGTCGTCCAGGGCGAGGCGTTCGGGCTGTCGCCCTATTTCCGGATCTCGTATGCAACCGCGACGGAACTGCTCGAGGACGCATGCACCCGGATTCAGCGCGCGGCCGCATCGCTCCGGCCCTAGTCCGCGACCCGGCGAATCCGCTTGCATGGCCTCATCGACCGCCGAACAATAGTTCGGTGAAGGCCCGATGACGGGTCGCGCGCTGCGCGAGCCGGACGAGAGCGCAGAGCGCCGCGTCAACGGGCCGCGTGAGGACTAGGGAGACGGAACCGATGAGCCGGAATGGAAATCCGGGCCCGCGGTGCGCTGCACTGGTCGGGCCCTATCTGAGCGGTAAGACGACCCTTCTCGAGAGCATCCTCTCGATCACCGGCGCGACGACGCGCAAGGGGACGATGAAGGACGGCAATACGGTCGGCGATGCCTCGGTCGAGTCGCGGGCGCGCAAGATGAGCGTCGAGCTCAATGTCGGGACGACCGAGTATCTCGGCGACAAGTGGACCTTCATCGACTGCCCGGGCTCGATCGAGCTGATCCAGGAGACGGTGAATGCGCTCGCCGTCGTCGATTGCGCCGTCGTCGTCTACGAGCCGTCGACCGAACGCGCGCTGACGCTGGCCCCGCTCCTCAAATATCTCGACGATCGCGAGATCCCCTACGTTCTCTTCGTCAACAAGATGGATGTCGCTGCGCAGTCGGTGCGCGACGTCCTCGAATCGATCCAGGCGATCTCGTCGCGGCCGCTCGTCCTCCGCCAGGTGCCGATCCGCGACGGCGACAAGCTCACCGGCTATGTCGATCTCGTCAGCGAGCGCGCCTATCGCTACAAGCAGGGCCAAGCCTCCGATCTCATCTCGATACCGGAATCGATCACCGGCGAGGAGCGCGAGGCGCGCCAGAAACTGCTCGAATCGCTCGCCGACTTCGACGACCAGCTGCTCGAGAAGCTGCTCGAGGAGGCGGTCCCGCCGCCGGCCGAGATCTACGAACAGCTCAGCAAGGACCTCGCCCAGGGCCTCATCATTCCGGTCATGTTCGGCGCCGCCGAGCACGACAATGGCGTCCGCCGTCTTCTCAAGCTTCTCCGCCACGAGGTGCCGCCGGCCTCCGTCACAGCCGAACGCCACGGCATCGCCGCGACCGGCGAGCCGCTGGTCCAGGTGTTCAAGACCTTTCACGCCTCGCACACGGGCAAGCTCTCGGTGGCGCGGGTCTGGCGCGGGCCGATCGCCGACGGCGCGACCCTCGGCGACAAGCGAATCGGCGCGCTTCTGTCGATGTTGGGCGGCCAGGTCAAGAAACTCGCCAAGACCGTCGCCGGCGATATCGTCGCGCTCGGGCGCATGGACGAGGTCAAGACCGGCGCGATCCTCACCGCCTCGGGCAAGCCGCCGGCCGACGTCTCGTCATGGCCGGCGCCACTCACGCCCGTGTTCACGCTCGCGATCGTCCCGGAGAACCGCGCCGACGAAGTGAAGCTCACCGGCGCCTTGCAGCGGCTCGGCGAGGAGGATCCGTCGGTCTCCTATCTCCAGAGCGCCGAGACGCGCGAGCTCCTCCTCCGCGGCCAGGGTGAGATCCATCTCCAGATCGCGCTCGACAAGTTGAGGAACCGCTACAACGTCTCGGCCAAGGCGGCGCGGCCGTCGGTGCCCTACAAGGAGACGATCCGAAAGCCGGTCTCACAGCACGGCCGGTTCAAGCGCCAGACCGGCGGTCACGGCATGTTCGGTGACGTCCACATCGACATCAAGCCGGTGCCGCGCGGCGGCGGGTTCCAGTTCAACGAGAAGGTCGTCGGCGGGTCGGTGCCGCGCAACTTCATCCCGGCGGTCGAGGCGGGGGTGCGTGAGTTCCTCGATGCCGGGCCGCTCGGATTTCCCGTCGTCGATGTCGCCGTCACCCTGACCGACGGCCAATATCACACGGTCGACAGCAACGAAATGTCGTTCAAGCTCGCGGCGCGCGTCGCCATGAGCGAGGGCATGCCGAAATGTGAACCGGTGCTGCTCGAGCCGATCGTCAAGGTCGAAATCGACGTGCCGAACGACTTCACCAACAAGGTGCACAGCCTGATCAGCACGCGGCGCGGACAGATCCTCGGCTACGTGCCGCGTGAGGGCTGGTCGGGTTGGGACACCGTGCAGGCGCACATGCCGCAATCCGAGATCCATGATCTCATCGTCGAGCTCCGGTCGTTGACGCAGGGCGTCGGCACGTTCCACGCGACGTTCGACCATCTCCAGGAGCTCACCGGGCGGCTCGCCGACCAGGTGATCCAGAGCCAGAAGGAGAAGGCCGCGGTCGCGCACGCGTGAGCGGGGCGTTGCCGGCTACTCCGCGCGGCTTGCGGCGTAGCCGGCAGGGCGTCCGCGCTGTTGTTGCGCGTGTGCCACGACTAACTTCACGCGCCGATGCGGATGCTCTCGGCGTAGTCCTTGCCAGAGCCGTCGCGCCTTTCCATGACCATCACGGCCGCGAGCTCGTTGAATTAACGACGGCGCGGGCCGAGACGATGCACGGCGGTTATCGAATGGCGCGGTGACGATTAGTTGATTGGTCGCGATCGCGACCGGTACCCTTATTCTCGGCCGCGTGACCAGCGAAAGGGCTATCCATGCTGACGAGAACGAAACGCGGGTGGGAGCTGCCGGAGCGGATGGCGACACCGGAGCACCTGGTGTTGAACCGTCGTCACCTCCTGAAGGGGCTCGCCGCGGGCCCGATGCTGCTCGGCGGCACCGCTCTCATCGGAACGTATGGTCCCGACGATGCACTCGCCCAGGGCGATCCCGATCCCAGCGCGGGCCTCTACCCGTTGCAGCGCAACCCCAAATACACGCTCGACCGGCCGATCACCGAGGAGCGCCTCGCGACCACCTACAACAACTTCTATGAGTTCGGCTCGCACAAGCAGATCGCCAAGGCGGCGCAGAAGCTCCCGATCCGGCCCTGGACCGTCACGCTCGACGGCATGGTCGAGAAGGAGCAGACGATCGATATCGACACGCTTCTGAAGCGGATGCCGCTCGAGGAGCGGCTCTATCGGATGCGCTGCGTCGAGGCGTGGTCGATGGCGGTCCCGTGGGGCGGCTTTCCGATGAAGGCGCTGGTCGATCTCGCGCAACCGAAGGCGGGCGCCAAATACATCGCGATGACGACGTTCCAGAACCGCGACGTGGCCCCGGGCCAGAAGCAGTTCTGGTATCCCTGGCCCTATGTCGAGGGTCTTACCATCGAGGAGGCGACCAACGAGCTCGCCTTCATAGCGACCGGTCTCTACGGCAAGCCGATCCCGCGGCAGAACGGCGCGCCGCTCCGCCTCGCGGTGCCGTGGAAATACGGCTTCAAGTCGATCAAGTCGATCGTCCGGTTCACCTTCACCGACCAGCGGCCGAAGTCCTTTTGGGAGGTCGTTCAAGGCAGCGAGTACGGCTTCTGGGCCAACGTGAACCCGGAGGTCGCCCATCCCCGCTGGAGCCAGGCGAGCGAGAAGCCGCTCGGCTCCGATAAACGCGCGCCGACGCTTCTCTATAATGGCTATGCCGAGTTCGTCGCCCATCTCTACAAGGACATGAAGGGCGAGCGGCTGTTCCTGTAGGGCCGCCCGCGCCACGGCGGCGGGACAAGAACGGAGCCGGACCGCCGCGGTGACGCCCGATGGCTGGGCGCCCCGACCTATGCAACCGTCCGAAAGGTTCTTGAGGGTCCCAGGCATCTTTCGGCCGTTGCGGCGGCCCCTGAGCAGGCGCAAAAAAAGCCGGACCCCGAGGGGTCCGGCCAGTCAACAGGGAGGCTTCACGTCTGGGAGACGTAGGGTCCGAAGACCCCTTCCGGACCTTGCGTCCGGAACCTGAACGCCAACCGGGGCTGCCTCGGCCCGAGCCGGCGAAACTTGCGTTTGCAATGATGTTGCGTTGCAGCAACAACGTCTCATTACATAGGCTCTGCAGCGTGGGTAATCCACCCCAATCGGAGCAACCCTGTTATGCGCTCGGTGCATGCCCGCGGGCGCCGTCAGCGACGGTCTTCCTCGATCTTGGCGAGCAGGAAATCGCGGAACACCGCGATCCGCTTCGAGTGACGGAACTCCTCCGGATAGACGAAGTAGACGTCGAAGCCGGGGCCCTCGAGCCCGGGCAGGATCGGCTCCAGATCGGTCGCGAGCTTGGCCATGTAGTCGGGGAGCGGCGCGATGCCGAGCCCGGTCGCCGCCGCCCGGAACATCGCATAGATGTTGTTGACGCGGAGCACCGGCGGTCGCGGGTTGCCGGTCCGGGCCCGCGCCTCGAGGAGCCAATTGATGTTGGTGAAGGGCGGGTGGAAGGTCTCGTCGTAGGCGATCAGGCGGTGCTGGTCGAGATCGTCGAGCGTCTTGGGCGTGCCGAAGCGGCGGAGATACTGGGGCGCGGCGAAGGCGCGGTGGTGCATCGTGATCAGATGGCGCTGGATCAGATCCGCCTGGCGCGGCGGTGTCATCCGGATGCCGACATCGGCCTGGCCCATGGTCAGGTCGAGCTCCTCGTCGGTCACGATCAGGGTGACCGAGATGTCGGGATAGCGGTCGATGAACTCCTTGATCCGCTCGGTGAGCCAGATCGAGCCGAACGCGACGGTCGTCGTGATGCGGAGCGGGCCTTTGGGTCGGTCGCGTGATTCGGCGACCAGCATCTCGACCATGGCGAGCTTGGCGAACACCTCGCGGGCGGCGCGGTAGAGCGTCTCGCCCTGCTCGGTGAGCCGGAGCCCGCGCGCGTGGCGGTGGAAGAGCGCGGTGTTGAGGCTGCGCTCGAGGGCGCTGATCTGCCGGCTGACCGAGGATTGCGACAGGTTGAGGGCCTGTCCGGCATGGGTGAAGCTGCCGGCCTCGGCGACGGCGTGGAAGACCCGCAGCTTGTCCCAGTCCATCGCCTTGGCGTGCGCGAGATTCATGGCCGTGATACGGCTCGCCGCGCGCCTATTGTGCCGCCGAGGACAGCGCGTGGTCGGCGTGACCGGCGAGGAACTTCTCGGCCTCGAGCGCCGCCATGCAGCCCGATCCCGCCGCGGTGACGGCCTGACGGAAGATCTTGTCCTGAACGTCGCCGGCGGCGAACACGCCCGGGATGTTCGTCGTCGTGCTGCCGGGTCGGGTCAGGACATAGCCGTCGGAGTCCATGTCGAGCTGGCCGACGAAGATCGCGGTCGCCGGCACGTGGCCGATGGCGACGAAGAGACCGTCGACGGCGATCGGCGCGACCGCGCCGGTCTTGACGTTGCGGACGCGGAGCCCGGTCACCGACGGCGGCGCATCGGTGCCGGTGATCTCCTCGACGACGCTCTCCCACATCAGCGCGATCTTCGGGTTCCGGAACAGCCGGTCCTGCATGATCTTCTCGGCGCGGAGCGTGTCGCGGCGGTGGATCAGCGTCACCTTGGTCGCGTGGTGGGTGAGATAGAGCGCCTCCTCGACCGCGGTGTTGCCGCCGCCGACGACGGCGACCTCCTTGCCGCGGAAGAAGAACCCGTCGCAGGTGGCGCAGGCGGACACGCCGAACCCCTTGAACCTCTGTTCGCTCGCGATGCCGAGCCAGCGCGCCTGGGCGCCCGTCGCGACGATGAGCGCATCGGCGAGATAGGTGTCGCCGCTGTCGCCGACGAGGCGGAACGGCCGCGCCGACAGGTCGACCGCGACGACGAGGTCGTTGAGGAGACGCGTGCCGACATGCGCGGCCTGGGCGCGCATCTGCTCCATCAGCCACGGGCCCTGGATCACATCGGCGAAGCCGGGATAGTTCTCGACGTCGGTGGTGATGCTCATCTGGCCGCCGACATCCATGCCGGTGACCAGCATCGGCTGCAGCGCCGCGCGTGCCGCATAGATCGCGGCCGTGTAGCCGGCCGGGCCCGATCCGAGGATCAAGAGGCGGGTGTGATGGGTCTGGGCCATGGGTCTGATGCCTGGAAATGAGACCGAACGCGCGCCGGGCCCGCGCTGCGGTCAGAAGCCGAACATGTGATCCAGGCTGAACGCCCCGTGCCCGTTGAGGAGGCCATGATAGCCGAACAACCGGCAGGTGGCGTCGCGGATCATTACGTAGGCCTCGCTGCCGGCCGCGCGGCGTTCCGCCTCGGTGAACGTCTCCGTCGCCAGAAAGAGATGGGAACCGCCGCAAGGGACCGCCACCCGCCGCGTCGCGATGTCCCGGCCAACGTCGTCGCGGAGCACGATCTCGGTCGTCGATGTCGCGTGCCATGGCGTCGAGGCGGGGTAGATGAGCTGGCACAGGGTCTCGGTCGGCAGCGCGCCGAGGCGGAGATAGAGCCGCGTCGAGAGGCCGGGCGCCGGCCCGTTATAGGACTGCGGCTCGTTCCGATAGGTGAGCGCGGTGTTGAAGATGTGGGCGCCGAAGCTCGTATCGGCGGCGTGACCGGACGTCCGATCCTCGTAGCGGAACAGCCCGTGCAGCCAGCCGTCGCCGGCGCCGCCGTCGGCAAAGTCGTAGACGAGCTCGACATGGCCGAAGCCGGACGGGAGACCGCCCGCCGCCTCGACCGCGGCGGTGAGATCGACCGCCGTCGCGTGATCGCGCGGCAGGCAGCCGAGCCGCCGCCGCACCATCTCGCGGCCCGATCCATCGACCACGATCGCCGCGACCGGGAGCGTCGTCTGGGTCGTCGCCATCGGCGTGGGCAAGGCGAGGCTCCGCCACCGGTCGGGCGGCAGGATCGGTGCGGGCAGGATATAGCCCTTGCCCATCAGGTTCGCGAGCTCGGGTAGGCGCGGATCGGGCTCGAGGTCGACGCGCTCGACGTTGACATGCGCGATCCGCCGCCGGCCGGTGCGGCCGACGACCTCGTAGCGCGGCCGCACCGCGTGCTTGCCGGCGCGGACCTCGATCTGGGCCGGCCATGCGACGCCGGGCAGGACGCGGCCGATCTCGAGCGCGTGGCTGCCGAAGGCCGGGATCTCGGCATCGAGGGTGACGATGTCGGGTCGCCCCATCACGTTGAGCCCGAACGCGCCGGCCGGTATCGGCGTCGGGTGCGAGTTCTGCACCCAGAGGACGACCGATTCGCCCGCCGCCGGCGCCGGCAGCCCGGCATAGAAGTCGGCCGGCCAGGAATTCGCATCATGCGTGCAGGAGAGCTCGATCCCGTCATCGGAGAAAGTGTCGAGCGCGTATTTGACGACGTCGTGGCCGGTGACGCGGACGACGTGGAGAAAGAGCTGGCCTGCGAACGCGCCGAGCCCGAAGCGGCGGCGCACGGCCTGGCTGTCGATCACGATCGCGCGCTCGTTGTCGCCGAGCGGCGTCTCCCACTCGGCAATCGGCTTGCCTGTGGCGTCGAACAGGACGCACCACAAGGCGGCGTCGCGGGCGCCATAGCGCGCCCAGTAGTTCGCGGTGGCGAGCCGGGTGTGGAGCCGCTCGTCGTCGCGGAAGAACGCGAAATTGGTCGCGAAGTTGAGAGGGTCGAGATAGCGCTCGGCGCGCGACAGCATCGCGTCGGGGATCCGGAGCGCATCGAGGCTGACCACCGTCACATGGTCCGGGATCAGATGACGGATGTGGCGGACGAGGCGCGCGTCGTCGAACGCGACGACGAACAGGAGATCGACATCGGCCGCGGGCAGCTCCGAGACCGGCTGGGTGAGCCGACCGAGGACGCTCCGCCCGAGGTCCTCGATACGCTGGACGAAGACGTGACGGACGGCGACGCCGGACAGATCGACCAGCTCGGCGACCGCGTCGGCGACGCCGTTGGGATCGTAGAGTGCGACCGCGCGCGCGCCGACGAGCTGCGCGCAGAGCGCCGGCAGCCGGCGCACGGCGAGCGGATGGCCGATCGCCTTGAACAGGCAATTGCCGCCGGTCCGGTTGTTGAAGGTCTCAAAGCGGAGCGCCATCGGGGTCGCGTCGTTATCGGGGTCGGCCGTGTCGCGCCATCAGGCGGACCGCCGGCGGCGCTTGAACCAGGCCGAGATGCCGTGGCGGATGCGCTCGCGCCGCGCGACATCGGCGCCGGTGACCCAGTTGAGCTGGATCACGCGGCGTCGGCCGATGAACGGACGATGGCCGTGGAAGGAACGGGCGCTCCGGAGAAAGGCGAGGAGCGTGCCGGCGATCGGCGGCACCTCGACCGCGTAGTCCTCGATGTCGCGCGCCGAGCGGAGGAGCCGGAGCCGGCCGCCCGCCTCGTCCCAAGGGCCGTTCATGTAGACGAGGACGGTGATGATCTTGTCCTTCGAATCGGTGTGGATGCGTCCGTCCTTCTGATGGCAGCGACCGCGCACCGTCACCATCGTCGGCCGGTCGGTCAGGTCGACGGCGAACTTCTCGGCGAAGGCGCGCGCGACGTCCTCGCCGCGAAGCGCCGCGATCAGCGCGTCGAAGCCGGCGCCGTAATCGAGATCGTCGAGCGGGAAGCTCCCGGGCTCCTCGATCGCCGGAAAATCGCGCTCGGCCGCGGTCAGCGCGGCGGTCGCGACGAAGCCGGGCACGATCACGTGTTCGTAGGGCTCGCGAACCAGCGGTGTGTCGCGGAAGGCGTCGAGCCGGAGAAGGGACATGGCCGTACCGTGCCCGCGTTGTTCAGCGATCTTCACGACTAATAGGACCGGGTCCGGCGAAATTCAATCGCTTCGCCCGGTCGCGGATCGCCGCAGCGACCCGCGCGGTCTCGTCGAGCGGCCGGCTCTGCCAGGTCTCGAGGACGCCGCGGAACGGCCGCGTCAGCCCTTCGCTCTCCATCGCGGCATGAAAGCGCGCGAACTTCGCCGATCCGCCGGGCAATGGGGCGACGAGCACCGGTCGCCCGGTCGCGCACGCCTCGGTCACCATGTTGACCGAATCGGCCGTGACGACGACCGCCTCGGCGAGGCCGAGATAGCCGAAATAGGGATTGTCGCCGTTGCCGTCCCAGATTCGCGCCGGCACGTCGCGAAGCTGCGTGCGGACGATCGCCTCGGCCGACGCGCCGGTTCGCCGCGACGGCGTCACGAGAAGTCCGCCGCCCGTCGCGCGGGCGAGGCGGGCGAGATCGGTGGCCAGCCGCTCAACCGTCGCGGCGTCGAAACGGTAGTGGCGATTGGGCCCGCCGAGGAGGACCACGACGCGCGGGCGCGGGATGTCGGCGATGCCCGGCGCGAGGCGCAGGGCGGCCGCATCGAGCCGCGCCCGGGTCACGCGGTGGAGCGCGCCCAGCGTCGCGATCACGTTGTCGCCGGCGAGCCCGTCATGGCGCGGCGCGACGACCAGGTCGAAATGCCGCGCCGCCACGGTCGGGTCCTGGATCTGCACCGTGTAGGTGCGCCCGCCGCTCGCCCGTCGGATCGCGATGGAGAGCGCAACCGTCTGCCGCCCGGTCGCGATCAGGAGGTCGGGCCACGGCGGCTTGATCCGGTCGCCCGCTGGCCCCGGCGCGGCGAGGGGCGCGAGCCAGGCCTGCGGCGGCAGGAGCCGCCACGGCAGAAGCGGGCTGATCCGCTTGACGACCGGCTCGACGCCGAGCGCTTCGGCGAGGCCGAGGCACTGGTTCTCCATGCCGATCTTGCCGTCGGTCAGGACCCAGGTCACCGGCGCCATGCGCGCGCCTCCGTCGCCGCGGCGGGCGATTGAAATTTAATTTCGATTTCTGGTAATATCATTTCGTCCGCGACACACGCGAAGGGAAGAAGCGATCGATGGCGCGCGTCAAGCTCGACCGCATCGATATCCGCATCCTCCGGGATTTGCAAGAAAACGGCCGGATGACCAACGTCGAGTTGGCCCGCCGCGCCGGTATCTCGCCGCCGCCATGCCTGCGCCGGGTACGCGCGCTGGAGGAGACCGGTTGCATCCGGGGCTACCACGCCGACCTCGACGCCGAGGCGCTCGGCTTCGGTGTCTCGGTGTTCGCCCATGTCGGACTGCACAGCCAGGCCGAGGCGGATCTGACCGCCTTCGAGGCCCTGGTCGCGACCTGGCCGGAGGTGCGCGAGTGCCACATGCTGGCGGGCGAGATGGATTTCCTCCTCCGCATCGCGGCCGAGGACTGGGACGCCTATCAGCGGTTCCTGACCACCCGCCTCACCGCCGCGCCCAATGTCCGGCTGGTGAAGTCCGCTCTCGCGATCCGTTCGTCCAAGAACAAGCCCGGCGTGCCGATCGAGCTCCTCGACACCTTGGAGCCGGCCGACGGCTGAGCGGTCATCCGGGCGCGCGGTTGCCGCGTAGGTTTCTGGATGGAACGCACCTGGACCTGGACACTGGCCGCCCCGCGCGCCGATGCGTGGTCGCTCCTCGCAGACACCGCGCGGTTCAACGAAGGCGCCGGATTTCCGCGCCATGCCATCCGCGAGGAGCCGCAGCCGGACGGCTCGGTCGTGTACATGGCCGACTGCCGGATCGGACACTATCGTCTCCGGTGGGAGGACATTCCGGTCGATTGGGTCAGCGCCGAGCGCTTCACCCATGTCCGTCGCTTCGTCAACGGTCCGTTCCGCTCGCTCGCGGCGACGCTCGTCATCGCCGACAGCGATGGCGGCTGCCGCGTCGATTACACGCTCGACGTCCGGCCGCGCAATCTCCTCGGGCGCGCCCTGCTCGCGCTCGGGTTCATGCGGGGGTCGGGGAAGACCATCGCCGCGCAATTCGAGAGTGTCCGCCGACATCTCGCCGACCCCGCGATCCGCCCGTACGCGGCGCAGCCCGCGCCGCGTCCGCCCGATGCCGAACGGCGCGTCTCCGCCGCGGTCGCCGCGATCGAGGCGACCGCTTTCGGCCACGGCCTCGCGGCGCGTCTCGCCGACGAGGTCCTCACCGCGCAGGAGAACGACGTCCGTCGCATCCGGCCGCTCGCGCTCACGCGGCGCTGGGCCGTGGCGCCGCGCGCGGTGATCGAATGCTGCCTGCAGGCCGTGCGGTCGGGCCTCCTCGAGTTGCGCTGGGATCTCCTCTGCCCCAACTGCCGCGCGGCGAAGGTCTCGAGCACGGGCCTCGATGCGCTGCCGCACGGCGCGCACTGCGCGAGCTGCAACGTCGACTACGACCGCGACTTCTCGCGCAATGTCGAGTGCTCGTTCGTGCCGAACCCTGCGATCCGACCGCTCGATGGCGGCGAGTTCTGCCTGTTCGGGCCGATGTCGACGCCGCATGTCGTGATCCAGCAGACGCTCGAGGCAGGCGAGGAGCGGGTCGTCGCGTTCGATACGATGCCCGGACCCTACCGGGTACGGACGCTGCACCCGACCGGCGCGTCCGAGGTGGACCATGCCGGCGGCGCGTTTCCGTCGGTGATCGGCGACGGTGAGACGGTCGTCGCCCGTCCGCCGTCGCGGCCGGGCACCGTCGTCCTCCGCAACACGTCCGCCCGCCGGCTAATCCTCGTCGTCGAATCGCGCGCCTGGGTCGCCGATGCGCTGACCGCCGATCGTCTCACCGCGCTCCAAGCGTTCCGCGATCTCTTCTCGGAGGCGGTGCTGCGGCCGGGCGACGATGTCGGGATCGCCCGCATCGCGCTCCTGTTCACCGATCTCCGCGGCTCGACCGCACTCTACGCGCGGATCGGCGATGCCAAGGCCTATCGTCGCGTCCGCACGCACTTCGCCTATCTCGCGGCCGCGGTGCGCGAGCATGACGGCGCCATCGTCAAGACGATCGGCGATGCGGTCATGGCGGCCTTCGTCGACCCGGCCGAGGCGCTCCGCGCCGCGATCGCGACGCAGCAGAACGTCGCCGCGCTCAACCACGGCGACGAGACGCCGCTCGTCATCAAGCTCGGCCTCCATGTCGGGCCGTGCATCGCGGTGACGCTCAACGGCCGGCTCGACTATTTCGGCACCACCGTCAACCTCGCCGCACGTTTGCAGGGGCAGAGCCACGGCGGCGATGTCGTGATGTCGGACGAGCTCGCGCGCGACCCGGCGGTCGCGACCATCCTCGACCGCTTCGAGACCACCACCGAGGCGGCGGCGATCAAGGGATTCGCCGCGACCGTGCCGTTCCGGAGGTTCGCACCGGCGGCGCTCGCGGCCGGTCCGTCGATCCGCCTCGATGAACAGGTGCTGGGCTGAAAGGGAACCGGGCGGGCCGCCCGGTGTCGGCGCGCTACTTGAAGACGACCTTGAGGACCTCGTAGGACTTGGTGCCGTTCGGCGTCATCACCTCGACGCTGTCGCCCCGCTGCTTGCCGATCAGCGCGCGCGCGAGTGGCGAGGTAATCGAGAGCCTGCCCGACTTGATGTCGGCCTCGTCCTCGCCGACGATGAGGAATGTCTTCTGCTCGTCGGTATCCTCGTCGACGACCTTCACGGTGGCCCCGAACTTGATGTCCTTGCCGCGGAGCGCGCTGGGGTCGATGACCTTGGCGCGGCGGATCTTGTCCTCGAGCTCGAGCACACGACCCTCGACGAACGCCTGGCGCTCGCGCGCGGCCTGGTACTCGGCGTTCTCGGCGAGATCGCCGTGCTCGCGGGCGGCGGACAGCGCGCGGATGATCTCTGGACGCTCGACGGTCTTCAGCCGGCGGAGCTCGGACTCCAGCCGGTTGTAGCCTTCCAGCGTCATCGGGATGTCTTCCATGATCCAGCTACCCGCTCGTTCGGTCCAACGGACCGCGCCCCGGCGTCCCGCGCAGGGCTGCGCGGCCGGTCGGCTGCGATTGGCCTACTAGGGTCAAAACGAACCATTAAGATAAGATTGTAGCGGGGCCACATCAAGCCGGCCGGCTCTGAGCGCCGCAATGGCCTCGACGGCGGCCCGGGCGCCGGCGACCGTGGTGCAGTAGGGAACCCGGCAGCCCAAAGCGGCGCGGCGCAGGCTGAAGCTGTCGGCGATTGCCTGCGCACCCTCGGTGGTATTGAACACGAGTTGCACCGCGCCGTTCTTGATCCCGTCGACCACGTCGGGGCGGCCCTCGAGGACCTTGTTGACAATCGCCACCGGGATCCCTCCGTCGCCGAGCACCCGTGCCGTGCCGCGGGTCGCGACGATCGCGAAGCCGAGCGCGACGAGGCGGCGGCCGATCGGAATCATCGCCGCCTTGTCGCGGTCGCGGACCGAGATGAACACCGTGCCCGCGTCGGGCAGGCGCACGCCCGAGGCGATCTGCGACTTGGCGAAGGCGCGGCCGAAATCGCTGTCGATGCCCATGACCTCGCCGGTCGAGCGCATCTCGGGCCCGAGGATGATGTCGACGCCGGGAAAACGGCTGAACGGGAACACGGCCTCCTTGACCGCGACGTGGCGCGGCGCGCGTGTCGGGCCGCCGGCGAGGCCGAGCTCGGCGAGCGTCGCGCCCAGCATCAGCCGCGCGGCGATCTTGGCGATCGCGCGTCCGGTCGTCTTGGCGACGAACGGGACCGTTCGACTGGCACGCGGGTTGACCTCGAGGATGTAGACGGCGTCGTCCTTGACCGCGTACTGGATGTTCATCAGCCCGACGACGGAGAGCGCGCGGGCGAGGAGCGCGGTCTCGCGTTCGATCTCGGCGACGATCGAAGCCGGCAGCGAATAGGGCGGCAGCGAGCACGCCGAATCGCCCGAATGGATGCCCGCTTCCTCGATGTGCTCCATGATCCCGGCCACGACGACCGCGCCGGACCGGTCGGCGAGCGCGTCGACGTCGACCTCGATCGCGTCCTGGAGATAGGAATCGATCAGGATCGGGTTCGACCCCGAGGCCGCCATCGCCTCGCGCGCGATGCGAGCGAGCGAATCGGCGTCGTGCACGATCTCCATCGCGCGGCCGCCGAGGACGTAGGACGGCCGCACCAGGACCGGGTAGCCGATCCGCTCGGCGACCGCATGGGCCTCGGCCTCGGTCGTCGCCGTGCCGCTCACCGGCTGGCGGAGCGCGAGGCGCTCGAGCAGCGCCTGGAAGCGCCCGCGATCCTCGGCGAGATCGATCGAATCGGGTGCGGTGCCGAGGATCGGCACGCCCGCCGCCGCCAGCGCGCCCGCGAGCTTGAGCGGCGTCTGGCCGCCGAACTGGAGGATCACACCCTCGAGCGTGCCGTTGACCGCCTCCTTGCGGGCAATCTCGATCACATCCTCGGCCGTCAAGGGCTCGAAGTAGAGCCGGTCGGCGGTGTCGTAGTCGGTCGAGACCGTCTCCGGGTTGCAGTTGACCATGATGGTCTCGAAGCCGGCGTCGCGGAGCGCGTAGACCGCGTGCACGCAGCAATAGTCGAACTCGATCCCCTGGCCGATCCGGTTCGGGCCACCGCCGAGGATGATCACCTTGCGCCGCGCGCTGGGACGCGCCTCGCACTCGGCACCCGATCCGCCAAGACCCTCGTAGGTCGAATAGAGATAAGGCGTGTCGGAGGCGAACTCGGCGGCGCAGGTGTCGATCCGCTTGTAGACCGGATGGACGCCGAGCGCGCGCCGGCGCACGCCGATCTCGTCGGTCGGAACGCCCGCGAGCCGCGCGAGCTGGGCGTCGGAGAAGCCCATCTGCTTCAACCAGTGAAGCGCATCCGGATCGCCCGGAAGGCCCTCGTCGCGGAGCCGCGTTTCGGCCGCGACGATCGCTTCGATCTGTTCGAGGAACCACGGATCATAGCTCGTCGCGCGGCGGATCTCGTCGCGGTCGAGCCCGAGGCGGAAGGCCTGCGCGATGACCAGGAGGCGCTCGGGCGAGGGGTTGGCGAGCGCGGCGCGCACCCGGTTGAGGTCGACCGGCTGACCCGGCTCGAGGCCCTTGATCCGGATCTCGTCGAGACCGGTGAGGCCGGTCTCCATCGACCGCAGCGCCTTCTGGAGCGATTCGGCGAACGAGCGGCCGATCGCCATCGCCTCGCCGACCGATTTCATCGAGGTGGTGAGGACGGGATCGGCGCCGCGGAACTTCTCGAACGCGAAGCGCGGGATCTTGGTGACGACGTAGTCGATGGTCGGCTCGAACGCCGCCGGCGTCACGCCGGTGATGTCGTTGGCGAGCTCGTCGAGTCGGTAGCCGACCGCGAGCCGCGCGGCGACCTTGGCGATCGGAAACCCGGTCGCCTTCGAGGCGAGCGCCGAGGAACGCGAGACGCGCGGGTTCATCTCGATCACGACCATGCGGCCGTCGGCCGGGTTGATCGCGAACTGGACGTTGGAGCCGCCGGTGTCGACGCCGATCTTGCGGAGCACCGCGATCGAGGCGTCGCGCATGATCTGGTATTCCTTGTCTGTGAGCGTCAGCGCCGGCGCGACGGTGATCGAATCGCCGGTGTGCACGCCCATTGGGTCGACGTTCTCGATCGAGCAGACGATGATGCAGTTGTCCGCATTGTCGCGGACGACTTCCATCTCGTACTCCTTCCAGCCGAGAACGGATTCCTCGACCAGGACATCGTGCGTCGGCGAGGCGTCGAGGCCGCGCGCGATGATCTCCTCGAACTCGTCGCGGTTGTAGGCAATGCCGCCGCCGGTGCCGCCGAGCGTGAAGCTCGGCCGGATGATCGCCGGCAGCCTGATCTCCGGCAGCGCCGCGCGCGCCTCGTCGAGCGTGTGGACACGCCGGCCGCGCGGGGTCTCGAGACCGATCCGGTGCATCGCGCGGCGGAACAGCTCGCGGTCCTCCGCCTTGTCGATCGCCGCCGCGGAGGCCCCGATCAGCGCGACGCCGTAGCGCTCGAGGACGCCCTCCTTGACGAGCGCCATCGCCGTGTTGAGCGCTGTCTGCCCGCCCATCGTCGGCAGCAGCGCGTCCGGGCGCTCGCGCTCGATGATGCGCGCGACGAACTCGGGCGTGATCGGCTCGACATAGGTCGCATCGGCGAGATCGGGATCGGTCATGATCGTCGCCGGGTTCGAGTTGACGAGGATGATCCGATAGTCCTCGGCGCGGAGCGTCCGGCACGCCTGGGTGCCCGAGTAGTCGAACTCGCAGGCCTGGCCGATAACGATCGGCCCGGCACCGATGATCAGGATCGAGCGGATGTCGGTGCGTTTGGGCATCGAGCCGGCGGTCGGTTGTGGAGATCGGGCACGCCTAGGACTGGGCGCGGTGGCGGTCGATCAGCGCGCGGAAGCGATCGAAGAGGTGGCAGCTGTCCCTGGGGCCGGGCGAGGCCTCGGGGTGGTACTGGACGGAGAACACCGGCCGGCCCTCGAGCGCGAGGCCCTCGAGCGTGCCGTCGAACAAGGATATGTGCGTCTTGGCCACACTCGGCGGCAGGGTCTCCTCGACCACGACGAAGCCGTGGTTCTGGCTCGTGATCTCGACGCGGCCGGTCGCGAGATCCTTGACCGGATGGTTCGCGCCGCGGTGCCCGTGATGCATCTTCGCCGTCCGCGCGCCGAGCGCGAGGCCGAGCATCTGGTGGCCGAGGCAGATTCCGAACAGCGGGATCCCGGTCGCGATCAGGGCGCGGATCGTTGGCACGGCATAGACCCCGGTCGCGGCCGGATCGCCGGGGCCGTTCGACAGGAAGATGCCGTCGGGGCGGTGGCGGAGGATGTCGTCGGCCGTCGCCATCGCCGGCACCACGGTGACCCGGCAGCCGGTATCGGCGAGGGAGCGGAGAATGTTCCGCTTGGCGCCGTAGTCGACGGCGATCACGTGCGGGCCGGCCCCGGCATAGCGGCCATGGCCGTGCCCGAGGCGCCATCGCGTTTCGGTCCAGTCGCTGGTCTGCCGGCACGTCACCTCGCGGGCGAGGTCCATGCCCTCGAGCCCCGGCCAGGCGCGCGCGGTCGCCGCCAGCGCCGCGGCATCGAGCGCGCCGTCGGGCGTGTGGGCGACGACCCCGGTCGCGGCGCCGCCGTCGCGGAGCCTTCGGGTCAGCGCCCGCGTATCGATGCCGGCGATGCCGACGAGGCCGTGGCGCCGGAGCCACGGGTCGAGCGACCCGGCCGCCCGCCAGCTCGACGGCGCGGTGATGTCGCAACGCAGCACGAGGCCGCGCGCCGCCGGGGTCGTCGTCTCGACGTCCTCGTCGTTGGCGCCGACATTGCCGATATGGGGAAAGGTGAAGGTGACGATCTGGCCGGCATAAGAGGGGTCGGACAGCACCTCCTGGTAGCCGGTCACCGCGGTATTGAAGCAGATCTCGCCCACCGCCGTGCCGATTGCGCCCACGCCGCGGCCCCAGAAGACCGTGCCGTCGGCGATGACGAGCGCGGCCGTGGCGGCGGGCGGGCGGGCGGCGCGTGCCGGCGGCGGCCCGGAAGGGTGGTGGGAGGTCGCCATGGATGGACGCAATGTGGGGCGCGGTACCGACTCGATCAAATGCCATCCGTCGACCCGGCCCGGGCCGATTGACGCACTGCACCCAAAGCCCCGGCTCCGGCCGCAGCGGGGGCCCGCGTGCCGGGGGCGCGCTTTTGCCACCGGGATCGAATTCGGCTAGGCTCCGCGCCTTCCTGCGATCGGAGGTCGTACGCCATGTTGCGCGAGCGGCTGAGCGAGACCCTGAAGACCGCCCTGAAGAGCCGCGAGCAGCGCACCGTCTCGACGGTGCGGCTGATCCTCGCCGCCATCAAGGACCGCGACATCGCCGCGCGCGGCCGCGGCAACGCCGAGGGCATCACCGATCAAGACATCTACTCGGTCCTCCAGACGATGATCCGCCAGCGCGAGGAGAGCATCAAGCTCTACGAGCAGGGCGGCCGGCTCGAGCTCGCCCAGCAGGAGGCGGAGGAGATCGCGATCATCGAGGGCTTCCTGCCCAAGGCCCTCGATGCGGCCGCCGCCGACAAGGCGATCGACGATGTCCTGGCCGAGATCGGCGCCGGCAGCCTGCGTGACATGGGGCGGGCCATGGCGGTGCTCCGCGAGCGCTTCGCCGGCCAGATGGACTTCACCAAGGCGAGTGCGCGGGTCCGCGAGCGTCTGACCGCGCTCGGCTGAGGGCGGTCGCCGACGGCATCGGTCCGACGCCGGTCGTTGCCGCCGCGCGGCCGGCGCCCCATACTCCGATGAAGGGTCCCGACACGGGCCGTCGATGAGCTTTCCGCCTCGCTTCCTGGACGAACTGCGCGACCGTATCGGGCTCGCCGATCTGATCGGCCAGCGAGTCAAGCTCACGCGCAAGGGGCGCGAGTTCTCCGGCCTCTGTCCCTTCCACAACGAGAAGACGCCCTCGTTTACCGTCAACGAGGAGAAGGGCTTCTACCACTGCTTCGGCTGCGGCGCCCACGGCGACGCGATCGGCTTCACGATGCAGATCGACGGGCTGTCGTTCCCCGAGGCGGTCGAGCGTCTCGCCGACCTCGCCGGCGTCCCGGTGCCGGCCGCGAGCCCGGCCGAGCGCGAGCGGGCGAAGGCCGAGGCGACGCAGCACCAGATCGTCGAGGCGGCGACCCGCTGGTTCGAGGCCGAGCTCCACGGCCCGGCCGGCCGCGGCGCGATGGCCTATCTACGCGACCGCGGCCTCGCCGAGAACACTATCCGGCGCTTCCGGCTCGGCTTCGCCCCCGACGACCGCGCTGCCCTCAAGCGCGCGCTTATCGGCCAGGGGATCGCCGAGCCGCTTTTGGTCGAGGCCGGGCTCCTGATCCGCCCCGACGACGCGCGGCCGAGCTATGACCGGTTCCGCGGCCGCGTCATGTTCCCGATCCTCGACGGGCGCGGCCGGCCGATCGCCTTCGGCGGGCGCATCCTCGGCGCGGGCGAGCCCAAATACCTCAACTCGCCCGACACGCCGCTGTTCAACAAGGGCCGCGTCCTGTTCGGCTTGGCGGCCGCCCGCCGCGCCGCGACCGAGCGGAAGCGGCTCCTCGTGGTCGAGGGCTATATGGACGTGATCGCGCTGGCCCAGGCCGGGTTCGGCGAGACCGTCGCGCCGCTCGGCACCGCGCTGACCGAGGACCAGCTCGCGCTCGGCTGGCGGCTCGCCCCCGACCTCGTACTCTGTTTCGACGGCGATGGCGCCGGCCGGCGCGCCGCGCTCCGCGCCATCGACCGCGCGCTCCCCGTGCTGAGCGCGGAGAAATCGGTTCGCCTCGTCGCGCTGCCGCAGGGCGAGGACCCCGACAGTCTGGTGCGGACCGGCGGCGCGGCCGCCTTCGAGACCGTCCTCGCAAGCGCGGCGCCGGTGAGCCGGGCGATCCGGGACATCGAGGCGGCGGCCGGCGGTCTCGAGGCGCCCGAGGGACGGGCGCGGCTCGCCGAGCGCCTGCGCGGCTGGTCGCGCAAGCTCGCCGACCGCACGCTCCAGCGCGAGTTC
>VGEU01000022.1 GCA_016869145.1 Alphaproteobacteria bacterium | reverse complement strand
CATCGAGGCTCGGCCGCTCGTCCGCCGCGCGCGCGGCGGCGAGGACGGTCGCGAGCGGTGTCGCGGCGGGATCGCCGGCCGGCAGATAGCTCGGCGGATCGTCACCGGTCGGCGTGATCAACCGCGCCTCGGCGAGCGCCGCGACCGCCCAGTCGACCGCCTCCGGCGGCACCGGAATCATGGTCGCGAGATCGGCCGCGGTCGGCGCCTTCTGGCGGGCGCGGAAGACGGCCGCGATCCGCGCCGCGACGACGAGGACGAGCCATTCCCGGAGCCGCGCGCTCAATATCACCGGGCCCGGCCCGATCAGCGCCGATTGCGGCGTCTGGACGTAATAGGCGACGGCGGCCCCGATCAGGAGGATCAACCAGCCGACATAGAGCCAGATCATGAACAGGATGAGAGTCGCGAACGCCGAGTAGATCGCGGTGTAGCTCGTCGAGGTGGCGACGAATGACGCGAACGCCCATCCGGCGCTCTGCCACAGCGTGCCCGCCACCACGGCGCCGATCAGCGCCGCGCGTGTCCGCACCCGGGTGTTCGGCATGAAGACATAGATGAACGTGAATGCCGCGACGACGAGAAGATAGGGAACGATCCGCCGGCCGAGCGCGAGCGCCTCGTCGAACGCGCCGTAGCGCGCGAGCTCCTCGGCCGGCAGGACCGCCGCCGCCGAGGCGGTCAGACCGAGGGCCGAGAACACGAGCACAGGCCCGATCGCGATCACGCTCAGATAGTCGCTGAAACGCCGCGCGAAGGTGCGCGAGCGGCCGACGCGCCAGGTCGCGTTCAACGCGTGCTCGATCTTCTGCATCAGCGACACGACCGTGTAGATCAGGAGCGCGAGCCCGACCGAGCCGAGGACGCCGACCTTGACGTTCTCGACGAACTCGAGGATGCGCGCGGTGATCTCGACGCCTTTCTCGCCGAACGGCTCGAGGACGGTCGCGAGCACGGGCTCGATCCGGTTGTGGACGCCGAAGCCCTTGAGGACGGAGAACGAGATCGCGAGGAGCGGCACCAGCGACAGGAGCGTCGTGTAGACGAGGCTCATCGCCCACAGGCTGAGCTGGCCATCGAGCACGTCGCGGCCGATCGCGAACACCACGCGGCCGGTCCGGAAATAGGCGGCCCGGAACCCGCCCATCGCGCGCGTGTCGCGGTCCCAGTAGGGCGCGGCGAAGATCGAGCCGCGCGCGCCGCCGTTCTCGCTGGCGCGCGTCGCCTCGCCCGTCCCTGGTCCGTCGTCCCGCATGACTGAGCGCGTCCCCGATCCCTCCGCGTCACGCTGTCGGCCGGTATGGTAGCCGATGCCCCGGACACGGCGCGCGTGGTCGCGGGTCGGCCGGTTCACGTAATCTTACCGATCTATTGACAACGATTGTGCGAACGGCATAACCGATCAAGCATCGAACACGAAAAAAGGAAGAACAATGGCGAAGAATCACCCCGTTGCGATGGCGGTCGTGGCCGCCTGCGGTCTCGTCGTCCTAATGGCAAGTGCCGCGGCGGCCGAGGACGTCCGCCATCCGCTCGGCTGGAGGGCGGCACCGCTCGATGGACCGCTGGTGGCCGACCGGCCGGGGTTCACGATCGCGCCGGATCCGGTGGCGCGTGGCCGCCTCCAGCTCGAGGGCGGCTATCAGTTCACCCGCGACCGCAACGGACAGTCCAGCCGCACGCACACGTTGCCGATTCTCATGCTGCGGACGGGGATCGCCGACAACCTCGAGGTCCAGATCGGCTGGACCGGCTCGATCTGGACCAGGGTCGACGGCGAGCGGCCGCACGATTTCAGCGATCTCACGGTCGGGATCAAGACCAGGCTCCTCGACCAATCGGGGATCGTGCCGGCGATCGGCGTGAGCGGCATGCTGTCGATCCCGTCCGGCTCTTCGGGCGCGACCTCGGGCGATGTCGATCCCAGTCTCGCGTTCAACTGGTCCTACAGCTTCGACGGCGGCTACGGCATCGGCGGCACGGCGCGCTTTGACGCCGTCAACAATGGCGGCGACCGCAGCGACCAGGGCGGTGCGTCGCTGATCGGGACGGTGCCGCTGTTCGGGCCGGTCTCGGTCTATGCCGAATACTTCGTCCTGGTGTCCGAGACGATCGGCCCGCGACATGTCGCCAACGGCGGCTTCATCTGGCTCGTCAACGACAACCTCCAGCTCGACGTCAATGCCGGCGCCGGGCTCAACGAGCGCGCCGAGGACTACTTCGTCGGCGCCGGGTTCGTGTTCCGGTTGTAGGCCCGTCCCCAGACTTGCGCGGGAGACTTGCCGCGGGAGACTTGCCGCAAGCCCTGCGCTAGATTGGCCGCAGCATCCCAAGGGCGGAGGAGGGGGATCATGCGCGTGATCGCACCCGAAACGGTCGTCTATGGCGTCGCCGATATGGCTGAGGCGACGCGGTTCTGGGACGATTTCGGCTTGAAGCGCGTCGGCGCCGATGCGCGCGAGGCCGCGTTCGAGACCGAGGAGGGTGCCCGCATCGTGCTCCGCCCGATGACGGACCCGAGCCTGCCGGCCGCGCCGATCGTCGGCCCGACGATGCGCGAGGTGATCTGGGGCGTCGAGGACGCCGCCTCGCTCGAGGCGATCGCCGCCGCCCTCGCCGGAGCCCCGTGCTGTCGACGCGACGGCGACGGCACGGTGCACGCGGTCGACCCGTGCGGCTATGGGGTCGGGTTCCGGCGCTTCGCGCGACGGCCGGTGGCGCCTGAGCCGCCGACCTACAACGCGCCGGGGCGGGCGCTCCGCGTCGACGAGCGCGGCAAGCTCTACGCCAAGGCGAGCCCGCAGCATCTGTCGCATGTCGTCCTCCTCGCACCGAAGCTCGAGGCGATGAAGGAGTTCTATGTCGACCGGCTGGGCTTCCGGATCTCCGACCGCTATCCGGGCCGCGGCTATTTCCTCCGCGGGGGCGCATCGGGCGATCATCACAACCTGTTCCTTCTCCACATCGGCGATGCGATCGGGTTCCACCATCTCGCCTTCGAGCTCCGCGACATCCACGAGGTGTTCGGCGGCGGGCTCCACATGACCGGCAAGGGTTGGAAGACCCATCTCGGACCCGGCCGCCACCCGATCTCGTCGTGCTATTTCTGGTACTTCAAGAACCCGTGCGGCGGCGCGGCGGAATACGATTCCGATTCCGACATCGTCTCCGAGAACTGGCAGCCGCGCGACTGGGACTCGGTGCCCGAGGCGTTCGCCGAATGGGCGCTCGCCGACGGCATCCAGCGCTATGACGGCATCCAGAAGGCCGGCTCCTGACGGTTGCGATGGACGGTCCCGCTGCAAAGCCCGACCCCGCGACACTTCTCGCACGCGCCCGTGCGCTCGCGCCCGCGATCCGCGCGCGGGCGGCGGCGACCGAGCGGAACCGGCGCGTTCCCGACATCTCGATCGAGGAGCTCCGCGCCGCTGATCTCTTCCGCATCGTCCAGCCGGCGCGCTGGGGTGGGTTCGAGCACGGCATCGACACGGTGTGCGAGGTCGCGATCGAGGTCGCGCGCGCCTGCGGCTCGACCGCCTGGGTCTACTCGACGACCGCGCTCCACCAATGGATCATCGCCATGTTTCCCGAGGCGGCGCAGGCCGATGTGTGGGGAACCGATCGGGGCGCGATCGTCGGCGGCTCGTTCGCGCCGACCGGTCGGGCCGAGCCGGTCGACGGCGGCTGGCGGCTGAGCGGGCGCTGGGGCTTCGCGTCGGGCTGCGACAACACCGACTGGACCTTCTTCGGCGTCCTGATCGACGGCGCGCGCGGGGCGAAGGAGATGGCGATGGCGCTCGTGCCGCACGGCGCCTACGCGGTCGTCGACACTTGGCACGTGCTCGGGCTCGCCGGCACCGGCAGCAAGGACCTCGTCCTCGACGGCGTGTTCGTGCCGGCGCACCGGGTCATGCCGGTCGCGCTGGCGCAGTCGGGCGCGCCGCCGGGCGCCGCCGTCAACCCTGACCCGCTATACAGGCTGCCGTTCCTGTCGCTGATCGCGGCCTGCCTCACCGGACCCGGGATCGGCATCGCCGCCGGCGCGCTCGACGATTTCATCGCGATGAACGCCGAGCGCACGACGCGGGGCGCCGCCCTCGGCGGGCAGAAACGGATGGCCGAGTTCCCGACCGTGCAACTCCGCGTCGCGGAAGCCGCGGCGCTGATCGACGCGGCGCGGCTTCTTCTGCTCCGCGATTGCCGCGAGACCGTCGAGGCGATGCGAGACGGCCGCGCGCCCGATGTCGCAACGCGGCTCCGCAACCGGCGCGACCACGCCTATGCGTCGCGGCTCGCGGTGCAGGCGGTCGATCGGCTGTTCGAGGCGGCGGGTGGCGCCGGCCTCTTCGATGGCGGGCCGTTGCAGCGCGCCTGGCGCGATGTGCACGCGGTCACGATGCATATCAGCCTCAACTGGGACGCGATCGGCACGCTCTATGGCCGCGCTCTGCTCGGCCTCGATCCCGGTCCCGGGCAGTACTGAGGGGCCGAGCATCGCGGTCGGGCTTGCGAATTGATCGGAACGCGGCGGCCGGGCCGTTGACGCCCGCCTCGTTTGTTCCATCTCGCGCGGGACGGTACACTCGCTCCCCATCGCGTCTTCTAGAGGATCGCCATGCCCCAAGACATGCCCGAGCCCCGGATCATCCGGCCCGAGGACATCGACCCGCGCTATGACTGGACCCGCGCGATCCCGTCGCCAGGCCATACCAATGTCGACTTCGAGGAGCGCGTCGACTTCCGGCGGCTGCACAATTACCGCCTCGCGCGGGCACGCCTGGCGCTCCGCAACTCGGGTCTTGGCGCACTTCTTTGCTTCGACAACAACAACTCGCGCTATCTCACCGGCACGGTGATCGGCGAGTGGTCGCGCGACAAGATGTGCCGGTTCTCGCTCCTGACCGGCAATGGCGAGCCGCACATCTGGGACTTCGGCTCGGCGGCGAAGCACCACCGCCTGTTCACCCCGCACCTCCATCCCGGCTGCATCCATGCCGGCATGCTCGGGCTTCGGGGCACGGTGCCGCCCTCGGCCGGGCTGATGAAGCAGATGGCGGCCGAGATCAAGGCCATCCTCGTCGCCGACGGCGTCGCCGGCATGCCGATCGGCGTCGACATCGTCGAGCCGCCGATGATGTTCGAGCTGCAGAAGCTCGGGCTCGAGATCCGTGACGGCCAGCAGGTGATGCTGGACGCGCGCGAGATCAAGAACATCGACGAGATCGTGCTGCTCAACCAGGCGTCGGCGATGGTGGATGCCACCTACCACATGATCGGCGAGGAGCTGAAGCCGGGCGTGCGCGAGAACGACATCGTGGCGCGCGCCAACAAGCTCCTCTACGAGCTCGGCTCCGACGACGTCGAGGCGATCAACGCGATCTCGGGCGAGCGGTGCAACCCGCATCCGCACAACTTCACCGACCGCATCGTGCGCCCCGGTGATCAGGCGTTCTTCGATATCCTCATGTCCTACATGGGCTATCGCACCTGTTACTACCGCACCTTCAATGTCGGGCGCGCGACAGTGGCGCAGCGCGATGCCTACAAGAAGGCGCGCGAATGGCTCGACGCCTCGATCGCGATGGTGAAACCGGGTGTCACCACCGACAAGATCGCCGCCGTCTGGCCGAAGGCGCAGGAGTTCGGCTTCGAGAGCGAGATGGAGGCCTTCGCGCTCCAGTTCGGCCACGGGCTCGGGCTCGCGCTTCACGAACGCCCGATCATCAGTCGGCTGGTCTCCTTTGAGGACCCGCACGAGATCAAGGAAGGCATGGTCTTCGCGCTCGAGACCTATTGCCCGGCGACGGACGGCTACTCGGCGGCGCGGATCGAGGAGGAGGTCGTGGTAACCAAGAATGGCTGCCGCGTCATCACGCTCTATCCGGCCGAGGAGCTGCCGATCGCCAACCGCTATTAGGAGGCCACTTGAGCCCGCGCACGAAGACCAAGGCCACGTCCGGCCGCAACGACGACATCGGCGAGGCGACGCGGCTCGGCCTGTGGCGGCAGTGTCTCGAGGTGCGCCATCTCGAGAAGCGCGCCTATGATCTCTTTCTGCAGAACCTGATCAAGGGCACGAGCCATCTGTCGCTCGGCCAGGAGGCCGTCGCGGCCGGCTTTGGCGTCGCGATGCGCAAGGACGACTGGTCGTTCTGCACCTATCGCGGCCACGCGCACACGCTGGTGCGTGGCGCGTCCATGACGGGTGTCCTCGGCGAGCTGATGGGCCGTGAATGCGGGCTCCTCGGCGGCAAGGGCGGCTCGATGCATCTGACCAGCGTCGAGCACGGCGCGATGGGATCCTACGCCATCATCGGCGCGCATCTGCCGATCGCGATCGGCGCGGCGTGGTCGGCGCAGTATCGCGGCACCGACCAGGTCGCGGTCTGCTTCTTCGGCGATGGCACGACCAATATCGGCGCCTTCCACGAGGCGCTCAACATGGCGACGGTGTGGACATTGCCCGTGGTCTTCGTGTGCGAGAACAACCTCTACATGGAGTACACCCCGATCGGCGAGGTGACCGCGGTCGAGCATCCCGCGGCCGATCGCGCCGGCGCCTACGGGCTCCCGGGTATCATTGTCGACGGCAACGATCCCGACGCGGTGTTCCGCGCCGCGCGCGAGGCGCTCGCCAAGGCGCGGGCCGGAGAAGGTCCGTCGCTGATCGAGGCCAAGACCTATCGTCACAGCGGGCATTCGCGCGCCGATCCCGGCAAGTATCGCCCCGACGAGGAGGTCAAGGCCTGGCTTGCGCGCGATCCGATCCCGATGTACCGGAAGCGCCTTCTCGATTTCGGTGTCAAGGAGGCCGTGCTCGATGCGATCGACGCCGAGACGCGGGCGGCGGTCGATGCGGCGACCGAGGCGGCGAAGGCCTCGCCCGAGCCCGCGCTCGCGGTGATCGAGCGCGATGTCTGGGCGGACGGAGGCGCGTCGTGGCGGAACTGACCTATCGCGAGGCGGTCGCGGCCGGCATCGCGCAGGAGATGGCGCGCGATCCGAACGTCGTGTTCCTCGGCGAGGACGTGGCCGCCGCGGGCGGTGTGTTCAAGGCGACCGTCGGTCTCCTCGAGCAGTTCGGTCCGCGCCGGGTCCGCGATACGCCGATCTCCGAGCAGGCGATCCTCGGCGCCGCGATGGGGGCGGCGATGACCGGCCTCCGCCCCATCGCCGAGATCATGTTCTCCGACTTTCTCGCCGTGTGCTGGGACATCGTCGCGAACGAGATCGCCAAGACCCGCTACATGACGGCGGGTCAGGTGACGCTGCCGCTCGTGATCCGGACCGCCAACGGCGGCGGCTCGCGCTTCGGCGCCCAGCACTCTCAGTCGGTCGAGAACTGGGCGATGGCCGTGCCCGGGCTCAAGGTCGTCGCACCCTCGAACCCGGCCGACGTGAAGGGGCTCCTTGCCGCCGCCATCCGCGACGACGATCCGGTCGTCTTTTTCGAGCACAAATCGCTCTACGCCGTGAAGGGCGAGGTTCCCGACGGCGAGCACATCGAGAGGCTCGGGACCGCCAAGGTGCTCCGCGACGGCCGCGACGTCACCGTCCTCGCCCTTGCGGCGATGGTGCCGAAGGCGCTCGCCGCCGCCGAACGGCTCGCAGCCGAGCACCGGATCGAGGCGACGGTCATCGATGTCCGTTCACTGGTACCGCTCGACACTGAGACGATCCTCCGCGAGGTGGTGAAGACCGGGCGCGTCGCGACGGTCGAGGAGAATCCACGGCTCTGCGGCTGGGGTGCCGAGATTGCGTCCATCGTCGCCGAGGAATGCTTCTGGGACCTCGATGCGCCGATCGTTCGCATCACGACGCCGCACGTGCCGCTGCCGTCGGCCGACAATCTCGAGGACGCGACGGTGCCGACCGTCGAGCGCATCGTGGCGACACTCCGGCAGGCGATCGACTGATGCCGATCGACATCGTGATGCCGCAGCTCGGCGAGACGGTGAAGGAAGGCACCATCACGGTTTGGCGGAAGAAGATCGGCGATCGCGTCAAGGCCGACGAGCCGCTGTTCGATGTCTCGACCGACAAGGTCGAGACCGAGATCCCGGCGCCCGCGGATGGCGTGCTGGCCGAGATCCTGGTCGCCGAGGGCGCGACGGTCCCGGTCGGTGCCCGGCTCGCGGTGATCGCATCGGACGGACGCGCGGGCGCGACCAGCGCAACGCCTGCGACATTCTCGCCGGTCTCGGCGCCCACGGCGGCGGCGCCAGCGATCCCAATGCCGCCGCGCGCCGCGTCGGGGCCGCGCGATCGGCGCAGGCGTTCGATCTCTCCGGTCGTGCGCCGGCTCGCCGCGACGCATGGGCTCGATCTCGCCGCGATCGCGGGCACCGGGCGCGACGGGCGCATCAAGCGCGACGATGTACGCGCGCACCTCGCCCGCGGTGCCGCGCTCGAGTGCAGCGTCATTCCGTTCAACCGGCTCCGGAGGCTCACCGCCCAGCACATGGTGCGATCCAAGGCGACGAGCCCGCATGTCCTCCAGGCGGTCGAGGCCGAATTTCATCGGGTCGATGCCGCGCGCCGCGCGCACCAGGCGGCGTGGCAGGCGCGCGAAGGATTCGAGCTCACCTTCCTGCCGTTCATCGCCAAGGCCGTGTGCACCGCGATCGCGGCCTTTCCGCGGGTCAACGCCGTGATCGAGGGCGAGAACCTGGTCGTATTCGGCCGCATCCATCTCGCGATCGCGGTCGATCTCGGCCACGAGGGCCTTGTCGCACCGGTGATACGCGATGCCGGCAGCCGGAGCGTGGCGGCGCTCGCACGGGCGATCCGCGACGTCGCGGTGCGCGCGCGGGCCAGCCGGCTCGGCCCGGACGATCTCGCCGGCGGCACCTACACGATCTCGAATTCGGGCGTGTTCGGGACGATGATCACGGCGCCGATCATCAACCAGCCGCAGGTCGCGATCCTGTCGACCGACGGCATTTGCAAGCGCCCAGTCGTCGTCGAGGGACCGGAGGGCGATTCGATCGCCATCCGGCCGGTCGGCGTGCTCGCCCAGTGTTTCGACCATCGCGCGATCGACGGTGCCTATTCGGCGGCCTTCCTCCGCACGCTGAAGGACCGGATCGAGACGACCGACTGGACCGCGTCGATCGACTGACGTCGGAGGCTGGGTGATGGCCCGGCGCCGGCGGCGCTGCGACGATGCGCGGTGCGCATCCGTGATCGCGGAATCTCGGGCCCGAGCGCGTCTTGATCGATGCCGGTGCGGTCGTGCTAAGCTGGGGGCGCCCGAAGAGTAAAGAACAAGGCGGGCGCTAACACGGCGCGTGCGGCGCCGTCGAATTGGGGAGGCACCATGACCAGGTACACGATCTCCGTCGCGGCGATCGGGCTCGCGGCGTTTCTCACCATCCCGGGCGCGCGCGCCCAGAACGTCACGCTCGATGTCGCGGTGTGGCACAACGAGCCGTCGGCCTGGACGCACGCCTATAAGTGGTGGGAGGCCGAGGTCGACAAGCGCACCCAGGGCCGTGTGAAGCTCAGGGGGGTCTATTCCGGCGCGCTCGCCAAGGCGAACGAGGTGTTCAAGGCCGTGCGCGACGGCGCGGTGCCGGTCGGCGTGACGTCGGCTGCGGCGGTCTCCGGCCAGATGCCGGCCCTCGCCTATATTGAGGCCTTGGCCGGCATGTCGGCCGAGATCGATGGTCATCTCAAGGTCGTGGCCGAGCTTCGTCCGGTGCTCGATGAGATGTTCTCCCGCCAGCGCGTCAAATATCTCTGGATCCAGCCGTCTTACGGCGGAACGGTGAATTGCCGCGAACGGCACCTCAAGACCCTCGACGACTGGAAGAACCTCAAGGTCCGTACGGCCGGCCGCTGGCAGGCGCAACAGATCCAGGAGCTCGGCGCCAAGCCGACCGCGCTCGACCCGGCCGAGCAATACATCGCGCTCCAGAACAAGACGCTCGACTGCGTGCTCTCGAACCACGAGATCACCTTCGCGCTCAAGCTCTACGAGCCGTCGCCGAAAATCGTCGATCTCCGCGTGCCGGTGAACATCCTCCTCTATCTCGCCCACCCGCGCACCTGGGAGCGGATCAGCGAGGCCGACCGGAAGGTGATCGAGACGGCATCGATCGAGGCCGAGCGCATCGCGGCCAACCACCTGCACCCGCTCCAAAAGGAGCTGCAGGCGAAGATCCGGGCCGCGGGCGGCGATGTGCATGTGCTGACCGATGCCGAGCGCGCCGCCTTCATCGCCGGGATCTATCCGACCTTCGCCAAGATGGACGCGGAATCGGGCGCCGACGGCGTACGCATCCGGAAGATTCTCGAGCCCTCCTGGCGCTAGACCCGGCCGATGGCCGACCGGCCGGACGACGCCGTCGCGGTGCTCGCCCGCGTGACGGCGCGCGTCAACCGTGTATTCACGGCGATCGCGGGCGGGTTCGCGCTCGCGATCGTGGCGCTGGTCGTCCAGGACGTCGTCCGACGCTACGCCTTCAATGATCCGACGCTGTGGGCGCTCGACCTGTCGTCGTTCATGCTCGTCTATCTCTTCTTCCTCGGGCTCGCGCCGGCGCTCCAGGCCGGCACCCACGTCAATGTCGATCTCTTCCTCGAGCGGATGGGGCCGCGGGCGCGGGCCGCGATGGGCGTGATCGCCGCCGGCGCGGTCGTCCTCTTCGGGCTGATCCTCTTTGTCCGCGTGCTCGACACGACCATCGAGGCGTTCGAGGACGACGCGCTCGCCGCGACCGCGATGCCGATGAAGCTCAAATACATCTACATGGTCGCCCCGGTCGGCACGCTCCAGTTCGTGGCTACCGGGCTCGTCCTTCTCGCGGCCGCGTGGCGGCAATGCTGCGACGCGCAGGCCCGGGCGTAGGGCCGACGCGATGGAAGGTTATGCCGGTTTCGCCGTCTTCATTGCGGCGCTGATGATCTTTCTTGCGACCGGGACGCCGGTCGCGGTCGCGATGGGGCTACTCGGCGTCGCAGGTGCGGCGCTCTTCGTCTCGACCGATGCGATCCGCCAGATCGCGACCATCGCCTTCTCGCAGTCCTCGAGTTTCGTCCTCGTCGTCGTGCCGCTCTTCGTGCTCATGGGCGAGGCGCTCGCGGTGACCGGCATCGGGCGCGATCTCTTTCGCGCCGCGCGGCTCTGGCTCCGCCGGCTGCCGGGCGCGCTCGCGATCGGCACCGTCTTCGCGTGCGCCGGATTTGCCGCGGTGTGCGGGTCGAGCCCGGTGACGGCGGCGACGATCGGCACCATGGCGGTGCCCGAGATGGTACGCCACGGCTATGACCGCAGGCTGGCTCTCGGCGTCACCGCGGCCGGCGGCACGCTCGGGATCCTGATCCCGCCCTCGGTGCCGATGATCCTCTACGGCGTGATCACCGAGACCTCGGTCGGCGATCTCTTCCTCGCCGGCATCGTGCCGGGCATCCTGATGGCGTTCATGCTGGCCGCGACGGTCGTCATCCTCGTCTGGCGCGATCCGCGTCGCGCGCCGCCGGTCACGGACGCCGGCACGCCCGCCGAACGATGGCGTGCGCTCTCAGCGGTCCTCCCCGTGATCGTGCTCGCGATCCTCGTCCTCGGATCGATCTATGCCGGGATCGCGACACCGACCGAGGCCGGCGCGGTCGGCGCGGCGGGCGCGCTCCTGATCGCGCTCCTCGCGCGTGCGCTCGATGCCGATACGCTCGGGCGGATCCTCGGGAACACGGTGCGCACGACCGCGATGTTCCTGCTCCTCCTGATCGGCGGGCTGTTCAGCTCCTTCGTCATGACCCGGCTCGGCATCCCCCAGGGCATGGCGGGTTTTCTCACCTCGCTCGATGTCGCACCGTGGGTGATCATCATCCTGATCAACCTCCTCCTCATGGTGCTCGGGATGTTCATGGACCCAATGAGCGTCCTCGTCATCATGGTGCCGATCTTCTTCCAGGCGGTGGTGAGCCTCGGCTACGACCCTGTCTGGTTCGGCGTGATGGTGACGATCAACATCGAGATCGCGGCGATCTCGCCGCCGGTCGGGTTCAATCTGTTCGTGCTGAAGGCCGTGATCCCCAACACCGAGCTCTCCGACGTGGTGAAGGGCTCGCTGGTCTTCATCATTCCTCTGGTGATCGGGATCCTGCTGCTCCTCCTGTTTCCCGAGCTCGCCCTCTTCGTGCCGCAGGCGGCGAAATAGCGGGCTGGTCCGGCCGGCGGAACGGGAAGGCGAGCATCCAGGCGAGCAGCTGGTGCCGCGGACCGCCGAAGCCGTCGAGGCCGATCCGCATGTTCGCGTGGCTCAGCGCGGGTTCGGCGCGGTAGGTATCGAACAGCGGATCCCAGAACGAGAAGAGTGAGCCGTAATTGCTGGCGCTTTCGCGCCGGTCTGCGGAATGGTGGACCCGGTGCATGTCGGGCGTCACCAGGACGCGGCGGATCGCACCGTCGATGGACGGAGCCAGGCCGGCATTGGCGTGCGCGAGGATCGACGAGACGGTGATCGCCGTCATCGCGATCAGGACGGCGATCGGCGGTGCGCCGAGGGCCGCGATCAGCGCGAGCTTGATCGCGCCCGTCAGAACGCTCTCGAACGGATGGAAGCGGAGCCCGGTCGTGACGTCGTAGTCGCCGTCGGTGTGATGCATGCCGTGGAGCCGCCACAGGAACGGCACCGCATGGAGCATCCGGTGCACGGCGTAGCGCCCGAGATCGAGGACGAGGAGGGTGACGACGGTCGCAAGCCAGATCGGCGCCTCGATCCGGCTGAAGAGACCGAAGCCGTGCTCGGCGACGAGGGCCGCGAAGGCGACACCGGCAACCGGAAGGAGAAGCCGGAGCGCCAACGTGTCGATCACGGCGACTGCCATGTTGGCGATCCAGCGCGCCTGCAACGGCTGCACGAGCGCCCGCCGCGGCGCGAACCACTCCCACGCGGCGACCAGAGCGAGCGCCGCGAAGAAGGCGATCGAGCTCGCCTCGGCCTCGATGGCGAGGAGGTCGGCCATGTCCGATCCCGCTATCGCCGGCGGCGCAGCCGGATGATGATTAGCGCGCCGGCGATGCCGGCTGCGAGTATGCCGAGGCTCGTCGGCTCCGGTATCCGCGGCGTCAGCGTCGCCCAACTCGGCGAGGCGGCGAGGCCGATGATCAAACCGCCGACGACGAGCAGCAGTGCGCGAAACAGCGCCAGAATTCGCTTCTTCATCCCGGTCCTCCTGCTGCTTCGCTGCTGCACGCCCACCCGGCGTTTGTTCGCCGTGCGACAGGAAACCCGCATCGACGCTAGCCCCAATCGTTAACACGCGGAAGCCGGAATGCGCCGCGACCACCGCCGATCGCGCAGAATCATGGTAAACGCTGGACTGCGACGCGGCCGCAGGTCGGTGCGACGACCGTGCGCTACCGGAGGGAGGACGTGATGACCGAGAACCCCAATGCGCCTGTGCGGCTGACCGCGGGCGTCACGGTGGCGACACCGTCGGTTTATTTCGACATGCTCGAGCCGGCGGCGGGTCGCTCGCGGCCGACCATCGTCGCGGTGCATGGTGGTGCACACACCGGGCTCTGCTATCTGCGCACGCCCGACGATCGTCCCGGCTGGGCGGTGCGCTTCGCCGAGTGGGGTCACCGCGTCGTCGTTCCCGATTGGCCGGGCGTCGGGCGCAGCGCCTATATCCCGTTCGCCGACATGACCGGCGAGACCGTGTGCGACGGCATCGGTGCGCTGATCGAGAGCCTGTCCACGCCGGTCGTCCTGTTGACGCACTCGATGTCGGGGGCCTATGGCTGGCGCATCCTCGAGCGCCATGGCGAGAAGATCCAGGCGGTCGTCGCCGTCGTGCCGGGACCGCCCGGCAACATCCAGCCCGAGCCGGCGGTGCTCGCGCGCGGACCGGATTTCGTCGAGGTCCGGGGCGTCGCGCTCACCTAGCGGCTGCCGCTCGATCGCCCCATGGCGCCCTCGCCCGCGCTCGTCGAGGACAAGCTCCTCGGCCGCACGACGCGCTTCCCGCGCCACGCGCTCGCCGCCTATCGCGCGAGCCTCCAGGCGATCCCGCCGCGCAACATCTACGAGCGCCAGAATGTCGCGGGCAGCCAGATCAAGGTGCGCGACCCGTCACGGCTCTCCGGTCGTCGGATCCTGATCGTCACCGGCGAGTGCGACACCGACCATGCGCGCGAGGTCGACGGCGAGGTCGCGCGCTGGCTCTCAGCCAACGGCGCGCATGTCGATTACTGGTACCTGACCGATTTCGGGATCGGCGGCAACGGCCACATGATGATGCTCGAGGACAACTCGGACGCGATCGCGCATCTGATCGCGGGCTGGGTGGCCGCCACCGTGCGCTGAGGCGCGATCAGCGCACGACCTGCCACTGGCCGCCGCGGCGGACCCAGAAATGGCCGTGCTCGGAGACCCCGTCCTGGCCCTTGATGCGGATCGGCGCGCTGCCGTCGGGACGCGCGACCATGACGAGGCGGTTGTCGAAGAACGGATAGGCGCTGAGCTCTGCGCCGAGCGGCTCGACGGCCGCCTTGGCGAGGAAGGCGCGCTCCTCGGCGCGTTCGCCCTCGCTGACCGGTCCGAGGAGCTTGGCGAAGTCGTCGTTCATCGCCTTGTGCATCGCCTCGATGCGGGCGTGGTCCTTCTTCGTGTAGGCGGTATGGAGCGCGGTGACCGCGGCGAGGAGTTGCCTCGCATCGCCGTTCCAGCGCTCGGCGCCGACCCAGCCCCAGCGCGGCAGCCCGTTCGCCGTGATCTTGCGTTCGAGCCGGCCGGCGCCCTGGATGGTCTGCTGGAACAACGGCTGCTCGTTGCCGTCGCGCAGAAGCGAGACGCGCGTGCGGGCATCATCGCCCTTGGGCCGCGCCTCGATCACGAAGCTGTTCTCGCCGTCGACCATCCACAGGATCGTCGTCGCCGTCAGCCCGCCGTCGATGTCGTCGGGGCCGCCGAAGCGATGGGTCGGCACGCCGTTGATCAGGAGCCGGCCTTCGGCGTTTCGCGGCTCGATCTTGATCGCGATGCTGGCCGGCGCCTCGCGCTCCTGCGCCGACGGCGCGCCGAGACCGAGGCCGAACGAGAGGATGCATGCCGCGAGCGGCAGGAGGGAGCGGAACACGATCGGGTCCTTATCCAGTGGCGGAGCGGCTTACCACGAACAGGCGATTGTCGAAATGGGGTGCACGATCAAGTTGGCCAGCCCGCGCCACGAGCCCGCGCCCGCGGGACCGAGCCCCGCGGGACAGAGGGTCATCGTTCGCTGTCCTCAATGGCCATCGCGGCCCGGACGCCTCAACGGACGACCTGCCACGCGCCGCCCTTGCGGACCCAGAACCGGCCGAGCTCCGGCTTGATCGGGAGGTCGGGCGCGCTCAACGTGACCGGCGCCGTGCCATCGGCGCGCGCGACGAGGAACAGGCGGTTGTCGGCGAAGGCGGTGACCACGAGATCGGCGGGGAGCGGCGCGACCGTTGCGGCGCGCACGAACGCCTCCTCGCGGTCGAGCCGGTCCTGCGTCATCGGTCCCATGACCTGCTCGAGATCCTTGTCGAGCGCGCGCCGGAGCGCGCGGATCGCCGGCAGGTCGCGTTTCTCGTAGGCCGCGTGGAAGGCGCGGACGGCGCCGAGGAGCGGTCCCCGCGCGTCGGCGACCGTGTCGGCGTCGAGCCAGCTCCAGGCGGGCATCTTCGGCGCCGTCACCTTGCGCTCGACGCTCCCGGCCCCGAGCAGGATCTCGTCGGCGAGCGGCGGCTCGCCCGGATTGCGCAGCATGAGGACGCGCGCGGTCGCCGTGCCCTTCGCGGCGCGCACCTCGACCGCGATCGTGTTCTCACCCTCGACCAGCCAGATGCCGGCAGGCTGGATCAGCCCGCCGGGTGGCGCATCGCCGCCGGTCCCGAACCAGCGGATCGGGATGCCGTTGACGAGGACGCGCCCGGCCGCGTCGCGGGCATCGATATTGACGGTGTAGTTGGGGACCCCGATCTGGGCCTGCGCCGCCGCGTCGCTCGCCGACGACAGCGCGCCGAGCGCGACGAGCGCGGCGGCGATCACCGGACGATCTGCCACGTGCCGCCGCTGCGCACCCAGTACTGGCCGGTATCGAAGGTCATCATCGGATCGCCGCTCGGGTGCGCAACCTGGATCGGCGCCTCGCCGTTCGCGCGCGCAACGACGAACAGGCGATTGTCGAGATGGGCCGTGACCCGGAGATCGGCCGGCAGCGTCGCGAGCTTTCCGGTCTTGACGATCTCCCGAAACTCCTCGCGCGCCTCATCGGGCATCGGTCCCATGACCTGCGTGAGGTCGGCCTCGAACGCCTTGCGCGTCGCTTCGATCGTCGTGATATCCTTCCTGCCGAAGGCGGCGTGGAGCGTCTTGACCGCGTCGAGCACCGCCTTCGTGTCGCCGGTCCACGCCTCGGCGCCATAGAACGACCATTGCGGCAACCCGCCGCCGTTCGTCTGGTGCGTAACCGTGCCGGTGCCGGCGATGGTGCGTTCGAACTCGGGCTTCTCCGAGATGGAGCGGACGATGACGACCCGAGCCTCGCCGCCCGGCTTCTTGGCCCGCGATTCGACCGTGATCGTGTTCGGCCCGTTGCGCATCCAGAGGCCGGGATTGAGCGCCATCGTCGACGACGGGCCGGCCTTGCTGTCCTTGCCGAACAAGCCGGCCGGAACGCCGTTGACGAGGAGCCGACCCTCCGCGTCCTTGTGGACGATGTTGATGGTCGGAACCTACGGTTCCTGGGCGAGGGAGACCGCGGGCGCTAGGAGCGCGGCAGCGACGGCGGCTGCCGCAATCAGGGAACGCATCGTGGGATCCTTCTCGACGTGGCGCGCGCTCTATAGGCTGCTCGCCGCATCGTAGATCGCCTTCGCGTTCTTCGCCACTGCCCCCGCATCCTTGGCGAGCACGGCCGACGCGAGCGCGGACTTCGCCTTCCCGGTCGTCTCCGAGAGCCCCTTGATCCCGATCTCGGTCTCGTCGAGGAGGAGCCCGACCGCCTGGGTGCGCATGTCCGACGACGCGTTGAGGAGCGACCATTCCTGGTCCTCGAGCTTCTGGCGCTCGGCCGGCTTGAGCGCGTCACAGTTGGCGAAGCGATAGTCGCCGATCGCGATCGACAGGAGGCGGAACTCCCGCGACAGCTCGAACGCCTGCTCGGCGGTGATCTTGGCCATGGTGATCTCCTCAGACCGGCGACAGCGGGCGCAGAAGCGGCCCGAGCGCCTTGAGCTCGCGGGCGTGCCGGCGGACGACATCGATGGCCTCGTCCCGATCGATCGCCGCGCCGGCGTCGGCGAGGCGCTGGTGGCCGGCCGCGATGCGGCCGACGCCTTGGACATAGGCGTCGATCACGCACCGGCGCGCCTCGACCTCGCGGCCGCGCCGGTCCCCGAGATCGCCGAGCGCCTCGATGCCTGCGGGATCACGCGACTCGCGCGCGATGCGCTGAAAGTGGTTGCGGACCGCGGCGGACTCGGTCTCCGCGTCCTCGCGCCAGCCCTGCTCGGCGAGGCGGCGGAGCGCGCCGGTCACGGTCTGGACGTGTGGGTTGGCCTCGGCGATCAGCGCGGTGACGCGCGACCGCCGCCAGCCGTCGGTGCCGGCGCGAACGAGAAGACGCGCGATCCCGCCGACGGCGTTGCCCTGTCCGCCATCGAGGAAGCGCACGCTCGAGGCGGCGCGGCCGAGCTGGTCGAGCTCGCGGTCGTAATTGACGGACTCGTCGCCGGCGAGCCGGCCGAGCGCGTCCATGTATTCGAGGACGGCCTGCTGCATTGCGAGGAGACCGTCGCGCTGGCCCGCGCGCGTCGCCGCGATCTGGTCGAGCCGGGCGTGCCGCTCTTGTAGCTAACACCGTTTCTGGCGCGCTGGGAAGGCGACGTAGTCGACGACCAGCGCGTCGTACTGGGCGATGCCGCCGGCCGCGTTCGCGAAATCCTTGACCGCGTCGAGATTGGTGCAACCGCCGAGCGCGATCGCGACGACGACCGCAATCGCTCGGCCGAGCCCGAGTCGTTTCATGGCATGCCCCCGTTGCAGCGGCGCGCCGTTCCGGCGCGCGGTCCCCGCACACAGCATCGCCGGACTGGCCGGGCGCCAGGTTCGCGGTCGGGCTAGGGCGTTCGCCGTTGCCTCGCCCGGACAGGGGGCTATGTTGTGGGCGGCGTTCTGGATAGGCGGGGGACTGCGCGATGGCCGGTGACAATTTTGGGGCACGCACGATCGGATGGGTCGGCGCCGGCCGCATGGGCTTTCCGATGGCGCAGCGCCTCTTGAAGGCAGGCGCCCGGGTCTCGGTGTGGAACCGCACGCGGTCGAAGGCCGAACCGCTCGCCGACTACGGCGCGACGATCGTCGAGAACCCCGCTCAACTCGCCGACCGCGACATCGTGTTCACGATGGTCGCCGCGTCCGACGACTTCAGGGACGTGACGATCGGCGCCCACGGCGTCCTGTCGCAGAAGGCGAAACCGAAGATCCTGATCGACTGCACGACGGTCTCGGAGGACGCCTCGGCCGACGTGCGCGCGGTCGCGACCCGATCGGGCGTCGCGATGCTCGCGGCGCCGGTCAGCGGCAACGGCAAGGTCGTGAAGGCCGGCAAGCTGTCGCTCGTCGTGTCCGGTCCGCGGTCCGCCTATGACGCGACCCTGCCTTATCTACAGGCCCTCGGCACCGGCGTCACCTATGTCGGCGAGGGCGATGTCGCGCGGCTGATGAAGATCTGCCACAACGTCTTCCTTGGCGTCATCACCCAGTCGCTCGCCGAGATCACCGTTCTCGCCGAAAAGCGCGGCGTGCCGCGCCACGCCTTCCTCGAGTTCATGAACAAGAGCGTGATGGGCTCCACCTTCACGCGCTACAAGTCGCCCGCGTTTGTCAATCTCGACTTCACGGTGACGTTCACGCCGAAGCTTCTGCGCAAGGACCTCGATCTCGGGCTCGCGGCGGCCCGCGCGATCGACGTGCCCATGCCGGTCGCTGCGGCGACGCGCGAGATCGTGCAGACGCTGATCGGCAACGGCTATGCCGAGACTGATTTCGCCGAACTTCTGACGCTCGCGGCGACGGCCGCGGGGATCGAGCTCAAGCCCGAGAACGTCGCGGTCGACGACGGTCTCGGGTCCAAGGGTTGAGCCCGGCTCAGCCTTCGGGCGCGAAAGCGTAGAGAGGGAACGGTCCGCCGGTATCGACCCAGGCGAGGCGGAGCCGCATGCCGGGATTCACCGCCGCGGGCGCGGCGTCGACGATGCGGGCGAGAACGCGGACGCCCTCGTCGAGCTCGACCGATCCCAGGATGTAGGGAACCTCGTTCTCATAGCCGCGCCCCGGAACGTGGCAGACCGTCGATGCGTAGAGCTTCGCCCGGCCCGATGCCTCGCGCCATTCGAGGGTCGGCTTCCCCGAGGCGATGCCGAGCGGGCGCGGGTAGAATTGGTAGCGCCCCGTCGTCGTGTCGAACTGGAGGAGGAGCCGGCCCGCCTTCGCCGCGTCCCAGAACGGACGCGTGAGCTTGCTCGGTGTCGGCTGCGGCTTCGGGTGTGCGGGCGTTGTCGTCATCACGCGGCCTCGAGGACAAGGGCGGTCGAGGTGCCCCAGTTGCGGAGATAGGGGATCACGCCGATCCCGGTGACGAGCGCGTTCGAGGGCTTGGGCACCTGGCGCCGACCGGCCTCGCCCATCAGCTGGCGCACCGCCTCGATGAGGTTGACGCCGCCACCCGCGAGGCCGGGCTGGCCGCAACTGATCTGGCCGCCGCCGGTGTTGAGCGGCAATGCGCCGGCGGGCGAGAAGTCGGTGCGATGAATATAGGCCGCGCCCTCGCCGGGCTTGCAGAATCCGATCTGCTCGAGCTGCAGCATGATCGCGATCAGGAAATCGTCGTAGGGATGGAACATGCGGATGTCGGCGGGCGTCAGGCCCGCCTTGGCGAGCGCCGCCGGGCCGACGCGCGAGAAGCCCGAGCGGGTGGGATCGGGGAGCGAATCCCGCGGCTCGAAATTCGTGACCTCGGCATAGGCGATCGGGTGGACGAGGCGCTTCTGACCAAGCTTCCGTGCGCGTTCGGTCGAGGTGACGAGGAGGCCGTTCGCACCATCGACCCGCATGACGCAGTCGAGAAGACGGATCGGCTCGGCGACCATGCGCGAGCCGAGATAGTCGTCGACCGTCATGGGCTTCCGGAGCGAGTCGCAGGCGTTCTCGTTGACGACGGCGCCGTTCCGCTGCGCGACGGCGAGCTTGCCGAGCGCGCGGAGGTCGAGACCATATTTCTGGTCATAGGCAGCGCTCAGGAGCCCGAACGCGGCGGGCGGCCCCATAAGCCCGACGGGATCGACAAACTCGGCGCGGTAGCCGGTCGAGCGCGAGGCGCGCATCGCGCTCGAATCGGCGCCGATGCAGAATACCATCTCGCACATGCCGGTCGTGATGGCCGCCGCGGCGCGCGCCACGTTGCCGGTCGGCGAGCCGCCGCCGATGTCGGTGAGCTGGCTCCACGCGAGCTCGAGCCCGAGCGTGTCGGCGAGCATGTTGGTCCAGAACGTGTTGCCGGCCTCCGCCGTCGGCACGGTCGAGGCCATGCCGTCGACGTCGGCGATTCGGACGCCGGTCCGCTCGAGGAGCTGGTGCAGCACCTCGGCGGCGAGCTCGTAGGGCGTCTTCTCTGACTTCCGATCGTATTTCGTCTCGGCAAAGCCGATGATCGCGATATCGCGGTTCCCGAGGTAATTCTCGCGCATGCGTCCCTGTCCCGTTCGTTGTTAGTCGCGCGGATCGAGAGTGTTTCAAAGCCCGCGCGTTCGCACAAGGCGCAGATCGGATCGTCTCAGCGTTCGTTCGCCGGGCTCTCGCTGGCGGGCAGGCGGTGGCGGGTCATGAAGGGAAGCTGCAACGCGACGAAGATGAATGTCAGCGCGAGCAGCCCGAACACCTTGAAGTTCACCCAGAAATCGGTCGACTGGGTGCGCCAGACGAATTCGTTGAGCGCGGCCATGGCGACAAAGAAGATTGCGAAGCGGAGCGTGAGGCCGCGCCAGCCCGCATCGTCCATCGGGAACGCCGCGCCGACCAGATATTTGAGCGGCGGCTTGCCGATCGCGAGGCCGCCGATGAGGACGACGGCGAACAGGACCTGCACGATCGTCGGCTTCATCTTGATGAAGGTCTCGTCGTTCAAGAGGAGCGTCAGCGCGCCGAACACACCAACGACCGCCGCGGTGACGATCGGCATGATCGGGACGTGACGCGCGACGGCGAGCGAGAGCGCGATGGCGATGGCGGTCGCGACCATCAGCGCGGCCGTTGCGACCATGAGCCCGCCGAGCCAGTAGGCGATGAAGAACACCGCGAGCGGTGCGTACTCGACGGTCGGCTTGAGCCAGGTGGGCGCTTCGCGACGCATGATCGGTTCCGGTATCGGCGGCGATGGGCGCGACCTTATCGATCCGCGCGCGCCGATCCAAGCTCGACGCGCCGCGATGATCGTTAACGGGGTGCGCTCTTGAGTACGACGAAGTTGGTGAGGTTGTATTTGTAGCCCGCGGTCGGCGTGTCGCCGCGGTGGAGATGGGTCCAGAACGGCGGGAACAGGACGAGGGAGCCCGCCTTGGGAGCCAACGCGATGCCCTGATAGGCGAATTGAGTCTGCCCGCCATGGTCGACATCGGCGAGATAGACGATGGTCGCGAGCACGCGACGCTCGGTCCCCGGCAGATTGCCGTCGAAATGCCAGTCGAAGCCCTGGCCGGGCCCGATGCGCTCGAGGAGCGGCGCCGAGAGCTCGCAGTCACCGGTCATCCAGATGCGCTTGAAGGCGAGGAATGTCTCGGCGTAGTGGTCGATGCGGGACCGGATGCGCGCATGGAAGTCCTCGACCACATCGGCCCACTCCGGCCATGCGCCGAGCGCGATCATCGAGCCGGTCCGGTTCTTGGGCTGGGCGCTGTATTTCCCCCATGACGGCTTGACCCGCGGGTCGTCCTCGAAACGCGTGACGATTGCCCGACATTCGGCGGCCGTGAAGACATCCAGATAGACTTGGATGAAGGACGGCTGGCCTCCACGATCTGCCTCGGCGCCCGCCGTCATCGCGTGTCACCGATCAGCGCGGGAAGTCGTAGAGGACGGCCGGATTGTCGACCAGGATCCGCTGGCGGATCTTCGGATCGGGTGCGAACTCGAATAAGAGATCGAGGAGGTCGCCCGAGTTGGGTGTCCGACCCGGCTCGAAACGGTTCGAGTGCGGCCAGTCGGTGCCCCAGACAGTGCGGTCCGGCGCCGCCTCGATCAACTCGCGCGCGAACGGGATCGCGATGTCCCAGGGCGGTAGCCCGTTGGTGATGCGCTCGACGCAACTCACCTTCATCCAGAACTTGGGCTTGGCTGCGAGATCGCGGAGCACACGGAACGGCTTCTGATCGAGCCCGTCCTTGAACGGGACATAGGCGAAATGATCGATGACGATCGGTGACGGCAGGCTCTCGAGCCAGGCGGCATGCTCGACCAGCATCGGCGCGCGGAGATGGATCGTGGTCGACCAGCCCATCGTCGCGATGCGGCGGACGATGCGGCCGTAGAGATCGAGATCGACCCTCCCGCCCGATTCCGGGATCAGGTTGAAGCGGACGCCGCGGAAACCGGCCGCGTGCAGCCGCTTGAGCTCGGCGTCCGGTTCCTCGCCCGAGAGCCGCGCGACGCCGCGGAAACGGTCCGGCGCGAAGGCGATCAGATCGGCCGAGGAATCGTTGATCGGCGCGTGCGCGTTGGGCGTCGTCACGACGCCGCGCTCGAGACCGAGGATCGCGGCGAGGGTGACATAATGCTCCTTCGGCGCCGCCGGCGGCGTGTAGGGCCGCTGCGGCGCGTAGGGAAAGACGTCGGGCGGCCCGAACACGTGGAAATGGGAATCGCACGACTTCGGCGGTGGCTTCACCTTGGGCGGGCGCGGGTTCGGATCGGGCGGGTAGCAGACGCGGAGGGCCATGGCTTCACCGGCGCGAAGGGTCGTGATTGCCGATGTTCCCCGACGCGCCGGTTCTTGTCCAGACGCGCGTCGGGCGCCGGGCCGGCGCTCTCTCAGTACGTCATGCAGACCGCGTTGACCATCCCGGCGCCGAGCGCGAAGGAGGCGAGGAAGATCGCCGGCGCCATGCGGCCCTGCTCGATGTCCTTCACCAGCGTCGGCGTCGAGAGCTGGCAGCCGAGGAAGACGACGATCTGGACGACGAGCGCGATGAGACCCCATACCGCGGCATCGATCAGGCTCTGCGAATGCGCGATCGCGCTCGCGAGCGGCAGGATGAACCCGATCAGCGCGCCGGCGAGGCTCGTTGCCGCCGCCGTGTTGCCCTCGCGGACGAGGCGGAACTCGCGGTGCGGCGTCACCGCCGTGTAGACCGCGAGGAACACCGCCACCAGCACCATGGCGGTGACGAGATAAGCGAGGAAATCGGGCAGCGTGCTGATATAGTTATGCTTCTGGATTAGCATGGGTCTACTCGAAGAAGTGGGGCACGAAGCGGCTGGTGTTGACGGTGATCGGGCCGTCGTCCTCGCGGATGCCGATGCCGGCCGGCTGCGAGGCGATGACCCACGAGCCGATCACGGCGTGGCGACCGCCGATGTGATATAGCGGCGCGAGCGCCTGGTAGACCATGCCGGGGCTCGCTTGGCGCGTCCCGCCGGCATGGATCTTGACGCCCTGGCCCTCGCGTCCGAACACCGGCTTCTCGACGCAGCCGCCATCGATGTCGGCGGGATCGAACGAGGCGGGCATGAGATTGCGATGACCCTCGAACGTCTCCCACAGGAGCGCGAGGATCGCCTTGTTGGAGAGGATCATCTTCCATGCCGGCTCGATCATCCGGATGCGCGACGGCCCGATATGCTCGGCGAACGTCTCGTTGATCAGCCATTCCCACGGGTAGAGCTTGAACAGCGTCGTGACCGGCGCGTCGTCGCCATCGACGAAGCCGAGCCCGTTCCAACCGACCTCGTCAATGTAGAGGAAGGCGGTGTCATGGCCGGCCTGGAGGCAGGTGTCACGTAGATAGGTCGTCGTCGCGTAGTCCTCGGCATGGTCGCGCACGCAGGTGAAGTGGACGCGCCCCTCGATGCCGTAGCGCTGCCAGGTCTCGGTCAGCTTCTCGTGGATCGAGTTGAACTGGTCGGCGCCGCGCCGCGCGCTCTCGAGCCAGTCCCACTGCACGACGCTCGCCTCGAACAAGGCCGTCGGGGTGTCGGCGTTGTACTCGAGGAGCTTGGGATCGCCCGTCCCGTTCCACGCGATGTCGAAACGGCCGACGATGTTGCGATCGCCGCGCCGCCAGCTCTCGGTGATCAGCGGCCATGCCTGCTCGGGAATGCCGAGCCGGTCATAGAGCTCCTCCTCGATCACGCGCTCGACGGCGCCGAAGCAGAGCCGCTCCATCTCCGCGGTCGCATCGTCGATCTGGTCGATCTCGGCCGCGGAGAAGCGGTAGCAGGCCGTCTCGTCCCAATACGGCTTGCCGTCGATGGTATGGAAGTCGAAGCCGAGCGCCTCGACCCGTTCCCGCCAGTCGGAACGGGGCGTGATCGTTTGCCGCTGCACCGCCCGCTCAGCTCGAGCTCGAGCCCGACGAGGAGCGCGACGCCGTCGCACCGAAACCGCCGCGGCTCGTCGCCGTCGAGGTGGCGCTGGCGAGCGTCGACCGCGACGGCGTGCCGGCGGTCCCGGCGACCTTCGACGGCGGCGGCATGGTGGCGCTGTCGAGGCGGCCGACCGGCTTGTTCCCGGCATAGGCGGTGTTCTGGGTGTCGCGATAGACCGGTGCCGAGGCGAACGAGGCGCCGCCGCCCATCTGGCGGCCTAGCATGTAGCCGACCATCGCCGGGATGAACATGCCCACACCGCTGCTGCCGCCATCGCCGCTGCCGCGGGCGGTGTTCATGGCCGAATCGCTCATCGGCGTCGACGACGACGAACCCGATGTCGTCCGCGACGACGAGGTTGTGTGCGAGCTCGAGGTGCTCGACGAGGTCTGCACCGGCTCGCAATTGCCGGCGCCGAACTCGGCCTCGCATTGAGCCTTGTTGGCAAAGCGCGGTGCGCCCGCGACATGGGCGGCCCGGCTGTCGCGCTGCGCGGTGGAGCATTCGGCGCTCGTGAACTGTTGCTCGCACTGCTGCTGGTTGATGAAGAGCTTGGCTTCCTTGAGCGGATCGGTCGCCTCATCGCACGCCGTGAGCGTGATCAGGCTCGCTCCGCCGAGGAGCATCAGGGAAATCTTCCGAGATCGCTTCATCATGGGCCCCGCTTGGCGTGGTTACTGACAGAGAAGATAGCGCAAAACCTTCCCCCGGAAGGTTCAAAAGCCGGTTTACGGCCGAAAGAACGGCCGGTCGCCGATCACCGCCACGCGCTCCATGTGGCGGCGATTGGGATAGTAATCGTTGACGGCGTAATGCTGGGTGGACCGATTGTCCCAGAACGCGATGGTGCCGGGCTTCCAGCGCAGGCGGAACTGGTATTCCGGCACGTGCGTCTGCTCGTAGAGGAGGGCGAGGATGGCCCGGCTCTCGTCCTCGTTGAGCCCGACGATGCGGAGCGTGAATTGCGGGCTGACGAAGATCGCGCGCCGGCCCGTGACCGGGTGCGTCCGCACCACCGGGTGGACGGGGTTGGGGTAGAGTTCCTCCATCCGCGCCAGCCGCCCGCGGTCCTCGGGCGAGTCCTTGAACAGCGTGCGGAAATTGATGAAATCGTGCACCGCCTCGAGCCCGTCGATCAGCCGGCGCATCGTGGCGCTGAGGCCGTCATAGGCCGCGCACATGTCCGCCCAAAGCGTGTCGCCGCCGACCGCCGGCATCCGGAGGCAGCGGAGGATCGAGTATTTCGTCGGGTTGACGCGGAACGTCGTGTCCGAGTGCCAGATGTCGGTCGACAGGACCGGATTGTCCTTGTGGTTGTCGAGCACCATGATTTCCGGGAACGCGCCCTCGGGGCGGAACGGATGCACCTCGAGCTCGCCGAACTGGCGCCCGAGCGCGATGTGCTGGGCGGTCGTCAGCGCCTGGTCGCGGGCATAGATGATCTTGTGCTCGATCAGCGCCGTTTCGAGGAGGAGCGCCGTGTCGCGGTCGAGCGGACGGGCGAGGTCGATGCCGTGGATCTCGGCGCCGATCGTCGGGCCGATCGCTTCGACCTCGAAAGGCCGGTTGCGGCTGAGCTTGGCGGCGATCTCGGACATGGTTCGCTCCCGTCCTGACGGCACCGCGAAGGCTAGCATCAAGTGCCGGGGTTGCGGAAGCGGCCTGCAACTCAGGCGCGCATCAAAGGCAGCGGGCTCCGGTCGACGAGGGCCATCTGGAGCCGCGCGAGGCGTTCGAGGAGGGCCGCCTTGACCCCGACCAGCGCCGCCTCGTCCCAGCGGTTGACGAGCTCGTGCGGGTCCTCGCCGAGATGGTAGAGCTCACCCCAGGCGACGCCGTGATAGAGCGTCATCCGCCAGTCGCCGGTGACCAGCGTGCGCGCCCGGGTCGGGCCGTCGAAACCGAACAAGGTGCGCTGGCTGTCCTCCTCGATCAGGACCGCGTCGGTATCGTCGGCCTCGCCCGCCGCGGCGGCTAGAAGCGAGCGTCCCTGGATGCCGTTATAGGGCTCGAGCCCGGCGCGATCGAGGACGGTGCGCGCGATGTCGAGCGTGCCGGCGAGTGCCGCGCTCGCGCCGGGTCGCGCGCGCTCGGCCGTATCGGCCCAGATGAAGGGCACGCGGATCAGGCTCTGATAGTGGATCGGCCCCTTCAGTATCATCTGATGGTCGCCGAGGAAGTCGCCATGGTCGGCGGTGAACACGATCACCGTGTCGCGCGCGAGCCCGAGCCGGTGGAGCGCGGCCAGCATGCGCCCGACCGCGTCGTCGATCATCGCGATCATGCCGCAGGTGAGCGCGATCGCCTCGCGGAGCTCGCGCTCGCCGACGCCGAGCGCGTCCATGCCCTGGCGGTTGGCGGTGCCGGCGTCGCGCTGCGCCCGCACCCAGGCGACATGCGGCGGCGCCACGTGGTTGCGTTCGGCGAAGGAGGCCGGCAGCACCATGTCCGCCGGTCGGTACATATCCCAGTAGAGTCCGGGCGGCGTGAAGGGGTGGTGCGGGTCCGGGAACGACGCGCAGGCGAAGAACGGCGTCCCGCGGTCGCGCCGCGCATGGTCCTCGAGGAACGCGATCGTGCGCTCGGCGACATAGGTGGTCGGATAGAGCTCCTCCGGCATCGCCGTGCGGTAGGCCTGCGGGCAGGCCATGTCGTGGGGGAGTGCGTTGGCCGGCCCCGCGAGCCGGGCCGGATCGCCACCCTTGGCCTTGACCCAATGCCAATAGTGTCCGCCGACGAGATCGCCGTGGTTCGTCGCGAGGTCGACATGCTCGAAGCCGTAGAACGGCAACCGCAGGCGCCACGCCGGATCGTCGCGCCAGCGATGCGGGGTCTCGCTTTCGTAGTCGGCGGGCTCCGGGCGGGTCGCCTCGGCGAAATCGGGCGGCACCGGGCGGTGACCGGGCGTCGGCGCCGCCCGCCGGATGGTGGGCTCGATGCCGGTGAAGGGCTGCAGGTGGCTCTTGCCGAGAAGGGCGGTGCGCCAGCCCTGCGCGCGCAGGAGGTCGACGAAGGTCTGCGCTCGGATGGAGAGCGGGATCCCGTTCGACCGGACGCCGTGGAGCGAGGGCATGCGGCCGGTCATCAGCGTCGCCCGGTTCGGCATGCAGACCGGGTTGGCGACATAGAACCGGTCGAACCGCCGGCCGCGGCGGGCAATCCGATCGATATGGGGCGTCGCGAGCACCGGGTGGCCATAGCAGCCGAGATAATCGGCCCGGTGCTGGTCGGTTATGATGAAGAGGAAATTGGGGCGATCGGTCATATGCGGGTCCATCGGCCAGCCGTCGCGCCGAGCTTAGGCGAGCCGGCCGGCGCCGTCACGGCCGCGCGGTTGGCTCGGCGCCGCATTCTGGGCTAGGCTCGGGCTGGGCTGGGCTAGGCTCGGGCTGGGCTGGGCTAGGCTCGGGCCTGTCCCGGACCGCGGAGGGCGCGATGGTCGACTTTCTTGCCGCACTTGACGAGCGTGTCGATGAGATCCTCGATGCCTGCACGCGCTGCGGCAAGTGCCTCGAGGTCTGTCCGTCGGCGAGCGCCGCGAAGATCGACAAATCGGACGCCGGCGCCGTGGTCGGCGGCGTGCTCGACGTGCTGCGATCGGGCGACGGTCCGGCGGCCTCACTCCGCTGGGCCGAGGTGTGCACCGGATCGGGCGCGTGCATCCCGGCCTGTCCCGAGGCGATCAACCCGCGCTTCATGCTGGCGATGGCGCGCGCCCGGCGCGAACGCGCGCTCAGTCCGGCGCCCGCGATGCACAAGGCCGGCATCGGACATTTCCAGCGCATGAGCCGCGGCGTCCGCGTCCTGTCGCGCATGCAGCTCGCGCCCGATCTCCTCCACCGTATCGGTCAGACCATGGACAGTGAAGACGGCCCGGCGGACCCCGAGATCATCTTCTACACCGGCTGCAACATCCTAAAGACGCCGCATATCGCGCTTCTCTGCCTCGATGTGCTTGATGCGCTCGGCGTGCGCTATCGCGTCTATGGCGGCCCCGCCAATTGCTGTGGCGTGATGCAGCTTCGCGGCGCCGACGTCGCGACCGCGGGCAAGGTCGCCTACAACACGATCGACCGCTTCGCCGCGACCGGCGCCGGCGAGGTCGTCGCCTGGTGCCCGAGCTGCATGGTGCAGTTCGGCGACATCATGCTGCCGAACTACGAGCGGACGTCGGGTGCCCGCCCATTCGACATGACGATGTTCGTCTGCTGGCTCGCCGACCGGCTCGATGCGCTGCGTCCGCTGCTCGTGCATCGCGTCGAGAAGCGGGTCGCGCTCCACGAGCATCCGGGCGTCCCCGGTGTCGGCGCCGCGGCGCGCCGCATCATCGAGGCGATACCCGGCGTCACCTTCGTCGATGTGCCACAGCCCGCGATCGGCTCGATGTGCAACACGCTGAGCATCCTTCCGGAGCACAAGCGCGCCGTCCATCTGACGCAGCTCGAGACCGCCGAGGCGGCCGACGTCACCACGCTCGCCGGCGTCTATCACGCCTGTCACCGCGAGCTCTGCAGCCACGAGCGCGACTGGCCGTTCGAGGTGGTGAACTTCCTCGAGCTCGTCGGCGCGAGCATGGGGATCAGCCATCCCGATCTCTTCAAGCGTCTGAAACTGATGCAGGACATCGACACGATCCTCGCCGAATCGAGCGACATGATCGCGGCCTACGAGCTCGACGTCGAGGAAGCGCGAGCGATCGTGCTGCGCGACATGCTGGGCGAGCAGGCGCTGCCGCTCGGCCGCGGCGGTCGGGCGGCCGAGTAGCGGATCAGCCGGCGGCGCGGACGGGATTGGTCTCGGCGCGGACGAGATCGGTCGCGATGCCGATCGCCTGCCAGGCGGGGAGGAGCCGCTCGTAGAACGTGCGGTAGCGCGCCTCGAGCTCGCGCCGCGCCTCCTCCGCATCGGCGATCGGCTTTCCTTCCTTCATGAGCTGGCGCCCCATGGCCAGAAAGCGTTCCTCGGTGTGGCCGATCGGATCACGGCCCTTGCGGCAGGCGTCGAGGAACAGGCCGTCGATCGGATCGAGCGGCACGCCGTTGGCGGCGATCGGCGAGGCGAGATAGCGCGGCGGCCGCGCCGACTGCGCGCGCTCGATGACGACACGGTTGAACGCCTCCGTGGTGCGCCGGCGCGCGGCATCGCCTTCGGGCGAGGCGCAGACCTGCACCGCGCCCGTCGCGATCAGCGTGATCATGGTGCGGAGCAGCCGCTCCGCGCCGATCTTCGCGAGCGCCGGATCGGCGAGGAGATTGAGCGTCGAGCGTGGCTGGGCGGCGAGCGCATCATAGACCGGGGTGGTGATCTCGGGCTCGACGTTGAGCGTCGCGCCGAAGGCGAGATTGAACTCGTTGGTGCAGAGCTCGCGCGTCCGGTTGAGCGCGAGGCGAAGCGTCAGGAGCCGTTCGCGCTGGACCGCCGGATCGATCCGGGCAAGGCCGCGGGCATAGATGTCGCGGCGTAATTGCGCGTTGATCGCGAAGTCGCGCACCGTCTCGCGGAGCGCGCGGTCCGTGATTCCGCGCACGAGCTCGCGGAGGTCGGGCGGCACCGTCATGTCGTCGAACATCTCGATCGGCAGCACCGAGCCGACCAGCGAGAGCTTCGCCTCGCCCATCTCGCGCATCACGTCGGCGGCATAGAAGGCGTGCCAGTTGCCGCAGAGATATTCGTGGGCGAGATAGGTGCGGTCCTGACCCTTCATGCCGTCGAGCCACGGCTTGAGCACCGGGTTGACGGCGAAGAAACGCGCCTGTCCGGTCAGCATGCGTTCGAGGATGCCGAGGCTGTGCTCGATCCGCTGGCCGACCGTGCCGGTGGCGCGCTCGGCGGTCTCGGCGACGAGGCGCTGCAGCGCGGCCGGCACCGACCAGCCGGGCATCGCGTTGTAGCTCACATAGACGAGGCCGCCCGGGCGCAGCCGGCGGCGGATGAAGTCGACGATGAAGCGGCGGTTGTCGTCGGAGATCAACGCATAGATGCCGTGCATCGAGATGAAGTCGAGCGGCGGCAACGTGACATCCGCGAGCTCAGCGAAGCTCTTCTCGAGAAAGTGGACGTTCGAGAGGCCGGCCTCCGCGGCGAGTTGGCGGCCGCTCAGGATGTGGCTCGGGTTGATGTCGTTGCCGTAGAACGTCGCATCCGGGTGACAGGCCGCGAGCAGGTTGGTTGCGACCCCGTGGCCGCAGCCGAGCTCGAAATAGGTGAACGGGCGGTCGGTCGGCGGCGCTTCGACCAGGCCGAGGAGTGCGGCGAAGGCGAAATGGGTCGGCGCCAGCTCGCGGTAGAAGTTCGCCGTGTACTCGATTTCGGTGATGTAGCCGTCGGACCAGTTGCTGTACACGGGCGTTCCTCTTCTTCGGCGTTCCCGGGGGCGCGCCGCCGGTTATAGAGCAAGTGGGCGTGGCGTTCGATCCCGGATCGCCGCCGGCGCGATTCGCTCGACCGCCGCGACGACGGCTTCGACATCGATCCGCCGCATGCCCTCGATCGCATCGAAGCGGCCATCGGCGGGAACGACCGCGATGATGCGCGCCGAATGCGTCAAGGGTGCGTTGGCGCCGAACAGCCCGATCGCCGGGACGCCGGTCGCGGCGGCAATGTTGAGGAGACTTGTATCGTTGCCGACATAAAGCGCCGCCGCGGCGAGAAGCGCCGTCATGTCGGCGAGCGGCAGATCGACCGCGCGCTCCGTCCGCGTGGTGCCGCGGCGCCGGGCCACAATCGCATCCGCGATCGGGCCTTCGCCCGGGCTGCCTGCGAGGAACACGGTGCCCCAGTCCGGACCGACGCGGTCGAGAAGGGCGGCAAAGCGCTCTTCCGGCCACCGTCGCGGCGCGGCCGAGACACCGATGCCGAGCACGAGCCAAGGCGCGGGCGCTGCCCCGAACCGATCCGCGATGCGCGCGATGGCGTCGCGGCCGGGTCGGATTCGGGGCTCGTGGTCGGCGACGGTGATGCCCGCGGTCGCGAACCAGAGCTTCGCGCGATCGATCGGGTGGAGCCTCTTCGCGGCGCGGTCGAGGAAGGGGCTGTCGTTGAGGAACTGGCGCTGCCAGGCGATGCCGTAGCCACGCCGCGACGGAATTCCGGCGAGCCGTGCCGCCGCCGCATAGCGCCACGAGTGATGAAGCACGACGAGGCGCGCGAAGCGGCGCGGGCGCATCAGCGCGGCAAGACGAGGGATACCGGCGAGACCGTCATGACGACCGCCGGCATCGCGCAGTCGCCGTTCGAGCCAGAGGATGTCGGCGAGATAGGGTGCCTCGCCGAGGATCTGGTCGGCCTCCGAGGTCGGCTTGGCGATCAGCGTGAGCCGGCCGCCCGGCAGGGTCGCGGCGAGCGCGCGGAGATAAGGCTCGTGCCACACCATGTCGCCAATCCCGATATGCGGCTGGACGACGGCGAGCCCGCCTTCTCCGTGGCGATCGGTCATCACGTTAGGCGGTGGAGACCGCGCGCGGCGGCGCCGACGTTTCGAGATCCGTCGCGATGCCGAGCCCGGCGAGGAAGGCCGGCATGCGGGCCGCGAACTGGCTCCAGCCCGTCCCGATCTCGGCGCGGAGCTGTGCCTCGTCGGTGATCGCCGCGCCGTCCTTCCGGTATGTCTGACGCGTGGCGGCGAGCCGCTGGACGACCAGGGCGACAGGATCGGTGCGTTGGCGGACGGCGTGGATGAAGATCGCATCGAGGGGGTCGATGATGAGGCCGCTCCCGAGGACCGGGGACGCGAAGCAGGATGGTCCCTGAAACGACAGCGCGCGGCGGATCACGGCCTCGTTGAACCGCTCGCTCGCCGCGATGTCGATCGCGCCCGCAACGCGCGGCCGGCACACCTGGACATAGGCGATCGAGGTGAGGGTGAGGAGCGCCCGCAACAGCATCGTCACGCCGAGCCGACCGAGCTCGGGCACCTGACCGAGCTCGGATACGGTCTTCGGTCCCTCGGCGAGGCGATCGAGCATGGGCGTGAAGACGGGCGTGTCGAGCTTGATCGAGCCGGCGCCCGGCACGGTGACCTCCGCCTCGCAGGCCGCGCGCGGGCGCATCAGCGCGAAGGGCACCTCGAGGAGGCGACGGTTCTGCACGGCCTGCGGCAAGCGGATCGTGCCGCGCGCGAAGATGTCGCGCCGGAATCGTCGGTTAAGCGCGTTGTCGCCGAGAAACTCGCGGTGGCCGCGATCGGTCACGCTCTTGAGGAGCGCGCTCACATCGGGGTTCAGTCCCGCGTCGTCATAGTTCTCGATGATATTGGCCGAGCCGACATGGCTCAGCTTCGCCGCATCCATCAGCGCGTGGAGGTCGGGGGTGTAGAACGCCGTCCACGTGCCGCAGAGATATTCGTGCGCGAGATAGCGGCGATCCTGCTTCCTCATGTTCTCGACCCACGCCGCGGCCGCGGGGTTCATCGCGAAATAGCGCGCCTTGCCGGCGATCAGTCGATCGGCGAGCGCCATGCATTGGTCGATCCGCTCGATGACGGTCCCGGAAAGGCTCGCGCTGTAGAGCTCGAACAGGCGCTGGATCGGCGCGCCGGTCGCCCATCCCGGTTGGGTGTTGTAGCTCGCATAGACGAAGCCGCCGGGCTTCAGAAATCGGCGGATGAGATCGGCGATGAGCGCACGATTGTCGGCGTTGATCCAAGATAGAACGCCATGCAGGCCGATATAGTCGAACTCCGGCAGATCGATGAGCGAAAGCTCGGCGAAGCTCTCCTCGAGAAAGGTGACGTTCCGGAGCCCCCCTTCGGCCGCGAGCGTGCGCGCGTTGAGGACATGGGTCGGGTTGAAGTCGTTGGCATAGAAGCGGCCGTTCGGGTTGGCTGCGGCCAGCACCGAGGTCGACACGCCATGGCCGCAGCCGAGCTCGAGATAGGTGAACGGTCGGTCGACCGGCGGGGATTCGATGCCTTGGATCGTCGCCGCGAGCCCCAGCACCGTCGGCGAAAGCTCGCGGAAGAAGCTCGCCGTGTATTCGACCTCGGTGATGTAGCCGTCCGTCCAGCTCGCGCTCACAGCTCCGTTCCTGTTCCGGAATGGCTGCCCTGCAGGGCAGCTTATCGCAGTATAGAGCTTATCCGCGCCGCAGGGAATCGATCGGGCGATCCGGTGCCCGATCAGCCAGGCGCGATGCCGAGCGGGCGGACGATCGATCCGCCTGGCGCCGCATGGATGCCGTGGAGCCGGACGAGCTCGGCGCGGGCGACGGTTGCGTCGGTGAGAGGCTTCCCGTCGCGGACGACGCTCCGGCCGAGCGCGGCGAGCCCCGCCATGGCGTGTCCAACCGGTTCCTTCCCGATCGCCGCCGCGTCGAGAAAGAGCGCATCGAGGAGATCGACACGGACGCCGCTCCCGAGGACGGGCGATGCGAGATAGTCGGGCGGTCGTCCAGCGACGATGCGTTTGACGACGGCGCGGTTGAAACGGTCCGTCGACGACCGGCGCGAGGCCCATGTCGTGCGCGGCAGAGAGGGCGCGGCATGGCCGACGCCGACGAGCATAGTGAGCGCCTGCTCGAACAAGGCCGGATCGCGCGAGGCGTGGCCGGGCGAGGCGACGAGCTCGTCGATCGAAAGCGGGGCCTTCGCGAGGAGGTCGAGGAGGGGGTTGAAGAATTCCGGCGACAGACGGTGGTGTCCGCCGCCCGGGATCTGCACCTCGAGCACCGCGGATGCGCGGTCGCGGACGAGTGCGAACGGGCGCGCGCGGTCGAGGGCCGGGTGCTGCGCACCAGCTGCGGGCAGGGCGCCCTTGACGAACACGTCGCGGCGGAACTGGCGGTTCATGAAGAAATCGCCGATCAGCGTCCGAAGCGAGCGGTCCGCCGTGGCGGCGAGCGTCCGGGCACCGCTGCCGGCATGCCGTTCTCCTCCGAGGTCTCGATGATGTGCGCGGTCCCGGCGAAGGACAGGCCGGCCTCTGCCATGGCGGCATGAACATCGGGCGCATAGAACGCGGCGAAATTCCTGGCGAGATATTCGTGCACGATGTAGCCCGTGTCCTTGCCGGCGAGCGAATCGAGCCAGCGTGATGCGGGCTGGTTCGCGGAGAAGTAATGGGCGCCCGAGCCGCGGAGCGTCTCCATCAACGCGACCGCGCGGCCGATCCGCGTCTCGATCGCGCCGCTCTCCGCGGCGACGTGGCGCTCGAGGAGGCGTTGGAGGGGCGCGGCGACGGACCAGCCGGGGAGCGCGTTGTAGCTGACATAGGCGATCCCGCCCGGCTTCAGCCGCGCCGCGACCAGCGCCAGGATCTCGCGCCTGTTCGTCTCGCCGACCCAAGACCAGACGCCGTGCATCGTGATGACGTCGAACGGCGGGAGCGCTGCCGTTGCGAGCGCGGCGAAGCCCGCTTCGATGACGGTCAGATTCGCGAGACCGCCGTCGGCGGCGAGCGCGCGCAGGTTGCGCACATGCTCGGGGTTGATGTCGTTGGCGACGAAGCGGCAGTCCGGATTGGCTGCCGCGAGCATCGCGACCGTGGTCCCCTGGCCGCATCCGAGCTCGAGATAATGGTACGGTTCTGCCGGTGACGGGCCGGCCGCCCCGTGCAGGCGGAGCGCGAAATCGAGATGCGTCGGCGCCTGCTCGCGATGGAATCCGGCCTCGTAGCCGATCTCCTGGAACAGCGCTTTGCCCTGGGGCTCGTTCACGCAACAGTCCTCGCATGATGCGGCCTTGCCGCGGGACTCCGCGCAAGACGCGGCCCTGAAGCGGGGGGCGGCGGTGTTTATGCCTCAGGCCATGCGGGGACGGAGGCCGGTCGCGAGGCGCCCGTCGAGAAGCCCCGGTCGAGAAACCTTGTATCGCCGGATTGCGGTCTGTAGGCTCGCCACGCCTGCCGCCGGGGTGGCGCGCCCGCGCAAGCCGTCCACAACCCAGTCCGAGGTGCCGCGCGGTCCCGTCGTGCCGGCGCCCATTCCCGCATCGATCGCTCATGGACGCCGCACCTCCCCTCCAACGCTCGCCGCGCGCCGCGCCCACCGGCCAGGACGTCGGTACCGATGTCCTCGCGGGGCTCGGTCGCTGGCGGCTGTGGGGCCTGATGGGCTGGAACGACATCCGCCAGCGCTATCGGCGCTCGCTGATCGGCCCGTTCTGGCTGTCCTTGTCGATGGCCGTGATGGTGATCGCGCTCGGGTTTCTGTTCTCGACGATCTTCAAGATCGACATCGCCGACTATCTGCCCTTCCTCACCCTCGGTTTCCTCGCCTGGGCGTTCATCGCCCAATGCGTCACCGAGGGCTGCGCGACGTTCATCGAGGCGGAGGGGTTCATCAAGCAGATGCCGCTGCCGTACTCGACCTTCGTCTACCGGGTCGTGTGGCGGAACCTGATCATCCTCGCCCACAATTCCGTGGTCTATGTCGTGGTCGCCCTGATCTTCGGCATCTGGCCCGGCGCGACCGCGCTCCTGGTTCTCCCCGGCCTCGTCCTCCTCGTTCTCAACGCGGCCTGGCTCGGCATCCTGGTCGGCGCGCTATGCGCGCGGTTCCGCGACGTGCCGCCGATCGTCTCGAGCCTCCTCCAGATGGTCTTCTTCGTCACGCCGATCATCTGGAAGCCGGAGCTCGCCGGCGACCGCATGCTGTTCGTCGATCTCAACCCGTTCTTCCATTTCGTCGAGCTGATCCGGGCGCCCCTCCTCGGCCACGCGCCGGCGGCGGCGAGCTGGCTCGTCTGCATCGCCGTGACGGCGGTCGGCTGGATCGCGACCGCCCTCGTGTTCCGGCGTTGCCGCGCCCGCATCGCCTACTGGGTCTGAGCGATGGCGGAGATCACGCTCGATCGCGTCTCGGTCGATTTCCCGGTCTATTCCGGCGGGGGCAGCGGCCGCTCGCTCAAGCGCTTCGCGATGCGCAGGGCGACCGGCGGGCGGTTCGGGCGCGGCATCACCGATCGCGTGGTCGTGCATGCGCTCGCCGATGTGACGCTTGCGTTCCGCCACGGCGACCGGGTCGGCCTGGTCGGGCGGAACGGCGCGGGCAAGACGACGCTCCTTCGCGTCATCGCCGGCGTCTACGAGCCGACGCGGGGCACGATCGTCCGTGCCGGGCACGTCGCGCCGCTGTTCGATCCCACGCTCGGCATGGACCTCGATGCGACCGGCTTCGAGAACATCGTGCTGCGCGGGCTCCTTCTCGACATCCCGATCGCCGACATCAAGGCGCGGATGGACGAGATCGCCGCCTTCACCGAGCTCGGCGACCATCTGTCGCTCCCGGTCCGAACCTATTCGAGCGGCATGACGCTCCGTCTCGCCTTCGCGGTCTCGACGTGCTTTGATCCGGAAATCCTGGTCATGGACGAGTGGATCGGCGTGGGCGACGCGCATTTCATCGAAAAGGCGGAGCGGCGGCTCGAGAGCTTCATCGGCCGGTCGAGCGTGCTCGTGGTAGCCTCTCACTCCGAGCCGCTTCTGCGCCGGCTCTGCAACAAGGCGGTGCTGCTCGACGCCGGCCGGGTCGCCGCCTTCGGTCCCGTCGCCGAAATCTTCGCCGCCTACAACGCCGCCGCGGCCGAGTGACGGGGACCGCCGTGGCCGATCGCTTCAATCCGCTCGATCATCATCTTCTGTTCGCCGAGCCCGAGTTCATCACCGACATCGAGAGCTGGCAGGAGCACGTCCCGTTCGCCTTCTTCCTGATCGAGGCGCTTCGGCCCCGCGTCCTGGTCGAGCTCGGCGCGTTCAAGGGCGATTCCTACTGCGCCTTCTGCCAGGCGATCGCGGCACTCGGTACCGGCACGCGCGCCTATGCGGTCGACACCTGGGAGGGCGATCCGCACGCGGGCTATTACGGCGACGAGGTCCTCGATGCGCTCCGCGCCCATCACGATCCGCGCTATGGCGGGTTCTCGCGCCTCGTGCGCACCACGTTCGACGCGGCCGTCGCGCACTTCCAGGACGCCACGATCGATCTCCTCCACATCGACGGTCTGCACACCTACGACGCGGTCCGCCACGACTTCGAGACATGGCTGCCCAAGGTGAGCGAGCGCGGCGTCGTCATTTTCCACGACACCAACGTGCGTGAGCGCGATTTCGGCGTGTGGCGGCTGTGGGGCGAGCTCGCGCTCCGCTACCCGGGGTTCCAGTTCGCGCACGGCAACGGCCTCGGCGTGCTAGCGGTGGGCCGAGACGTCGACCGGTCGTTCCTCGACTTCGTCGCCGAGGCGGCCCGCTCCAATGACGGCATCGCGACCGCGTTCGCCAATCTCGGCCGCCGCGTCGTCCTGTCGGGCCGCGAGAAGCGCCTGTCGCACGACGTCACGTGGATGCGCCGCGACATCGACCGCGCCTGCGACCGTATCGCCGATCAGGACCGCGAGCTCGATGTGCTCCGGCGCGACAACGAACGCATGCGCGCTGGTCTCGCCGAGCGCGACGGCCAGCTCCAGGCGATCCTCGCCTCGACGTCATGGCGCCTCACCGCGCCGGTGCGCGCCGCGATGCAGACGCTGCGCGGGCTCCGCCGCGGCGATCCCGTGCCGCCGCTCTCGGTGCCGCTCGAGGCGCGACCGGCCGC
>VGEU01000021.1 GCA_016869145.1 Alphaproteobacteria bacterium | reverse complement strand
GCGGTGCCGCGCCGGGTCTGGACGTGGTGCGCGCTCGTCTTCGTCTCGGGCTTCATCATCATCGCGCTCGAGATCGTCTGGTTCCGCGTCGTCGGCGTGATCCTCCAGGGCAATGTCTATACGTTCTCGATCGTGCTCGGCGTGTTCCTCATCGCCGATGCGCTCGGCATCTGGATCGGCATCCACATCGTCCGCCGCGTCGCCGACCCGCGTGCGCTCTTCATCGGGCTTCAGACCGCGGTCGGGCTCTACGCGCTCATCTCGATCGGGGCGCTTTATCTCGCCTATGACGTGTGGCCGATCGCGGAGGAGCTCGTCACGCTTGGCATGGGGGCGGTGACGCCGCGCAAGATCGCGCTGGTCTTCCTTCTCGTCATCGTGCTGGTCACGCCGCCCGCGCTCCTCCTCGGCATGTCGTTCCCGATCGTCCAGCGCGCGGTGCAGGAGGATCCCGACCTCGTCGGCCAGCGCGTCGGGCTGATCCAGCTCTGGAACATCCTCGGCAACGCGGCCGGAAGCCTCGTCGCCGGGCTCGTCCTTCTCCACGTGCTCGGCACCGCCGGCACGCTCCGCGTCGTAGCCCTCCTCGCCTTCCTGGTGACGCTCCTCCTTCTGCTCGAGCGGACGGCGCGCCGGACCGCCGCGGGCCTCGCCGCCGCGGCGATCGCCGCCCTCGTCGCGGTGTTCCCGGGCAACGCCGCGTTCTGGGAACGGATCCACAGCGTGCCGACCGGCATCACCGGGATCGTCGCCGAGGACCGCTCCGGCCTCGCCCTCGTCCGCGTCGCGCCCGATGCGGCGCATCTCTTCGTGTTCGGCCATTTCCAGTCGCGCGTGCCGTTCGAGTCCTACCACCTCCTCCTCGGCGCGATCGGGCCGCTCGTCCATCCCGACCCGAAATCCGTGATGGTGATCGGATCCGGTCTCGGCGCGACGCCCTACGGCGCCGGGCTCAACCCGTCGACCACCAAGGTGCGCGTGGTCGAGATCGTCGAGCCGGTCTACGAGGTGCGCGACGCGTTCGCGCGGCTCAAGCGCGACCGCGGCATCGCCGATCTGGTCGATGACCGCCGCTACACCCACGTCGTCGGCGACGGTCGCCACGACCTCGCGATCGCGACCGAGCGCTATGACGTGATCGAGGCGGACGCGATCCTGCCCAAGACCGCAAATAGCGGGCTTCTCTATTCGGCGCAGTTCTTCGCCATGGTCCGCGACCGGCTGAGGCCGGGCGGCATCGCGGTGCAGTGGGCGCCGACCAGCCGGACCGTCGCGACCTTCGCCTCGGTCTTCCCCCATGTCCTCCATCTCCGCCCGCTCGACATCCTGCTCGGCAGCAACGCGCCGATCCCGTTCGATCCCGCCCGTCTCCGCGCGCGCCTCGAGGAACCGGCGATCAAGGCGAAGATCGAGGCCGCGCGCGTCGCGCCGGCGGACATGGCGCGCTGGGCCGAGATGGTGGTCGGACGCTGGGAGCCGACGAGCCTCCGCCCGTTCCCCGACGTCAACACCGACTTGTTTCCCAAGGACGAGTACTATCTGAACAATATCGGCACCGGGCTCGCGATCGGCACGCATCGGTGACGATCCGTCGTCCTTGGCAAGGACCTCGTTGCGGATTCCGAACCTGTCGATCAAGACGCTCCTGCCGCTCGCCTTCGGCGGCCTCGTCGTGCTCGCGCTGGTGCCGATGCTCGCGGCGAGCTACCTCACCGCCCAGGCGATCACCCAGGGCCTTCTCAGCGACCGCATCGACCGCATCGTCGAGGGCATCGTCGGCCGCATCGACTCGCATCTCGAGCCGGTCCGGACCCAGCTCGATTACGTCGGCGAGACGGTCCGCACCGGTCGTGTCGATCCGCGCGATCCGCGCGCCTTCGATGCGTTCCTGATCGGCGCGCTCGCGGCGAGCCCGCAGGTCACTGGCTTCGGGTTCGTCCGCCCCGATCTCTCGATGCGGCGGTTCAACCGCGGCGACTTCGTCATCTACGAGGATCCCCCCGACCGCGTCCCGTTCGCCGCCGACGCGATCGCCGGCGCGCGCGACTCGACCGCGCCGCGCTGGGCCGCGCCGTTCCGGAGCATCGTCCTCGGCCAGACCGTGGTCACGCTCCGCATGCCGCTCCACTCGGCCGACGGGTTCGAGGGCGTCCTGGTCGCCGCGATCACGGTCGCCGATCTCTCGCTCTATCTCCGCCGCATCGGCGAGGGCCGCGCGCAAAGGCCGTTCATCCTCTACGGCGAGGGGCGCGTGATCGCCCATCGCGGCGCGATCGCGTTGCCGCCGCCGCCGGTCGATGCCGAGATGGGCGGGCTGCCGCGTCTCGATGCCGTCGGCGATCCGGTGCTCGCCGGCATCTGGACGCTCGAGCGGCGCTCGCTCGAGGCGATCCTTCCCGCCGGCCCGGTGCGCGGACACTGGAGCTGGGTCGGCGAGGCGAGCCACGGCTATTTCTACCGCCCGCTCGTCGGCTATGGCGGCGAACCGTGGATCGTCGGCTTCCACGAGCCGGGTACCGAGACGCGCCAGGCGCGCTGGTTTCTCAACGCGATCGCGATCATCGGCGCCGCTCTCCTGTTCCTCGGGATCGCCGCTGCGGTCGTTCTCGCACGCCGGCTCGAGCGGCCGATCCTGGCGCTCGCCGACGCGGCGCGGCGCGTCGAGGCGCTCGACTTCGCCCGGGTCGGGCCATTGCCGCGCGGACCGGTCCGCGAGATCGATGCCGCGTCCGGCGCGATCGAGCGCATGGCCGGCGCGCTCGGCTGGTTCGAGACCTATCTGCCGCGCACGGTGGTGCGACGCCTCCTCGCGACGGGCGCCGATGCGCCGCGGAGCGCAACCCGCGCGCTCACCATCATGTTCGTCGACCTCCAGGGCTTCACCCGCTTCTCCGCCGGCCGGCCGAGCGAGGAGGCGTCGGGCTATCTCAACGACGTCTTCGCCCGCATCGGCCCGTTGATCGAGGGGAGCGGCGGCACCATCGACAAATATCTCGGCGACGGCCTCCTCGCCTTCTGGGGCGCCCCCGACGACCGCCCCGACCACGCGATGGCGGCGTGCCGGAGCGCGCTCGAGATCATCCGCACCGAGACGGCGTTCTGGCGCGAACGGCTGGCCCGGGGCGAGCCCGCCTGCCGGCTCCGGATCGGGCTTCACTCCGGCGCCGCGCTGGTCGGCAATGTCGGCTTCGTCGGCCGCATCAACTACACGGTGGTGGGCGAGGCGGTGAACACCGCCCAGCGCATCGAGCAGCTCGGCCGCGCCGAGATCGGCGAGGCGGCAGCGATCTGTCTCGCGAGCGAGGCGACGCGGCAGGCGGCGGCGAACGCGTTCGAGTTCGCGCCGACCGGGCGCCGCGCCGAGGGGACGGCCGATGGTGTCGCGGTGTGGCGGCTGATCGGGCTCGTGGTCGATTCGGGCTGAGACGCTCAGGCGATGTCGACGACGACCTTGCCGATCTGGCGCCCGCTCTCGACGAGCTCGTGCGCGGCGACGATGCGCTCGAGCGGGAAATGCGCGGCGATCCGGTGGCGGAGCCGCCCCGCCTTGAGCCAGCGGTTGACGTCCTCGGCCGCGGCGGCCTGCGCCGCCCACGGCATCGTGTAGACATAGACCCAGCGGATCTGGGCGCCCTTGCGCATCATCACCGTGTTCTCGAAGGTGATCGCCGGCTTGGCGCCGGTCGCATAGGGCGCAACGACGCCCTCGGGCCGGAGCACCGCCTGGATGATCGGTGCGTTCGCCGCGACATCGACATCGACGACATGGTCGACGCCGCCGCCGCGCGTCTCGTCCATGATCCGGCGCGCGACGTCCTCGCGGCGATAGTCGATCACGACATCGGCCCCGCCGTCGCGCGCGATCGTCGCCTTCTCCTCGTTCGAGACCGTCGCGATCACCCGCGCGCCGTCGAGCCGCGCCATCTGGACGGCGTAGAACCCGACCGCGCCGGCACCGCCGGTCACGAGCACGGTCTTGCCCGCGAGCGGGCCGGCGCAGAAGCAGGCGCGATGCGCCGTGAGCGCCGGCACGCCGAGCCCCGCGCCCTCGGCGAAGCCGACATTGCCCGGCAGCCTGACCGCGAATTGCGCATCGACCGCGACGAACTCGGCCGCGGTGCCGATCGCGCTCTGGCCGTGGCCGTCCGGCGTGCGGTTGACGTTGTAGAGCCAGACGCGCTCGCCCACGCGCTCGGCCGGCACGCCGTCGCCGACCGCCTCGATCGTGCCCGCGCCGTCGCAATGCGGGATCACCAGCGGCGCCGTCATCGGCACGGTCTGGCCGGCCCGCGTCTTCACGTCGGACGGGTTGACGCCCGACACCGCGACGCGCACCAGCACTTCGCCCCGCGCGGCCTTGGGCTTCGCCCGCTCGCCGACCACCAGCACCTCGCGCGCCGCGCCGCGCCGTTCGTAATAGACCGCCCGCATCGCTCCGGCCCCCGCTCCGTTCCGGTCAGTTCTTCGGCGTGTGCACGATGTCGACGAGCTCGGCGAGCTGGGCCGGCGTCAGCGGCTCCTTCATCAGGCCCTGCTCGACCGCCTGGGCGTTCGCCCGGTCGAGCCCGCGGATCGGCACCATCGCGTGATGATCCTTGCGGAAGAATTTGGCGGCCTCGCGCCCCGCGGCGGGGTCGATCTTCGAATCCTCGGCGAGGAGCTTCGCCGCCTCGTCGAGATTGCCGGCATAGAGCCAGTCGATGACCTTCTCGTGCGCCACCATGAAACGCCGCGCGACATCGCGCCGGGTGCGGAGATAGTCGGCGCCGGTGATCGTCACGCGGCTCGCGACGCCGGCGAGATCCTTCGCGTCGTCGGCGCGGAAGAGGACGCGCACCTCGCCCTTCATCACCGGCTCGAGACCTATCGGCACCGACGACCAGCCGATGTCGACCTGGCCGGTCATCACCATCGTCCGCGTCGCGGTGACCGCGCCGGTCTGCACCAGCCGCGCCTGCAGCTTGTGCTGCTCGAGCATGGCGAGCACGACCATGTACGAGACCGAGGCCGGCCGCGAATAGGCGAGCGCCTTGCCCGCGATGTCCTCGATACGCCGGATCGGGCTGTCCGCCTTGACGTACCAGAACAGATCGGGCGAGCCGAGCATGCGGGCGCCGATGATGCGGATCGGCGCGCCCTTGGCGAAGGCGGCGAGCGCGGCGTGCGTCGAGGTCGGGGTCGCGACGTCGACGCTGCCGGTGGCGATCGCCTGCACGGTCTCGGCGCCGCCGGCGGTGAAGCTGAAGCTTGCCTGGATGCCCTCGTTGCGGAAGAAACCGTGCTTGTCGGCGAGGAGCGTGATGGTCGGGTCCCAGGTGCCGCGCTGCGAGATCGCGACCCTGACGGCATCGAGGGTCTGCGCGGTCGCCGTCCCGGCGACGAGCGTGGCGAGGAGTGCGGCGACGAGCGCGCTGGCCAGCGCGGCGGTCGCCAAGGGCTTGTGTCGGCGCATCGTCATCCTCCCTCGGGGTCTCAGCGCTCGCGCGCCGGCCACTGGCCGATTTCCTGATAGAACCGGATCGCGCCCGGGTGATAGGGCACCGGGTGCGCCTCGGCCATGAACGCCGGATCGAACTGGGCGAGCGTCGGGGTCGCCTTGGCGAGCCCGTCCTTGCTCGCGTGCATCAGCTTCGCGAGGCGGTAGACGTAATCGTCGGCCATCCGCGCGTGGGTGATCATGAACACGGTGAGATGCATCGCGGTCGTCCGCGTCGCGAGGCCGGGCAGCGACGGATCGGGCTCGTAGGTGTGGAGATAGGCGCGGCGGATGACCTTCCGCATGTCGGCGATCGCCTGCGGCGTCGTCGCCAGCGACAGATAGCGAATGCCGCCCTGGCTATGGAGCTTGGCGTGGGCCTCGCGCGCGAGGCCGGTGTGGATTCCGGTGACGGCGGCATCGACCCGGCCCTCGCCGAGCGCCTCGACGCCCTTCGGCTGGTTCGGCACCGGGACGCCGACCAGCTGGCCGGTGTTGAGCCCGCCGGTCGCGAGCATGGCGTCCTGGTTGTAGAGTGTGACGAACATCGCCGGATAGCCGGTGCCGATGCGCATGCCCTTGAGATCGGCGACCGTCTGCGCCTTGGAGTTCGCCGGCACCGCGAGGCCGAGGACGAGCGGGAATGTCGCCGAGACGAGGCGGAGCGCGCGGTGCGGCTTGCCGGCGAAGTTCTCGGCGCCCTCGTAGGCGAACTCGATGTCCTGGACGGAGGCGAAGGAGAACTCGACCTCGGCCTTGTCGATCATCGGCAGATAGATGTTGGACCCGCCGGTCGGCTGCACGCGCACCTGGGTGCTGAGCTGGTCCTGGGCGAGCTTGCCGATCGCGGCGGCGGCGGCGTAGTAGTTCGACCCCGGCGGGTTGGTCGCGATCACGATCACATCCTGCGCCGCCGCGGGCCGGGCGATCGCGAGCGCGGCGGCGAGGGCGATGGCGATCGCGATGACCGATGGTGACGCAAGGCGGCGCATCGTCGGGCTCCCTGTCTCTTTCGTCGTTGCGACGACGCTAGCACGCGCGCGCGGCCCCGCGACAGGGGAGTCTCGCGACCGCGTGAATCGCGCCGCTGGCGGTTCAGCGCGCGGCGCGATGGGCCTCGACCGGCACCGCGTGAAGGTCGTAGGCGTCGGCCTTCTGCACCACGACGTCGAGGATGTCGCCGGGTGAGAGTCCCTTGGCGCGGGTGAGGTGGACGAGCCCGTCGATCTCGGGTGCATCCGCCTGGCTCCGCGCCGTCGCCTTGGCGCCGTCGACCGCATCGACGATGACCGGGATCGTGCGGCCGATCTTGGCGGCGAGCGTGCGGGCGCTGATCGCGGCCTGCGCCTGCATGAACCGTTGCCAGCGCTCCTCCTTGACCGCCTCCGGCACCGGATCGGCGAGTTCGTTCGCCTTGGCGCCCTCGACGGCCTCGTACTTGAAGCAGCCGACGCGGTCGAGCGCGGCCTCGGCGAGCCAGTCGAGGAGGAGTGCGAAGTCGGCCTCGGTCTCGCCCGGGAAGCCGACGATGAAGGTCGAGCGGATCGCGAGATCGGGGCACTCGGCGCGCCAGCGCGCGAGCCGGGCGAGCGTCCTCTCCTGGTGCGCCGGCCGCCGCATCGCCTTCAGGATGCGCGGGCTCGCGTGCTGGAACGGGATGTCGAGATAGGGAAGGACGCTGCCCGCCGCCATCAGCGGGATCACCTGGTCGACATGCGGATAGGGGTAGACGTAGTGGAGCCGCACCCAGGCGCCGAGCGTGCCGAGCGCGCGGGCGATGTCGAGGAAGCGCGCGGCGACCGGCGCGCCGCGCCAGGCGCTCTCGGCATAGGCGATGTCGAGCCCGTAGGCGGAGGTGTCCTGCGAGATGACGAGGAGCTCGCGCACGCCCGCCGCGACCAGCTTCTCCGCCTCGCGCAGCACCGCCGCGGCCGGCCGGCTCTTGAGATCGCCGCGGAGCGCCGGGATGATGCAGAACGTGCAGCGGTTGTCGCAGCCTTCCGAGATCTTGAGATAGGCGTAGTGGCGCGGCGTCAGCCTGATGCCCTGCGGCGGCACGAGATCGACATAGGGGTCGTGCAGCGGCGGCACCGCCGCGTGCACGGCGGCGACCACCGCCTCGTACTGGTGCGGCCCGGTCACCGCGAGGACCTCGGGATGGGCGTCCCTGATCAGCGCCGCGTCCTTGCCGAGACAGCCGGTGACGATGACCCTGCCGTTCTCGCCGATCGCCTCGCCGATCGCCTCGAGCGATTCGGCGCGCGCCGAATCGAGAAAGCCGCAGGTGTTGACGATCACCACGTCGGCGCCGTCATAGCTGCCCGAGATCGCGTAGCCTTCCGAGCGGAGCGTGGTCAGGATGCGCTCGGAATCGACCAGCGCCTTCGGGCAGCCGAGGCTGACGATGCCGACGGTCGGGGCCTTGGCCCGGGCGGCGCGGCGGGGCATGCGGGTCTCCGGGGTCGCGGGTCGCGGTCGCTAGGACACGGCGATGGCGCCGCGCCGGTTGGTCTCGCCGAAAGAGATCGGTCTCGCCGAAAGAGATAGGTCTGGCCGAAAGAGATAGGCGACCGACGCGCGCCAGCCAACCGGCGTCGCAACGCCGCAACGCGCCGTCGAGCGGCGCCGGCCGGGCGCCCGCCTCTCGATCGACCAAGACGATCGATATGTCAATTCATATGTCAATGATCATATCATGTAATATGTCAATCGCCGGGCCCTGGCGTGAGCGGGGCGAACAGCCGGGGAGCGATGCCCTGTCGACGACCGTCGTGACGAAGCTCCGCGCCATCCAGGACGGTGGCCTCCGGGCTGCCGACATCGCCCGGCTCCTCGGGACCCGGCCCGAGACGGTGTCGCGCTGGAACAGCGGGCGCAACCGGCCGCGGGGGGCGCGCCTCCACCGGTTGCTCGAGCTCGAGTTCATCGTGATGCGTCTCACGGCGCTCGACCCGCCGGAGGCGCTGCGTCTCTGGCTGTTCAGCCGCCACCAGGCCCTCGACGGCAGGCGTCCCGCCGACCTGATCGAGGAGGGGCGTATCGACGCGGTGCTGCGGGCGATCGATCAGCGCGCGGACGGCGCCTCGCCGTAGCGCGGCGTGATCATCGACGATCGCCGCACCGATCGGCGCGCCGATCGCGCCAGGCTCGCCGCGGTGAGCGCTTTCTTGGCGGACCGGGGCTTTTCTGGCAGAACCCGGACGGCGGGGGCGCGCCCCGCCGCGCAAGCGCGCGGGAGCATTCGGGGATCGGCGGGCGGGGATCGGCGGGACGATGAGCGGCGAGACGGCGACGGGCGAGGGCGTGCGCGACTTCATCCGCGACACCATCCGCGCCGATCTCGGCGCCGGACGGGTCGCAAGCGTGGTGACGCGCTTCCCGCCCGAGCCGAACGGCTATCTCCATATCGGCCACGCCAAGTCGATCTGCCTCAATTTCGGCGTCGCGCAGGAATTCGGCGGCCGCTGCCATCTCCGCTTCGACGACACCAACCCGACCAAGGAGGAGCAGGAATATATCGACGCCATCCAGCGCGACGTGCGCTGGCTCGGCTTCGACTGGGGGCCGCATCTCTACTACGCGTCCGACTATTTCGAGCGCCTCTACGAATGGGCCGAGCACCTGATCAAGTCGGAGAAGGCGTTCGTCTGCGATCTCACCGCCGAGGAGCTCCGCACCTATCGCGGCACGCTCACCGAGCCAGGACGCCCGAGCCCGTTCCGCGACCGGCAGGTGGCTGAGAACCTCGATCTCTTCCGTCGCATGCGGGCGGGTGCCTTCGCCGACGGCGCGCGGACCTTGAGGGCCCGGATCGACATGGCGTCGGGCAATATCAATCTCCGCGATCCCGTCCTCTACCGCATCCTCCACGCGCGCCATCCGCGCACCGGCGATGCGTGGTGTCTCTACCCGACCTATGACTACGCGCACGGCCAGTCCGATGCGATCGAGGGCGTCACGCATTCGCTGTGCACGCTCGAGTTCGAGGACCACCGGCCGCTCTACGACTGGCTGGTCGACAACCTGCCGGTGCCGGCGCGCCCGCGGCAATACGAGTTCTCGCGCCTCAACATCACCCACACCGTCCTGTCCAAGCGCCGCCTCCTCCAGCTCGTTCAGGACCGCCATGTCGCCGGCTGGGACGATCCGTGCCTGCCGACGCTCTCCGGTCTCCGCCGCCGCGGCGTGCCGCCGGCCGCGATCCGCGACTTCGTCGGCCGGCTCGCGATCTCGAAGTCCACCGGCGAGGTCGAGATGGCGCTCCTCGACCATTGCGTCCGCGAAAACCTCAACCGCCACGCGCTCCGGCGCATGGCGGTCCTCCGCCCGCTCAAGCTCGTGATCGAGAATTATCCCGATCGCGGGCCGGGCGGCGCGATCGAGGAGCTCGACGCGGTCAACAACCCCGAGGACCCGGGCGCGGGCACGCGGCGCGTGCCGTTCGGGCGCGAGCTCTGGATCGAGCGCGAGGACTTCATGGAGAGCCCGTCGAAGGGCTTCTTCCGTCTCGCGCCGGGGCGCGAGGTGCGGCTGCGCTGGGCCTATTTCGTCACCTGCACCGGCGTCGAGAAGAACGCGGCCGGCGAGATCACCGCGCTTCGCGCGACCTACGACCCGGCGACCAAAGGCGGCGATGCGCCGGACGGGCGCAAGGTCAAGGCGACGATCCACTGGGTCGCCGCGGCGCGCGCGGTGCCCGCGACGGTCCGCCTCTACGACACGCTGTTCAGCCGCCCGGACCCGGGCGCCGACGGCGATTTTCTCGCCGACATCAACCCCGCCTCGCTCGAGGTGCTCGCCGACTGCCGGCTCGAGCCCGCGCTCGCCGATCATCCCGCCGGCGTCGCGGTGCAGTTCGAGCGCCTCGGCTATTTCTGCCGCGACACCGACGCGGGCGGGCGGGCGGTGTGGAATCGCACCATCGGGCTCCGCGACACCTGGGCGCGCGAGCAGGCCAAGGGCCGCGGTTGAGCGCCTCGGGCGTCAGAACATCTCGAAATACTCGCGGTGCTCCCAGTCGGTGACCTCCGACAGGAAGCGCGCGATCTCGGCCTCCTTGAGGGCGAGGATGTAGTCGACGAAGCGGTCGCCCCACGCGGCGCGGAACACCGTGTCGGCGCGGAGCGCGGCGCACGCCTCCATCAGGCTCCGGGGCAAGGGCTCGGCCGCGGTCTCGTAGGGTGCATCGGCGGGCTGCATCGGGACGAGGCCGCGCGCGATGCCGTCGAGGCCGGCGACGATCTGCGCGCCGAGATAGAGATAGGGGTTCGCCGCCGGCTCGCCGACGCGGTTCTCGAGCCGGGTGCCGGGATCGCGCGGGCCGGCCGTGACCAGGCGGAGCATGGCGCCCTTCTGGTCGCGGCCCCAGTTCGCGCGGTCGGGGGCGAGCGAGTTGGGTCGGTAGCGCTTGTAGCCGTTGATGGTCGGCGTCGTGAACACCGCCGAGGCGCGCGCATGCGCGAGGATGCCGGCCGCGTAGCCGAGCCCGAGCGGCGACAGGTCCTCGCCGGCGCGCTCGGTCATGAAGGCATTGGCGCCGGTCCGGCGATCGCGGAGCGACTGGTGCAGATGCCAGCCGCTCGCGAAGCAATTGGCGAGGCCGGGCCGGCACATGAACGTCGCGTGATAGCCGTGGCGGCGGCAGATCTGCTTCACGGCGGTGCGGAACAGCGCCATGTTGTCGGCCGAATCGATCCCGACGCACGGCGCGAAGGTGAACTCGAACTGGCTCGCGCCGAACTCGCTCTCGATCGTGCGCACCGGCAGGCCCATCGCGACGACCTCGCGGCGGATGAGCTCGATCACCGGCTCGAGCTGGTCGAAGCGGAGATCGGTGAGATAGTGATAGCCGCGCGCGAGGAGCTCGACCTCGGGCGGGGTCGGCGGCTGTGTCGCGTGCTCGGGCTTGAGCTTCGGGTCGAGGAGCTTGAACACATAGAACTCGACCTCGAGGCCGGAGACATAGTCGAGGCCGCGCGCGCCGAGCGCGCCGAGCGAATCCTGCATCAACCGCCGGGTCGAGAACGGCACCGGCGTTCCGTCCTGGAAGTAGATGTCGGAAAGCACCATCGCCGAGCCCGGCGCCCACGGCAGCACGCGGAGCGTCGCCGGATCGGGCACCATGACGAAATCGCCGGCGCCCTCCATCGCCTGGAGACCGAAGCCGCCGCCGGCGCTGAACACCGGGAACACGGTGCGGTGCGCGGTGTCCTTGGCGAGGAGCGTCGTGGTGATGGCGCAGCCATTGCGCATTACGCCCGCCATCTCGTCGCGGACGACGGTCTTGCCGCGGAGAAGCCCGTGCTGGTCGACGAAGGAGACGCGGACGGTCTCGATGCCGCCGCGCTCGACCAGGTCGGCGACCTCGCGCGCGGCGGCCCGCTGGGCGTCGGTCCAGAGCCCATAACGCTCGATGAAATCGGCGCGTCCGATCGAGCCGTCGTTCGCCGTCATCGGGTGCCCGGGTCCATTGCGGTCAGACCGGCTGGAGCGCCGCGGCCCACGGCGAGCGCGCGCGCCGGCGTTCGTCGTGGCCGCGCCACTCGTCGCGCCAGCCCGCGCTGGTGCCGACCATGTCGACCGAGACCGGGCCGCGCAGGCGCTGCAGCGCCGGGCCGAGCGCGGGCGGCGTCGCGCCGCTCTCGAGCGCGCCGATCGCGCGGATCAGCAGGCGCCGGTTGGCGATGATCGCCTTGTCCGAGGCGCCGAGATGCTCGGTCGTGCGGTCCTGGATCGGCCCCGCCGATTCGACCGCCCACGCATCGTGGACGTTGATGTCCTCGCCCATCCCGGTATAGGTGCGCGTCCGCTGCTCGTCGGGATCATAGCCGTAGGAATTGCCGCGGTTCTTGGTCGGCACGTAGTCGGGCGGCGCGATCAGGGGCGTGCGCTGGGCGCGCATCGCCGCCTTGTCCATCGGGCGCGAATAGCTCGAGAAGATGTCGTACCACCAGCTCCGCCCGTCATCGATCGGCACGTGCCACTGGCTGATGATCATGTCGTCCGACAGCGGGATGACGATGAGATTGGGGAAGACGAGGTTGGTCACCCGCACATGGGTCTTCGCCCCCATGGCGCGGAGCGCGAAGATGCGGAGCCCGTACTCGGTCTCCTCGGTGTCGATGGTCGGGCAGTCGAAGTCGCGGAGGATTCGCGTCAGCGGACCCGCGCCGTCCGACATCTGGTCGCGGAACTGGCGGCCATAGTTCTCGGTCGGATCGCCGTCCTCGAAGAAGCGGTGCAGGAACGAGACGTGGCAGGGATCGATGCCGCCCTCGAGGAGCTGCAGCCAGTTGCAGTCGATGTGGCCCTTGTAGGCGAAGGTGTAGGCGTCGGGCGCGGCGAAGCAGTCGAACTCGGGAAAGGGCGGCGGCGGGCCGGCACCCATATAAGCGAAGACGATGCCGTTCCGCTCGACGCACGGATAGCCGGCGAGGCGGACCTTGCGGTGGAAGCTCGAGCCCGCGGGCTCCGCCGGCTGCTCGAGGCACTGGCCGGTCGCGTCGTAGAGCCAGCCGTGATAGCAGCAGCGCAGCCCCTCGTTCTCGAGCCGGCCAAAGGCGAGATCGGTGCCGCGGTGCGCGCAGTGCCGCCCGATCAGGCCGAGCCCGCGCCCGCCGCGGAACAGGACGAGGTCCTCGCCGAGGAGGCGCAGCGCCTTGACCGGACGCCTCGGGTCGAGCTCCTCGGCGAGCGCGGCCGGCTGCCAGTAGCGGCGCATCAACGCGCCGCATCGCGTGCCGGGGCCGGTCTGGGTGACGAGGTCGTTCTCGGCGCGGCTCAGCATTGGCGGGCGTTCCTCGATCAGGCGCGCAATAATGGCCGGATTCGACCGGGGGCTCAACCGGCCCCCGGTGGCGGGAGCACCCCATGATCGCGACCACGATCGGATTCGACATTCGTCTCGCACCAGCCGCCTATCTCGCGCGCGACTGGGACGATGCCCGGCGCCGGCGGTTCCTGCTCGAGCCGGCGATCGCCTGGCCGCGTTCGGTCGACCGCACCGCGTGGCCGTCGCTGTTCCGCTTTCCGGGCGATGCCGTTCTGCCGACGCGCACCCACCCGGCGATCGATGTGGCGCCGGTCTCGTTCGGCGAGCGGGTGTCGAATCTGTGGGCCGCGATCGCCCCGATGCGCGCACGCGCCGGCGGCGCGGCGGATGTCCTCGTGCGGCTCGATCTCCTCAGCGCGACGTCACCGGCCGCCGATCCGTTCTGGGGCTACACCGCCGAGGTGGCCCCGATCGATCCCGGGGCCGGGCCGTGGACCTTCCTCGGCCACGACGTCGCCGATACTGCGCTCACGAGCGCGGTGACCAATTGCGGCTTTCGCGACGACGAGCGCGACGCGCTCGCTGCCGCCTGGGCGCCCCGCCTCAACGCCGGCGGCCTGTTCGATGCGCCGGCCGACGCCATGGCCTGGCGCGCGCTGTCGGACGTGCGGATCGCCGCCCACGCGCCGTTCGCCATGTTCGCGCTCTACACCTTGGGATCGATTGCGCCGACGCCGAGCCGCGCCGCGCCATAGAGCCCGAGCGAGACGTCCCAGGCGAGGCCGATGTGCTGGCCCGATCAGGCACAACGGAAACACCGCGAACAGCGGCAGGCGGTAGAGATAGCCCGGGTTCGTCGCCGAGCCCGGCGAGCCGGCGCCGCGGAGCGCGAGAATGCGGACGATGCGGTGCGCCGGCACGAACGCGTCGGCGACCACGATGTCGTTCGAGCCGGTTCCGGCGAGCGCGCTCGCGTGCCAGGTGTCCTCGATCGCGTAGTCGCGCCGGGGGAGAAGCGCGAACACGGGATTGGGCTCGGCGCGCCTTTGTCCGGGTGGCAGCATGACGAGGAGGATCGCGCAGGAGCAGAGATCGACGCCGCTCGAGAATTTCCAGCGTCCGGAGAGCCGGAGTCCGCCGCCCTCCTCGACGATGGCGGGACCGGCGGGCAGGAACGAGGTGGCGATCGTCGCCGTCGGATCGTCGCCCCACACCTCGCGCTGCGCCGCGTCGGGGAACATGCCAATCATCCAGCCATGCGCGGCGAGGATGCTCATGACCCAGGCCGCCGAGACGCAGCCCCGCGCGAGCGTCGCGGCGATATCGGTCTGGGTGCCGTAGTCGAGCTCGAGCCCGCCCCAGCGCGCCGGCTGCAGCACGCGTTAGAAGCCGGCGTCGCGGAACAGGCGATCGGTCGCCGCGGGGAGATGGCGGCTCGCCACGGTCTCCGCCGCGCGCTCGGCGAGCAGCGGCACCTGCGCGCGTGCGGCGGCGAGGAGCTGCGCCTCTATAGGCCCGCTCATCGTGGTGGGCCGCCGAGGAGGTCGTCGCACACCGCGGCGCGGTCGACGCGGCGCTCCATGGTCTGCCACAAGGACACCATGCGGAACTGGACCCCGGCGACCACCATGTCCTGGTCGAGCTCGCGATGGTTGGTATGGATCGGGAGGACCGCATAGAGCGCCTGGCCCGACACGCGGGCGATGTCGGCGGGGCGGCCGGGGGCTTTCGCGACCGCCGCCGCGAACCGCGCCTCGAAGCGGGTGACGGCCTCGCCCCAGCCATCAGGTCGATGGGCGGGGATCGGCTCGGTCGCGAGGATATCGGCGTACCAGGGCATGAGACGCGCCGCGACCGTTCGCGCTTCACGGTCGGACGGCGGGCGCAGGAAGGCTTCGATCACGATGAGAATGTCGGCGAGGACGAGCGCGAAGCCCTCCCAGCGGCAGCGGGTCAGCGCGTCGAGAAACTCCTTCTCGGTGAACAACTGGTAGCTGAACGTGCCCGCCTTGACCCGGCAGTAGTCGATCGAGGATTTCTGCGCGATGAAGGCCGCGTTCTGCTTGGCATAGGTGCGGAGAGCGGGCGCATCGGTGATCGGCGGCGGGCGCCAGCGGGCGAGGACGTCCTTCAGCATGGCGGCGATCCGTTGCGGCTCCTGGCGCGGGGGCTCCGGATGGCTTGCGAGGGGGCCCTGCGCGTGGCACTGTCATCGAGCAGGTGATCAAAATCGCGATTCGGATTCAACCCGGACGCGGGGCAACCACAAGACCGGACCGCCTCGACAGAGGATGCGGATGGCGCCGAAGGGAGCAGCGTCGACGACGGCGCGATCACGGTCCATACCGGGAGGGAAGGCATGGCCGACAAGACTCTGTCGCTAGAACGGCGCGAAGCATACTGGCGGCGCACATCGCGCCTGATGTGGACGATCATGGCGATCTGGTTCGTCTTCGGGTTCGTCGTTCCGGCGATCGCACCGGCGCTTAATACGATCGTCATCCTCGGCTTCCCGCTCGGCTTCTATTTCGCCGCCCAGGGTTCGCTCATCGTCTTCGTCGTGCTCTGCTTCTGGAACTCCTCGGCGCAGAACAAGATCGACGAAGAGTTCGGCGTGGCTGAGGACTGAGGGTAGCGATCATGGCCAGCGTCAACAAGCAAAGCGACTTCATCAGCAATCTCGGCCGCATCTACGGCCTCTACACCGCGGGCTTCATCGGCTTCACGCTGCTCCTCGCCGTGCTCGAGCAGCTCGGCGTGCCCAAAACGATCATCGGCTATCTGTTCGTGTTCCTGACGATCAGCGTCTACGCGCTGATCGGCTACATCTCGCGCACCGCGCAGCTGTCGCAATACTACGTCGCCGGCCGCCAGGTGCCCGCGTTCTACAACGGCATGGCGACGGGCTCGGACTGGATGAGCGCGGCGTCGTTCATCTCGATGGCGGGCGGCCTCTACCTCCAGGGCTATAACGGCCTCGCCTTCGTGTTGGGCTGGACCGGCGGCTACGTCCTTGTCGCGACGCTGCTCGCGCCCTATCTCCGGAAGTTCGGCCAGTACACGGTGCCCGACTTCCTCGGCGCCCGCTACGGCGGCAACGCCGCGCGCGCCTGCGGCGTCATCGTGCTGCTCGCCGCGTCCTTCACCTATGTCGTCGCGCAGGTCTTCGGCGTCGGCATCATCGCCTCGCGCTTCCTCGGCATCTCGTTCGAGGTCGCGGTGTTCGTCGGGCTCGCCGGCATCCTCGTCTGCTCGATGCTGGGCGGCATGCGCGCCGTCACCTGGACCCAGGTCGCGCAGTACATCATCCTCATCATCGCCTATCTCGTGCCGGTGGTGTGGCTGTCGACCAAGAAATACGGCATCCCGATCCCCGAGCTCACCTACGGCCAGGCGCTGTCCCAGATCTACGAGCTCGAGAACAAGCTCGGCATCCTCCGCCACCACACGGATGCCTTCGTCAACGCGCAAGGCAAGTTCAGTTGGACCGAGTGGACCAACTTCCTCGCCCTGGTGTTCTGCCTGATGGTCGGCACCGCCTCGCTGCCGCACATCCTGATGCGCTACTTCACGACGCCCAACGTCCGCGACGCGCGGCGCTCGGTCGGCTGGAGCATCTTCTTCATCTTCCTCCTCTACTTCACGGCGCCGGCCTATGCGGCGTTCGCGAAGCTCGAGGTGTACTCGACCGTGATCGGCCAGCCGATCGCCTCGCTCCCCGATTGGGTGCAATCGTGGTCGAAGGTCGCCGGCATGCTCACCATCCGCGATGCCAACGGTGACGGCATATTGCAGCTCGCCGAGCTGACGCTGAACCAGGACATCATCGTGCTCTCGACACCGGAGATCGCGGGGCTGCCCTACGTGGTCTCCGGCCTCGTCGCGGCCGGTGGTCTGGCGGCGGCGCTGTCGACCGCCGACGGTCTCCTCCTCGCGCTCGCGAATGCGCTCTCGCACGACGTCTACTACCGGATGATGGACCCCAAGGCCTCGCCCACCCGGCGCCTCGTCGTGTCGCGCACGCTCCTGATCATCGTCGCGGTGATCGCCGCCGCGGTCGCCTCGACGCGACCGTCCGGCATCATCCAGATGGTGGCCTGGGCGTTCTCGCTCGCCGCGGCGGGTCTGTTCGCGCCGCTCGTGTTCGGCATCTGGTGGAAACGCACCACCGCGACCGGCGCGATCTGCGGCATGATGTCCGGGTTCCTGATCTGTCTGTTCTACCTGGTCTCGACCCGCTACTACCCCGAGTGGTTCAAGATGACGTTCGGGACCGATCTGTGGTGGGGCATCCGCAACATCTCGAGCGCGATCTTCGGGCTGCCGATCGCCTTCCTCGTCACCTATGTCGTCAGCCTGATGACCAAGGCGCCGTCGCAGGAGATGCAGGACTTCATCGACTCGATCCGCGTGCCGGTCGGCGAGGTGGCCTACAAGGAGAAGCTCGAGTAGAGGCGCTTCTCCGCGGTCGTATCGAGCGGGGCCCGTCGGGGCCCCGCTCTTTTTCCGGGCGCGCGAAGCCTGTATCTAAGGTGGTGGACGAGCGGAGCCCGGACCATGCCGGCGGCCAATCTGTGGTGGGACTTCCTCCACTTCCATTTGCCGAACTACGCGCTCTCGGTCGTGATGTACACGCTGATCGGCCGGTTCCTACTCGCCTTCTTCGTCCGCCGCGATTCGAACAACTATATCTGGCGCTGGTTCTGCCGGCTGACCGACTGGTCGGTCGCGTGGGTGCGCGCGATCACGCCCTTGTTCATCGCCCCTTTGTGGCTGCCGCTGGTCGGCGTGTTCTGGGTCATGGTGGCGCGGCTCGTCTTCTTCGCGGTGATGTATAATCTCGGCCAGGTGCCGACCGTCGGCCGCGCGGACGGGTGAGGGGGCGATGGACCGCGAGACGCTGTTCGCCGTCATTTCCGGTATCTGCATCGTCAACGGCATCTTCTCGCCGCTCGTCGCGCTGCCCTATGCGCTGTCGCCGATCTGGATGCCGGACTTCATCCCGCTGTCGCCCTCGATCGCGGCCTATGGGTCGTCGCTGCTCCTGTCGTTCGCGACGCTCCTCGTCGCCGGCGTGCCGGCCGCGATCTACGAGCGGTCGAGCGGCGCGGGCGGCGAGGCGACGATGCCGATGTATGTCTGGCTCGGCGCCACCGTCGCCCTCAGCCTGCCGGCGCTCGGCCGGCTGGTGAGCCTCTGACCATGGACCGCGTCCGCCTCTATGCCGACATCTCGATCCGCCGCGGCTGCGGCTTCGGTGTGCTCGCGATCGCCTGCGCCATGGCGGGCGTCGCCCACGATGCCGCGCTCGCGATCCGGGGCGGCGCGATCATGGTCATGATCATGTGGGTCATTCTCCTGGTGAAGGGCCTGCGCGCGCCGGTGCGCAACTACCGCGACGCCGAGCTCTGGATCCTCCTCGACAAGCGGCTCGACGACGTGCCGCGCGAGCGCACGCAACAAGTTATCGGGACGGCGCTCCGCGAGCGCTATCTGTGGCACGCCCATGTCACCGCCGGCGTCGCCGCCGCGATGTGGATCACGACCTTCGCGCTCCGGCTGATCGGCGTCTGACGGACTCCGCCCGCGCGCTTGCGGAAGCCCCGTTAGTCTGTCACCGCAGTCACCGACGCGGCGGCAGAGACCGCCAGAGAGACCGCCAGTGGACGAGGCGACGGCCCTCACGGCGGACGAGACCGCGCCGGCCACGCCCGCGCCTGTTCTCGAGGCGCGCGACGTCGCCCTCGTCTACCGCACCCGGACCGGGACGATCGCGGCGCTCCATGACCTCTCGCTCACCGTCGGCGATGGCGAGTTCGTCGCGATGCTCGGGCCGTCGGGCTGCGGCAAGTCGAGCTTCCTCAAGATCGCCGCCGGGCTGATCCCGCTGTCGTCGGGCCGCGTTCTCCTCAACGGCACGCCGACCGAGCGCCCGCGCCCGGATGTCGGCATGGTGTTCCAGCAGCCGGCGCTGATGCCGTGGAAGACGGTGCTCGAGAACGTCCTGATCACGGCACGCTGTCTCGGCCACGACATCGCCACGGCGCGTGCGGTCGCGACGCGGCTTCTCGAGCTCGTCGGCCTCGGCGCCTTCGCCGGCAACTATCCGTTCGAGCTCTTCAAGCTCGAGGCGTCGGCGCGTTTCAACCGGCTGATCCGTGACTTCATCGCCCGCCACGGCGCGTGAGCGCCTCCCCTCGCACCCCGGCGCGTGAGCGCCTCCCCTCGTACCCCGGCGCGTGAGCGCCGCGCGCGCGGCATCCGATCGAGGTCTTCAGGAGCCCGCTAGGCCCGCTTGGCGAGATCGTCGAGCGCGTAGCCGGCGACGCGCTTGTACTCCTCGGAGAGCGCGCGGAGCTCGGCCTGGGTGATCACCTTGTCGAGGTCGTCGAACGGCCGGTCGCCGACCAGCTCCTCGACCTTGATGTTGATGAAGTCGGGTGGGTGCTTGCGGTTGGTGAGGACGACATTCGCGGTCTTCGGCAGCCGGTCGGCCTCGTAGGCGGCGAGCGCGGCCGGTGCGTCGTCGCGGTGCCGGGCGAGAAGATCGGCGAGCGTCCGCGCATCGATCGCGCCCTGCGCGGCGCCGTTCGAGCCGCGCGGATACATCGGGTGCGCCGCGTCGCCGGCGAACGTGATGCGCCCGAACGTCCAGCGGTGGACCGGGTCCTTGTCGACCATCGGGTATTCGAGGATCTGGTCGGCATTGCGGATCATGCCGGCGATGTCGGCCCAGTCGAACGTCCAGCTGCCATAGATATGCAAGAAGTCCTCGAGCTTGCCGGGCTTGTTCCAGTCGTTCATGCCCATCGACGGCGCCTCGATCTCGGCCATCCAGTTGATGAGCTGATTCCCGCTGTCGTCGATGTCGTTGATGATCGGATAGACGACGAGCTTGCCGGTGCGGATCGAGCCGATCCGCATATAGGTCCGCCCGTTGAGGATCGGCTTCCAGCGGGTGATGCCGCGCCAGGTGTTGATGCCGGCGAAGGCCATCGTCTCCCCGGGATAGAACTGCCGGCGCACGGTCGAGTTCACGCCGTCGCAGGCGACCGCGACGGTCGCGCGCACCGGATCGACGGTGCGGCCCGAGGTCGTCTCGCGAAGCCGCACGGTCACGCCGCCGTCGTCTTGCTCGACCCCGAGGCAGGCGCGGTTGGTCAGGACGCGCTCGGGCCCGAGCCGCGCGCGCGCCGCCGCGAACAGCGCCATGTGCAGCCGGCCGCGGTGGATCGCGACCTCGGGATAGGGATTGCCGCCGAACCTGCCGCGCGGCTCCTTGTAGATGAGCTGGCCGAAGCGGTTGTAGAAGGCGCTGTCGGTGGTCTCGATCCCGGCCCGCATCAGCGCCGCGTCGATGCCGAGAAGCATGAACTCGCGCATCGCGTGGGGCAGGAGCGTGATGCCGACGCCGAGCTCCTTCACCTCGGGCGCGCTCTCGTAGACATGGGCCGCGATGCCGAGGCGGTGCAGATTGAGCGCGAGCGACAGCCCTGCGACGCCGCCGCCGATGACCGCGACCTGCATGACGAATTCCTCCTCGCCGAAGCATATACTCTAGAGGCTGCCGGAAAAGGAAGGAACGCGCCACCATGATGCAAAGACTGGTTTCGATCGCGCTCGCCTGGGTGCTGGCGACCGCGCCCGCGCATGCCTTGAGCCCGAACATCCACCTCGAGCTGGTCGGCGCGGCCGAGCGCGGCGATGCCAATCAGGTGCGCCGCTTCGTCGAGGCCGGCGCCGATGTGAACACGGCCGACCATCGCGGCCGCACCACGATGATCGCCGCGACCTATAACGGACACGCGCCTGTGGTCGCCTATCTGCTCGAGCGCAACGCGGATCTCCGGCCGCAGGATTCGCTTCGCAACGACGTCCTGTCGGCCGCGTCTGTCGGCGGCCATCTCGCGATCGTCCGGCTCGCGCTCGCCAAGGGCGCATCGATGACCACGCGCAACCGCTTCGGCGGCATTCCGATCATCCCGGCCGCGCATTACGGCCATGTCGAGGTGGTGCGCGCGCTGATCGACGCCGGCTCGCCGCTCGACCACGTCAACAATCTCGGCTGGACCGCGATCCTCGAGGCGATCCTCCTCGGCGACGGCGGGCCGCGCCACACCGAGATCGTCCGGCTCCTGGTGCGGGCCGGCGCCGACCACGCCATCGCCGACCGCAACGGCAAGACCCCGCTCGCGCTCGCGCGCGAACGGGGTCAGACGGCGATCGCCCGCATCCTCGAGGAGGCGACCGCGAAATAGCGCCGCGCTACTCGGCGACCGCGCCGGCTGCCTTGAGGATCGGCGTCCAGCGATCGACCTCGGCCTTGACGAAATTGCCGAGCCAGGCCGAGGTGCGGCCGGCCTTGTCGGGGATGACGCCGCCGAGATCGAGGAGGCGCTTGCGGGTCGCGGCATCGTCGAGCGCCTTGTCGAGCGCGTCGTTGAGCCGGGCGACGATCTCCTTCGGCGTGTCCTTGGGCGCGAACAGCGCGTTCCAGGCCGAGACCTGGTACTGCGGCAGCCCGGCCTCCTTCGTCGTCGGCACGTCGGGGAGCGCGGGCGAGCGCTCGGGCGTCGCGATCGCATAGGCGCGGATGTTGCCCGCCTTGATCTGCTCGACGAGGTTGACGATCTGGTCGCACATATAGTCGACCTGCCCGCCGACGAGGTCGTTGAGCGCGGGCCCTGTGCCGCGATAGGCGACGAGGGTCGACTTCACCTTGAGCTGCGATTGCAGCATGGTGCAGGTCGTGTGCGAGACCGAGCCGACGCCGGCATGGGCCTGGTTCACCTTCGCCTGGTTGGTCTGGAGATAGGTGATCAGGTCCTTCAGCGTGTTGGGCGGGAACGCCTTCCGCCCGACGATCAGGATCGGCGTGCCGGCGGCGAGACCGATCGGCTCGAAGTCCTTGGTCGGGTCGTAGCGGAGCCGCGGGTAGAGCGCGGGCGCCGCGCCGTGCGTGCCCATGTGGCCCATCATGATGGTGTAGCCGTCGGGCTTGGCCTGCGCGCCGCGGGTGATGCCGGTGGTGCCGCCGGCGCCGGCGACGTTCTCGACCACGATCTGCTGGCCGAGCGTCCGCGCCATGTGCTCGCCGACGATGCGGGCGATGATGTCGGTCGGCCCGCCGGCGGCGAACGGGACGATCAGGGTGACGGGTCGGTTCGGATAGGCTTGGGCGGATGCGGGGCCGGACCCCAGCGCGACGACCGCCAGCGCGGCCAGGACAAGACGCAACATCGTGGATCCTCCGTTTCTTAAAATGGGTCGTTTCATGGGTCGTACCGGCGGACACCGGTCCGGCAGGGAGATAGGTCCCGGATCGGGAACGTCGAGGGGGTACTAATCCTGGAACGCCTTTTCGCGCCCCGCGCGAACCGACGGAAGCACGGCCACCGCGAGGATGACGACCGCGACGAGGAGGAGGCCGGCCGAGACCGGCCGCTCGACGAAGGTCATCAGATCGCCGCGCGACAGGATCAGCGCCTGGCGAAGCTTCTCCTCGAGGAGCCGGCCGAGGACGAATCCGAGGAGGAGGGGCGCTGGCTCGAAGCCGAACTTAATCAGCGCGTAGCCGACCAGGCCGAAGAACGCGGTCAGGAGGACGTCGGACGCGCTGTTGTTGATCGAGTAGATGCCGATGCAGCAGAAGATCAGGATCGCCGGGAACATCAGCCGGTAGGGCACCTTGAGGAGCTTCACCCAAAGCCCGACCAGCGGCAGGTTGATGACCAGGAGCATCAGGTTCCCGATCCACATGCTGGCGATCATGCCCCAGAACAGCTCGGGGCTCTTGGTCATCACCTGCGGCCCCGGGATGATCCCGTGGATCGTCATCGCGCCGACCATCAGCGCCATCACCGCGTTGGGCGGGATGCCGAGGGTGAGGAGGGGGATGAACGCCGTCTGCGCGCCGGCATTGTTGGCCGCCTCCGGGCCCGCGACGCCCTCGATGGCGCCCTGGCCGAAGCGTGTCGGGTCCTTGGCGATCTTCTTCTCGACCGAGTAGGAGGCGAACGGGCCGAGCACGGCGCCGTTGCCGGGGAGGATGCCGAGGAGCGAGCCGAGCCCGGTGCCGCGGAGCATCGGCCCGAGCGCCTGGCGGAGCTCGGCCCGGCCGGGCAGGAGCCGGCCGATCTTGGCGCGCACGACGCTCCGCGCCTCGGGCGTCTCGAGATTGCGGAGCACCTCGGCGAAGCCGAACAGGCCCATGGCGAGGACGGCGAAGTCGATGCCGTCGGAGAGCGCGTCGAGCCCGAGCGTGAGCCGCTCCTCGCCGGTCTCGAGGTCGGTGCCGACAGCGGCGAGGAGGAGGCCGGCGAGGATCATCGCGACCGCCTTGAGGATCGAGCCGCGCGCCAGCACGACCGCAAACGCGAGGCCGAGGACCATCAGCGCGAAATACTCGGCTGGGCCGAACAGGAGCGCGAGCCGGGTCAGCGGCTCGCCGAGCGCGGCGATCACCACGGTGGCGACCGTGCCGGCGCAGAACGAGGCGATGGCGGCGAGCCCGAGCGCGATGCCGGCGCGACCCTGGCGCGCGAGCTGGTGGCCGTCGAGCGCGGTGACGACGGCGGTCGCCTCGCCCGGGATGTTGACCAGGATCGCGGTCGTCGAGCCGCCATATTGCGCGCCGTAATAGATGCCGGCGAGCATGATCAGCGCCGAGGTCGGCTCGAACTGGAAGGTGAGGGGCAGCAGCATCGCGATGGTCGCGATCGGCCCGACGCCCGGCAGGACGCCGATCAGCGTGCCGACCAGGCAGCCGATGAAGCAGAAGGCGAGGTTCTGCGGCGAGAACGCGGTCGCGAAGCCGAGGGCGAGATTGTCGGCGAGGGCCTCCATCGCCGCCTCAATAGCCGATCGGCCACGGCGCGACCGGGATCGGCAAATTGAGCGCGAACCTGAACAGCCCGATGCAGAAGGCGGTCATCACGACGCCGAAGACAAGGGTCTCGAGCCAACGGGTCTCGCGGCTCGCATAGGCGCCGAGCATGATGACGAGCGGGCCGGCGACGGCGAGCCCGAGCGGGCGGACCGCGAAGCCGAAGGCGACCGCGGCGCCGAGAATGAACAGGGGGCCGCGCCATTGCCACCGCTCGAGCGCGATGCCGCCCTTGCGCAGCCCGCCGATCACGAGCGCGAGGCCACAGAGCCCGATCGCGATCGCGACGACGCGCGGGAACATCCCGGCGCCGATCTGGTTGAGCCGACCGCCGGCGAGATCGCTCCCGAGCCAGAGCGCGAGGCCGGCGAGAGCGAGGAGGAACAGGCCGGCCCCGATATCCTGCGGGATCGGTCTCATCGGGCCGACCCGAACAGGTCGAACGGCCCTTGACCGGCGGTGCCGGCAGGTCGTCCCATGCGAAGTCTCCCACGTTTCTCGTTGCAGGGGATTGTAATAGCTCCGCGCGCCCGTGCCTGCGTTAAATTGTCCGCGGCGGCGCTGGTTGCGCTCGCCGTGCTCGCGCCGCCCGAGGCGGCGGGCCAGCTCGCGCCGTCGGCCGACGAGGTCGCGGCCTATCAGGGCCCCCACGCCGCCGCCCCGGGCGTCGCGGTCGATGCGCGCGACGGCAACGGCCGCACGCCCCTCATGATCGCCGGCCATCGCGGCCACCATGGCGCCGCCCGCGCCCTCCTCGACGCGGGCGCCGATCCCAACGCACGCGACCGGCAACGCTACGATCTCGTCACCATCGCGGCCGTCCGCGGCGATGCCGAGATGGTCCGCCTCGCGCTCGAGCGCGGCGCGAGCGCGCGGAACGTCACGAGCCCCTATGACGGCACCGCGCTGATCGCGGCCGCCCATCTCGGCCATGTCGGGCCGGTGCGCGCGCTGATCCTCGCCGGCGCGCCGCTCGATCACGTCAACAATCTCAAGTGGACGGCGCTGATCGAGGCGATCGTCCTCGGCGACGGCGGGCCGCGTCATACCGAGGTGGTGCGGCTCCTGGTCGGCGCCGGCGCCGCCGTGAACCTCGCCGACGGCGACGGCCTGACGCCGCTCGCGCTCGCTGAGCGGCGGGGCCATGCCGACATGGTGCGTATTCTCGAGGTCGCCGGCGCGCGCCGCTGAACGGGCTCGACGCGCGCCGGTGCGCGAAGCTAGTTCCGCATCGCCGCGCGCGGCATCGACGCCGGCGCGACGGCCGCGATGTCGATCAGCTCCTTGCCGCCGAGCCCGCCGATCTCGCCGACGCGGCTCGCCTTGCCGGTCGCGATGTCGACGGTGTGGAGCGTCTTGCCGGCGAGGAGATAGGCCGTGTTCTTGCCGCTGCCGTCGGCATAGATGTCGAACGCGACATTGGTCGGCACGGCCATGCCGATCGCGCCCCTGGTCTTCTGCACGCCGTCATTGGGCGGCGCCTGGAGCGTGAGGACGCCCGCCGTCATCTCGATGTTGTAGAGCGCGGTCTCCGCCGGCTTGGTCCCGGTCACCGAGTTGACATAGGCGCCGGCGACGACGACCGGCCTCTTCGCCGCATGGGCATCGGCCGTGTCGAACACCAGGGGCTTGTCGACCGCGACCTGGCCGTCGTCGACGTTGACGCGGAAGTTCTGTCCCGACGAGCCCATCAGGCGGAGCCGGTCGGCGACCGGGTTGAAGTCGACCACCGCCTTGGCGCCGGGCGTGTAGGTCTGCGACAGCGTCGCGACCTTGGTGGCGGCGCCGGTCTCGTGCTTGACGGTGTAGATGTGGCCGGCGTCGGTGACGGCGTAGAGGAGGCCGTTGGCGGGCCGGACGTCGATGCCGACGACCTTGCCCGCGACGCCGGTGATCGCGACGGTCTTCTTCGCGGTCCATTTCTTGCCGTCGATGTGCACGAGCTTGTTGTCGGCCGTGAGGCCGACCATGTCGGCGGCCGAGGCGGCGGTTGCGAATGCGGCGACGAGGGCGAATGCGCTGACGCCGATCTTGAGCGAATCGATCATGGGTGTGTCCTCCGCGTTGGTTTTTTGAGCTACCCCGCTCGTCCATCGGGCGAGCTGACGGGAAAACGCACCGGAGACGCGAGCGGATGCGCCGAATCGATCACGACCACGTGCACGGCGATCGTAGCGAGTCGCTGTCGTTCGCCGATTGCGACCGGTGATCCGGGCGCGGCGGCCGGACGTAGGGAGGAGATGGGCCGGCGCGCCTCAGCGGAGCGCGGGCATGACGGCGTCGGCGAAGAGCTCGACGGAGCGGAGGATTTCCGCCCGCGTCATGTCGCCGAAGGCGATCTGCGCGATCGGGTAGTCGGCACCCGATTCGGCGATCTCGCGCCGCCAATAGGCGACGACGCGCTCGGGCGTGCCGGCGACGCCGCGACCCTCGGCGAGAAGCCCCTCCCATGTCATCGGGCGCGGATGCGACGGCACGGTGCCGGTGCGATCGAACAGAAAATTGAAGCTCCGCCGCCACACGGGATAGGCGCGGCCGGCGATCGCGGTCGCGGCATCGTCGCTGTCGGCGACGACGACGAAGCGGCCGAGCCCGATCTTGCGTTCGGGCGCGCGTGCGCCGAACGTCTCGTGGAGCGCGCGGCGGAAACGCTCGGCGAGGCCCCGCGTCTCGGCCGCGGTGTCCAGGCTAATGATGTGCGCGCCGAGCCGGCCGGCGCGCGCGGCGCTGTCGGGTGCGTGCGCGCCATACCAGACCGGCGGATGCGGCCGCTGCAAGGGCTCGAGCGCGAGCGGCACGTCATCGAAGCGGTAATAGGTGCCGCGATGGTCGAGGCGGCCCTCGGCGAGGGCCTTCAGGATCAGCCCATAGGCCTCGTCATACATGTCGCGCGCGCGGTCGGGATCGGCGCCGAAATAGGCGAGCTCGATCGGCGAGGCGCCCTTGCCGAAGCCGAGATCGAGCCGGCCGCCGCTCATCTGGTCGAGCATGCAGATTTCCTCGATCAGCCGGAGCGGGTTGTAGAGCGGCAGCGCGAACACCATCGGCCCGAGCCGGATGCGCTCTGTGCGCTCGGCTGCGGCGGCGAGGAAGACGCTCGGCGACGGCGCCATGCCGAGCGGCGTCGCGTGGTGCTCGGCGAGGTGATAGCCATGGAACCCGGCGCGGTCGCACGCCGCGACGAAGGCGAGCCGGTCCGCATAATACTCGCGGAGCGGCTGGCTGCCGCGGTCGAGATGGTCGAAGATCCCGAACTCCATGCTGTGCTCCCGCGGCCGCCCGGCCCGCCGTTATAGCGCCGCCGCCGCCCGGCCGCCACGACCGCGAATCCGGCTTGACCCCCGCGCGGCGCCCGACCACAGTTTTCGCGCATCCTCGCGAGCCGCCGGAGCGTTCATGGACAAGCCCAAGGTCTTCGTCTTCGCCCCCGCCGACACGAGCGGCGCCTCGTACCGGGCCATCGAATCGGCGGGCTTCGAGGTCGTCCTCGGCGATCCCGCATGGTCGATCCCGCGCGGCAGCCATGAGCCGGCCGTCATCGAGCAGGCGCGCGAATCGGTGGCGATGACCGGCACCTCGCTCCGCTCGACGCCGATCTCGCGCCGCATCCTCGAGGCCTCGCAGCGGCTGCGCATCGTCGCGAAATGCACCGTCGGCGTCGACGACATCGACGTCGACGCGGCGACCGAGATGGGGATCATGGTCACCCACGCGCCGACCGAATCGAACTGCTTCGGCGTCGCCGAGCACACCATTACCATGATGCTCGCGATCCTGAAGAAGCTCCGCGAGAAGGATGCCGCCGTGCGCGCAGGACGCTGGCGCACCGACGATCTCCAGGGCCTCCATCTCGGCCGGCGCGAGTCCGACGGCTATCCCGGCATCACGATCGGGCTGGTTGGGCTCGGGCGCATCGGCTGCCGCGTCGCCGACCTTCTCGCGCCGTGGCGCGTGCGCGTCATCGCCTGCGATCCCTACGTGCAGCCGGCGCAGTTCCTCATCCACAACGTCAAGCAGGTCGACTACGACACGCTGTTGCGCGAATCCGATGTCGTCTCGCTCCACGTCGTCCTCACCAAGGAGACGTTCCACATGGTGAGCACGCGCGAGCTCGGCCTGATGAAGAAGAACGCCGTCCTCATCAACACCGCGCGCGGCAAGATCGTCGACGAGACCGCGCTCGCGGCCGCGCTCGCCGCCGGCCGCATCGCCTCGGCCGCGATCGATGCCTTCGAGGAGGAGCCGCTGCCCGTCGATTCGCCGCTCCGCCCGCTCGGCGACAAAGTGCTCTTCACGCCGCATGCCGCCTCGTTCAACCTCGACAGCGGGCTCGGGCCCGGCTTCACCTGGGCGGCCCGCTCGATCCTCACCGCGCTCGCCGGCGGCATTCCCGACAACGTCTACAACAGGGACGTGATCCCGCGCTGGAAGGAGCGGTTCGGCGGCGTCCGCGTGCTCGGCGGATAGAGGGCCTCGGATGGGCACGCGCCACGCGGCGTGGCGGCTCGGCTGAGGGCCGGGGGAGCGATCGATGTTCGTCCGCAACGCCTGGTACGTCGCGGCCTGGAACCACGAGATCGGCCGCGCGCTCTTCGCGCGCACGATCCTCGGCACGCCGCTCGTGATGTTCCGCACCGGGAACGGCGCCGTCGTCGCCTTCGACGATCGCTGCTGCCACCGCAATGCGCCGCTCTCCGCCGGCCGGCTCGACGGCGACGAGCTCGAGTGCGGCTATCACGGGCTCCGCTACGACCCGACCGGCGCGTGCGTCGCGGTGCCGTCGCAGTCGCTGGTGCCGCCCGGCGCGCGGGTGCGCGCCTATCCGGTGGTCGAGCGGAACGACTGGGTGTGGATCTGGATGGGCGATCCCGTCCGCGCCGACGAAGCGACGATCCCCGATCTCTTCTGGCACGATTCGCGCGCCTGGAAGGCGGTCGGCGGCTACAACCACGTCAAGGGCCACTATCAGGCGATGCTCGACATCACCCTCGACCAGACGCATTCGCGCTTCGTGCACCCGAACTCGTTCGGCTCAGACGACAAGGTGCGCGCGAAGCCCAAGGTGATGCGGGACGGCGCGAGCCTCCGCTGCGAGCGGCTGTTGCCGGCGAGCGATCCGCCGCCGCTCTGGGCGCGCATCGCCGGCATCGAGGGCAAGGCCGATTGCTGGAACATCTGGCGCTATCTGCCGCCGACGATCATCCAGTTCGACATCGGGATCGCGCGCATCGGCAGCGGCGCGCTCGAGGGCGACCGCAGCCACGCGCTCACCGGCCACAACAGCCACGCGATGACGCCCGAGACCGCGCGCACAACGCATCATTTCTGGGTCGCTGCGCGCAATTTCGCGCTCGAGGACGAGGCGGTGACCAAGCAGTTCGCCGCCGTGCGCACCATCTTCCTCGAGGACGTCGCGATGGTCGAGGCGGTGCAGCGGACGATCGAGGCCTTCCCCGATGCGCCGACGATCGACGTCGGCAGCGACAACCCGACCATCCAGGCGCGCAACCTCGTCCATCGCCTGGTCGAGGCGGAGGCGGGCGCGGGTCGGCTCAGGCGCGCGCGGGCGCGGCCAGCGCGGTCTTGAGGAAGTCGACGAAGGCGCGCGCGAGCGCGTCCTCGCGCTTGTCCCATTCCTCGAGCGGAAACAGATCGACATCGACCGTGGTCGTGAACAGCTCGAACAGCCGCGCGCCCGGGATCAGCGAGTGCGCGTGGCGGCCGGTCTCGATCGAATGGGTCTTGTCGTTGCCGGGCACGACGATCGTCGGCACCCGGATCGCGCCGAGATCCCGGGCCGAGGCCCCGATCACCGGCAGATCGGCGCCGGCGAGGAAGAACGTGCTCCAGTGCTGCATCACGCGGATGAAGCGTTCGGGGTCCATCGCCGTCAGCCGGGCGCGGTTCTCCGGCCGCGCCGCGATGCGCTCGGCGAAGTGCTCGCTCGCGCACACCGCCGCCATTCCGCCCGCCCGCGCGGCCTTGATGTATTGGCCGTAATAGTTCTCGGCCAGGCGCTCGGCCGCGAACCGGCCGCCGGTGACCCGCCAGAGGAGAAGGGCGCGCACCGCGTCCGGGTGACGGAGCGTCATCAGGATCGAGAGCCGGCAGCCCGAGGACGAGCCGCCGACGATCGCGGGCGACGCGTTGAGCCTGCCGAGAAGGGCGTCGAGGTCATCGGCCCAGATCTCGTATTCGGACTCCTCGCCCTCGATCACCACGTCCGACGCGCCGCAATTGCGCCGGTCGTGGATCAGAACGCGATAGCCCGCGGCGGCGAGCCGGCTGGCGAGCGAGGCGACGGCCTCCATGCCGCGCCGGCCGCCCGGCGACAGCGCGATCCACGGCCCGCGCTCGCCCACCAATTCGTAGGCGAGGTTCGCCCCGCGCACAGTCATCATCGGCATGTCCGCCTCCCGCGCGATCCCGACCCGAGGCTAGACCGGCCGGCGCGCCGGCACAATCACGCCGGCAGCGGCGGCGCGACGCCCGGCGGCAACGGCGCGTCGAACGACTTCAGGACGAGCGCCACCATCGCGTAGAAGCCCGCGATGGTCACGAGCTCGATCAGCATCGCCTCGCCGAGCGTCTCGCGCGCGGCCGCATAGGTCGGCTCGCTCACCGCGCGCGTCTGGTAGAGCTCGTTGCACAACCGCCAGACGCATTCCTCGTCGGCCGCCTTGAACAAGGGCGCGCGGCGTTGGCGGATCGCCTCGATGATCGGATCGGCGATGCCGGCCTCGCGCGCGGCCGCCTCGTGCGCGTACCATTCGTACTGCGCCGTCCAGTGCCGCGCGGTGACGAGGATCGCGAGCTCGGACAGCCGACGCGGCACGGTGGTGCCTTGCCGGAGATGGCTCCCGAACGCGTCGGCCTGCTCGGCAAGCTTCGGGTGGCGGAGCCAGATCGCGAACGGCCCGCGCACGACGCCACCGCGGGTCGAGGCGATCTTGGCGGCGATGCGGCGCTGGTCCTCGGTCATCGCCTCGGGCGCGAGGTCGGGGATGCGTGCCAAGATGCGCCTCCTCAGGACTGGCCGCTCGGCGCGACCGCCGTCCCGATGCCGATCGGCGCCGCATCGATGAGGACGAAGGCGAGCCGCGCCGGCGCGCCGCTGCGGTTGACCCAGGCGTGGTTGGTGCCGCGCTGGACCATGACGTCGCCCGCCTTGAGGTGGACGGTCGAAGCATCCATGTCCATGTCGATCGCGCCCGCCATGACGATGACGTAGTCGAGGCTCTCGGTCCGGTGCATGCGGCTCGGCGCACCCGCCGGGAAATCGATGATGGCGAAGCGCGTGCCGCGGGGCGGCGGCGGGGTGCCGAGGATGCGGGTGCCCATGTCCTCGACCGCCGTGCCGACGGCGATGTCGGCGGGCGTCCGGTCAGACGACCAGATCAGCGTCGAGACGACGCCGTGGCCGGGAAACTTCGCGTTGGTCGCCGGCGCGTCGAGGATGACCTTGGCGACGTGGCGGTCGTCGTGGCCGGTGACGACGCGGCGGATTGATCGGGGCTCGGTCATGGCGGGTTCCTCGGCTCTCGTTCTCGGGGCCACGTAAGGACAGAGTTCGTGTAGTGTCAACGCCCGGCGCGGCGCCTGTCCGCGCGATCCACGCGTTGCGGAACCACGGCGTGTCGGCAGCACCAGGAACGATCTCGGAGACGACCCGGCCGCGCGCCTATGCGCGGACCTATGGCGGCATGGAGGATGCACGCGCCGATGCGGGCGATGCCCGGATCCTCCGGCGTATCATCGGCCTCGTCCTCGCCGACCGGGCGCGCGTCGCCGTCGCGGTCGGCGCCACGGTTGCGGCCTCCCTGTTCCAGCTCGCCGTGCCGCCGCTCCTCGGCGATGCCGTCGACGGCGCGCTCGGGCTCCTGTCGAGCGAGGCGGTGACGCGCGAGGCGGCGACCGCGGCGCTCTCCGGCGCAGCACTTCTCCTCCTCGCCGCGGCGATCCTCCGTGGCGCGTTCACGCTCGTCCACAACTATGTCGGCGAGGCGATCGGCCACCATCTCGCCTACCGGCTCCGGCTCGCCTTCTACGACAAGCTGCAGCATCTCCAGTTCTCGTTCCACGACCGCGTCCACACCGGCGAGTTGATCACGCGCGGCATGCTCGACCTCGACGGGGTGCGCATGTTCGTGAACACCGGCCTCGTCCGCGTCGTCCAGCTCGCGATCCTGATCGGCGCCGGCGCCTGGCTTCTGGTCACGACCGATGTCGTCCTCGGCCTCGTCAGCCTCTCCTTCGTGCCCTTCGTCGCGTGGTATTCGGCGGTCGCGCGGCTCCGGCTCCGCTTCCTCTGGCTCTCGCTCCAGGATCGCATGGCCGTTCTCGGCCGCATCATGGACGAGAACCTGACCGGCATCCGCGTCGTCCGCGCCTTCGGCGCCGAGCCGCACGAGCTCGCGCGCTACGACCGCGCTTCGGACGAGGCGATGGCGCTCGCCTCGGCCCGCATCCGGACGCGCGTCGCCTCGACGACGACGATGACGTTCGCCTACTACATCTCGATGGGGCTCGTGCTGTGGCTCGGCGGGATGCGTGTGCTCGACGGCACGATGACGGTCGGCACGCTCGCCGAGTTCCTCACCTTCATCACCATCCTCCAGCTGCCGGTCCGCCAGCTCGGCCTCGTCGTCAACGCCTTTGCGCGCGCAACGACGTGCGGTGCGCGGCTGTTCGCCGTCCTCGATCTCGAGCCCCGGATCAAGGACCAGGCGGGCGCGCGTCCGCTCGGTCTCGGCGCCGGCACGGTCCGGTTCGAGGCCGTGTGGTTCGCCTATGACGACGGCGCGCCGGTCTTGCGCGGCATCTCCTTCGAGGTCGGCCGCGGCCGGACGCTCGGCATCGTCGGCCCGCCGGGCAGCGGCAAGTCGACGATCGCGCAGCTTTTGCCGCGGTTCTACGACCCGACGCGCGGACGGATCACGATCGACGGGGTCGACATCCGGGACGTGACGCTCGCGACGCTCCGCGAGGCGGTCGTCGTCGTGCAGCAGGATTCGTTCCTGTTCACGACCTCGATCGAGAACAACATCGCCTATGGCGATCCGTGCGCGGGCGAGGCGACGATCGGCGAGGCGGCCTCGCTTGCCCAGATCGAGGGCTTCGTCGATGCGCTGCCGGAGGGCTACCGCACGCTGGTCGGCGAGCGCGGCGTCTCGCTCTCCGGCGGCCAGAGGCAGCGCATCGCGATCGCGCGCGCCGCTCTTCTTGCGCCGGCCGTCCTCGTGTTCGACGATTCGATGGCCGCGATCGACGCCGCGACCGAGCGGCGCATCCGCGAGTCCTTGAAGGCGCACACAAGCGACGCGACGACGATCATCGTCTCGCACCGGCTCGGCGCGCTCGCCCATGCCGATGAGATCCTGTTCCTCGACGACGGGCGCATCGTCGAGCGCGGGAGCCACGAGGCGCTCGTCGCCGCCGCCGGCCGCTATGCCGCGCTCCACGCGCTCCAGCGCCGCGGCGAGGCCGGATCATGAACATCGCCGCGCGTGCGCGCGCGCCGCGGGCCGTCGTCGGCTCGCAGATCAGCCGCGACGAGGAGATGTTCGGCGCCGCCATCGACCGGCGCGTGCTCCGCCGCTTCCTCGGCTATGTCCACCCGTACCGGCGGCGCATCACCCTCGCGCTCGCGGCCGTCCTCGTCTTCACCGGCGCCCAGCTCGCGATACCGCTCGTGATCCGCCACGCGATCGACGATGGCCTCATCGCGGGCGGCGGCGACGCCGGGCTCCTCGGGCTCTTCGCCCTCGTCTTCCTCGCCGTGATCGCGGTCAACTACGGCGCGAGCTGGCTCCAGGACTGGATCGTCGCGCTCACCGGCGAGCGGGTGATCTTCGAGCTCCGGCGCGCGATGTTCGCCCATCTCCAGAATGTCGCGCTCTCGTTCATGGACCGGACCGAGGTCGGGCGCATGATGTCGCGGCTCCAGGGCGATGTGAACGCGCTCCAGGAGTTCCTCGAGAACACCATCACCGCGATCGGCGATCTCGTGCTCGTGGTCGGCATCGTCGTCATCGTCCTGATGCTCGATGTCGGGCTCGGTCTTCTCACCCTCGCCGCGGTGCCGACGCTCCTCGTCGTGCGGTTGATCTGGCTGCCGCGGGCGCGCATCGCCTTCCGCCGCGCGCGCGAGACCAACTCGATCGCGAACGGCGCGCTCGCCGAAGGTATCCACGCGGTCCGCACCGTCCAGGGCATGCGGCGCGAGGCGATCAACTTCGATCTCTATCGCGAGAAGGCGGCGGAGAACCTCGCCGCCCATCTCCGCTCCGCCAAGTACGCGCAGGCGATGGTGCCGGTCGTCGACACGCTGACCGGCGCGGCGATGGCGGTCGTCGTCGTCCTCGGCGGCGGCATGGTCCTCGACGGCACGCTCGAGGTCGGCGTGATGGTCGCCTTCCTGTTCTACGTCCAGCGCTTCTTCGACCCGATCCGCTCGCTCACCATCCAGTACAGCGTCATGCAGCGCGCCATGGCCTCCGGCCAGCGCATCTTCGAGGTGCTCGACGTGCCGCTCGCGATCGCCGACCGGCCGGACGCCGCCGACCCGGCGACGATCGCGGGCGCGATCGAGTTCCGGAATGTCACCTTCGGCTATGTGAAGAACCAGCCGGTGCTCAAGGATGTGAGCTTCCGCATCGCGCCGGGCGAGACGGTCGCGCTGGTCGGCCCGACCGGCTCGGGCAAGACGAGCGTGACGGCCCTTCTCCACCGCTTCTACGAGGTCTCTGACGGCGCGGTGCTGATCGATGGGCGCGATGTCCGCGACTACGCCAAGGCGGTGCTCGGGCGCCACATCGCGATGGTGCTGCAGGACCCGTTCCTGTTCACCGGCACGGTGTTCGACAACATCCGCTACCGCACGGCCGCCGCCGGCCGCGCCGAGGTCGAGCGCGCGGCGCGCGCGGTCGGCGCGCATGATTTCATCATGGCCCTGCCGGAGGGCTACGATTCGGTCCTCGACCAGCAGGGCCGCAACCTCTCGCTCGGCCAGCGCCAGCTCCTCTCCTTCGCCCGCGCGCTCGTCGCCGACGCCCGCATCCTCGTCCTCGACGAGGCGACCGCCAATATCGACAGCTATACCGAGCGCGAGATCCAGCGCGCGCTCGCCCGCCTCCTCGAGGGCCGCACCGGGCTCGTGATCGCCCATCGTCTCGCCACCATCCGCGGCGCCGACCGCATCATCGTCCTGCAGGAGGGGCGCATCGTCGAGACCGGGACGCATGATGCGCTGATCGCGGAAGACGGGCTCTATGCCCGCTTCAACGCCTTGAGCGACGCCTCGTTCGACGACATCCCGGCCGCGGCGCTCGGCGCCCTCACCGGGCGCACCTAGACCGGAACCTCCGCCTCGCGGCAGGTGGTGCGCCGCATGTCGCGGCGGACGTTGCAGTCGTCGAACGGCGTCGCGCGGTGCATGGTCGCGAGATTGTCCCAGATCACGACGTCGCCGACGCGCCAGGCGTGGCTGTAGACGAAGCGCCGGTCGGTCGCGAAGGCGGTGAGCTCGGCGAGGAGCGAACGCGCCCCGGCCTCGGCCATGCCGACGATGCCCGCGATATGCGAGGCGAGATAGAGCGCCTTCCGCCCCGATCCGGGATGGGTATGGACGAGCCGATGGCACGCCGGCGGGCGCGAGCGCAGCTCCTCCTCGGTCGGCGCCGGCCCGCCGCCGAGGACGCGCGAATGCCAGTAGGAATGCGCGGCGACGAGGCCGTCGAGGCGCGCCTTCATCGCCGCCGGCAGCGCGTCATAGGCCGCGCGCATGTCGGCGAACTCGGTCGGCGCGGCGCCGTCGGGCGGAACCTCGTGCGCCGAGAGGAGCGAATAGGTCGCGCGCACCGGGTGGAACGACATGTCGGTGTGCCACTGCCGGTTGGCGCGCTTGAAGAAGAGCCGGCGGTCGTCGTCGCGATAGATCGCGCCCGTCTCGTCGAGATTGCTCTGGTCGATGATCTCGTGATGGGGCACGCGGAGCGCGTCCGTTGCGCCGCTCACCTTGAGGATCGGGCGGCGCTCGATCGGACCGAGGCGGTCGCTGAAGGCGATGTGCTCGGCATCGGTGAGCGTGCGGTCGTGGTGGACGACGGCGACGGCGTGGATGTCCATCAGTCTCTTGACCTCGGCGATCCGCGCCGCATCGGCTGGTGCGTGGAGATCGAGACCCGCGAGCTCGGCGGCGAACAGCGGATGGAGCGGCCGCGCGAGGATGGTCATCGGCTCACGCCGTCTTCTGCTCGGCGAGGATCGTCGCCGCCACCTTCTCGCCGACCATGATCGTCGGGATGTTGGTGTTGGCGCACGGCACCGTCACCATGAGCGAGGCGTCGCACACGCGGAGCCCTGCGACGCCGTAGACCCGCGCCGACGGATCGGTCACCGCGAAGCGGTCGTCGGCGGTGCCCATCCGGTTGCTGCACGAGGCGTGATAGTGGCCGTAGACGGTGGCGCGGATCCAGGATTCGAGCACCGTCTCGTCGGCCATCAGATCGGCGATGGTCGGCCCCTCGGAGATCAGGTTGTCGACGATCCAGCGCCGCGCCGGGCCCGAGGCGTCCATCAGCCGGGCGCCGATCCAGGTCTGGATCTCGTTGGAGCGGTTGTAGACCTGGTATTTGCGCGCGCGCTTGGAATAGCTCACGGGGAAGATCTCGTGCACCGCCTCGCGCAGCACGGGCTTGGCCTGGAGCTTGAACATCAGCCGCGTGCCGATCTTGAGCCGCTCCATGTCGCGCCAGTCCGAGCACATGTCGAAGTCGACGATCGGATCGGCGCGCCAGTCGGCGGAGGCGAGCCGCACCTCGCCGGTCGAGTGCGAGCGGTTGATCCACATCATGATGATGCCGAGCTGCGAGCCGACGTCGTGCCATACGGCCTTGTTCATCGGGATCAGGTACATGTCGCCGGGCGGGCAGGTCTCGACATTGGACGACCAGCGGAGACCCGCGATCAGCGGCTTGCGCAGCGCCGGCGGCATGCGCGCCGCCTTCTTCATCGTGGCGCCGAAATTGACGCCGGGATGCTCCATCAGGTTCTTGCCGACGCCGGGCCGGTCGGCGACGACGGCGATGCCGTGCTGGGCGATCTCGGCCGCCGGACCGATGCCGGAGCGGAGGAGGAGCACCGGCGAGCGCATCGCGCCCGAGCTCACCAGGACCTCGCGGGCGCGGATGTCGAAGCTCTCGCCGCGGCGATGCGCGCGCACGCCGGTCGCGCGCAATCCCTCGAACAGGATGCGCTCGACGCCGGTCTCGCCGAGAATGGTGAGGTTCGGGCGCTGGCGCACCACGGCGCCGAGATAGGCGGTCGCGGCCGAGATGCGCTTGTCGTCGATATTGGCGATGGCGACCGGGAAGAACCCGTCGCCGAACGCCGCGTTCTGGTCCCGGATGTTGCGCCAGCCCTCCTCCTCGACCGCCTTCATCATGGCGCGGGTGAAGCCCGGCCACTGCGCCTCGGGCGTGCGGAGGAGCTTCATCGGCCCGTCCTTGCCGTGGAGCGGCCCGTCATAGTCGAGGTCGGTCTCGAGCTTTCGGAAGAACGGGAGCACGTCGTCCCACGCCCAGCCCGCCGCGCCCGCCGCCGCCCAGCCGTCATAGTCGGACGGCAGGCCGCGGTTGGAGATCATGCCGTTGACCGACGAGCCGCCGCCGATCACCCGCCCTTGCGCGTAGCGGAGCCTCTCGCGGTTATCGGGGGCGTTGCCGGGGCGCGGCGCGAAGAAGGCGCCGAAGCCGGGCCAGGTGAAGCGCGGATTGCTGTGCGCGGTGCCAGCGAAGGAATCGCGGATCTCGGGCGGCTCCGAGCCGGGCTGGAAGTCCTCGCCGATCTCGAGGAGGAGCACGGTGTTGCTCGATCGTTCTGTAAGCCGGCTCGCCGCCACGCAGCCGGCCGAGCCGCCGCCGACGATCACGAAGTCGAACACCTGGTCACCGAATAGCGCCACGTCTGCCCCCGCCGCCTGTTTTCGCCGCCTGTTCTTGTCCGCGATCGCACCGGCGCGCAGCCGGCCCGACACGATGGCCCCGATACGATGGCACAGAGGGCGCGCGCGCGGAACCGCCGTCGAGACGGCTTGCCGCCCGGCGCCTCGGGCCTGTACAGGTGGCGCATGGCGCCCCCCATCGTGATGCTCAGGGACATCCGGCTCGGCTTCGGCGGCACGCCGCTCTTCGAGGGCGCCGAGCTCGCCGTCGAGGCGGCCGGCCGGCTCTGCCTCGTCGGGCGGAACGGCTCGGGCAAGTCGACGCTCCTCAAGATCGCTGCCGGCCTCGTCGAGCCGGATTCGGGCGAGCGCTTCGTCCAGCCCGGGACCACGCTCCGGTATCTGGCGCAGGAGCCCGATCTGTCCGGTCATGCGACGGTCGCGGCCTATGTCGAGGCGGGGCTCGCGCCGGGCGATGATCCGCATCGCGCACGCCGGCTCCTCGACGATCTCGGGCTCGACGCCGATGCCGCGCCCGCGACACTCTCGGGCGGCGAGGCGCGGCGCGCGGCGCTCGCTTGCGTGCTCGCGCCCGAACCCGACGTCCTTCTCCTCGACGAGCCGACCAACCACCTCGATCTGCCGGCGATCGAATGGCTGGAGACAACGCTCGGCGGGCTCCGCTCGGCGCTCGTGATGGTGAGCCACGACCGGCGGTTTCTCGAGACCCTGACCCGCGCCACGGTGTGGGTCGATCAGGGGACGACGCGCCGGCTCGAGGCGGGCTTCGCCGCGTTCGAGGCGTGGCGCGACGGCATCCTCGAGGAGGAGGAGACCCTCCGCCACAAGCGCGATCGACGCCTCGCCGCCGAGACCGAGTGGCTG
>VGEU01000020.1 GCA_016869145.1 Alphaproteobacteria bacterium | reverse complement strand
GCGGCGCCGCGGCGACGGGTCCGGCCGGCGGCTTCGCCTCGGCGACGTTCTCGACCGGCGGCGGCTCGGGCGCGCGCTCGATCGGCCGCTCGACCGGCTGTTCCGGCGGCGGCAGAAGCTGCTCGACCCGCGGCTTCGGCGCCGGCGCGTTCTTGTCGATCAGGCCATAGACCTCGCGGTCGCGGTTGGGCACCTGCATGCCGCCCGGCGTCTCGGGCCTGACCTTGGTCGGCCCCTCGACCGCCTTCAGGATCGGGACGATGCCTTCCATCGCGGCATCGCGGTTCTTCTCATAGAAGTGGTAGGCGACCCCGCCGAAGCCGCCCAGCGCGACGAGCGCGACGAGCGCGGTGAGGAGACGTCGGCGGGCGCGCCCGACGGGGCGGCGATCGGGATCGTAGGGCATCAGCTGTCGGTCGTTGTCGAGCGGACCGATACGGGCCATCAACGAAGCTCCTCGACTGGGTCGACGCCCATCACGGCGAGACCCGAGGCGATGACGATCTGGGTCGCGCGCACGAGCGCGAGGCGGGCGAGGCTGAGCGCCCTGTCGGATGCGACGATGAAGCGGAGGCTCTCCGTCTCATTGCCCTTGTTCCAAAGCCCGTGGAAGCCGGCCGCGACCTCGGCGAGATAATACGCGACTCGGTGGGGTTCGTGTGCGGTCGCCGCGGTCTCGACGACGCGCGGCCACGCGGCGAGGAGCCGGACGAGCGCGAGTTCTTCCGCGACCGTGAGGTGTGTCACATCAGCCGATGCGAGCGTCGAATCGTCAAGCGCGGCGCCGGCGAACGCCTCGGCCGCGTTGCGCCGGACCGAGGCCGCGCGCGCATGCGCGTACTGGACGTAGAAGACGGGGTTGTCCTTCGACTGCTCGACCACCTTGGCGAGATCGAAATCGAGCGCGGCTTCGTTGCTTCGCGTCAACATCATGAAGCGGACGACGCCCTTCCCCACCTCGTCGACGACCTCGCGCAGCGTGACGAACGTGCCTGCGCGCTTCGACATCTTGACCGGCTCGCCCTTGTCGAGGAGATGGACGAGATTGCAGATGCGGACATCGAGCGTCGCGGCCCTCTCGGTGACAGCCGCGACGGCGGCCTCCATCCGCTTGACGTAGCCCTTGTGGTCGGCGCCCCAGACGTCGATCATCACCGGGCATCCGCGGCGGAACTTGTCGCGGTGATAGGCGATGTCGGCGGCGAAATAGGTCCAGCTCGCGTCCGATTTCCGGAGCGGCCGGTCGACGTCGTCGCCGAATGCGGTGGCACGGAAGAGGGTCTGCGGCCGCGGTTCCCAGTCGTCGGGCACCCGGCCCTTGGGCGGCTCGAGCACGCCGACATAGATGTGGCCGCGGCTCTCGAGGAGGGCGACCGCCTCGTCGATCGCGCCCGCGGCGTGGAGCGCGCGCTCGGAGGTGAAGACGTCGTGATGAATGCCGAGTGCGGCGAGATCCTCGCGGATGAGCGCCATCATCGCCGCGATCGCCGCGTCGCGGACCGGTGCGAGCCATTCGGCCTCCGGCCGGCCGCGCCAGCGATCGCCGTCGCGTCGGGCGAGCGCGCGCCCGACATCCTTCAGATAATCGCCCGGATAGAGCCCGTCGGGGATCGCGCCAATTTCCTCGCCCAGCGCCTCGAGGTAGCGGAGATGGGCCGAGCGCGCGAGCACGTCGACCTGGGCGCCCGCGTCGTTGATGTAGTATTCGCGCGTGACGCGAAACCCGGTCTTGGCGAGGAGGGCAGCGAGCGCATCGCCGACGACGGCGCCGCGGCCGTGTCCGACATGCATCGGCCCGGTCGGGTTGGCCGACACGTATTCGATGTTGACGGCGATGCCTCGGCCGATCGTGGATGCGCCGTAGCCGGTACCTGCGGCGACGATCGCCGGGACCTGCGCCTGCCAGAACGGATCGCGGAGCCGGAGATTGACGAAGCCGGGGCCCGCGACCGCCGCCTCGGCGACGTCGGGATGGGCGCCAAGACGCGCCGCCAGGAGCTCGGCGATCGCGCGCGGTTTCTGGCCGGCGTTCTTCGCGAGGACGAGCGCGGCATTGGTCGAGACATCGCCATGCGCCGGATCGCGCGGCGGCTCGACCGCGACGCGCGCGAGATCGAGCCCCGCCGGCAGGCTGCCGGCGGCGGCGAGCGCGCCGAGCGTCTCGACCACGAGGTCGCGAAAGGTCTGGAACACGTTCATCGGTTGCTTTCGTAGAGATCGAACAGGCGACGGTGCTCGTCGACGGCGAAGCGGTCGGTCATGCCGGCGATGTAGTCGCACACGAGGCGCGCGCGGCCCGCCGTGTCGAGCCCCTCCGCGGCGCGGCGCCAATCGGCCGGAAGGCATTCGGGCTCGGCGTGCAGAAGGCCGAACAGATCGCGCACCACCCGCCGAGCCTTGCTGGTCATCCGGTTGACCTTGTAGTGGCGGTACATACGGTCGAACAGGAACCGCTTCAATCCCAGATTGCGCTCGGCGATCGCCGGCGAGAACCCGACCACCGGGTGATCGTGGCGCCTTATGTCGTCGGGCGATTGCGGCGCGAGTGCGTCGAGCCGGCGCCCGGTCTCCGCCAGGATGTCGTTGACCAGGAGATCGATCAGCCGCCGCGTCGTCTCGTGCACGAGACGGGCGCTCTCGAGCCCGGGATAGCGCCGATCGACCGCCACCAGCAGCGGACCGACGAGCGGCTCGTCGCGGAGATCGTCGACCGCGAAGAGCCACGCGCGGAGCCCGTCGTCGATGTCGTGGGTGTGATAGGCGACGTCGTCGGCGATGGCGGCGACTTGCGCCTCGGCGCCCGCATGCGTGTCGAGCTCGAGATCGTGCCGGCTCGCGTACTCGGCGACCGCCCACGGCAGCTGAGGAGCCTCCGCGGCGCGCCGGATCAGCGGCCCGTTATGCTTCGCGACGCCTTCGAGCGTCTCCCATGTCAGGTTGAGGCCGTCGAACTCGGCATAGCGCGCCTCGAGCCGGGTCAGGATGCGGAGCGTCTGGCTGTTGTGGTCGAAGCCGCCATAGGGCCGCATCACCTCCTGCAGCGCCTCCTCGCCGGCGTGGCCGAACGGCGTATGGCCGAGGTCGTGCGCGAGGGCGAGCGCCTCGGCGAGGTCCTCGTCGAGCGCCAATGCGCGGGCGAGCGAACGGGCGATCTGGGCGACCTCGAGACTATGGGTGAGCCGCGTCCGGTAGTGGTCGCCCTCGTGATAGACGAAGACCTGGGTCTTGTATTTGAGCCGGCGGAAGGCGGTCGAGTGGATGATCCGGTCGCGATCGCGCTGGAAAGCGGTCCGGGTCGGGCTCTCATCCTCGGCGTGGAGACGCCCGCGCGAGCGCGCGGCGAGACACGCATAGGGTGCGTGCCCGCGCTCGGGCCGGACGCCGGGCATGTTGGCCATGGCTCAACCTAATCCATATCCGATTCCTTCGGAACCGGAGCGGGAGCCGGTATGATCCCGGTTAACGCCCGGGTGAGGCCGGCGGGCGCCAGATTGACCGAAGCGTGCCGGCTCCCTAGATAGTGAGCCGTGCCGCCAGCTTAAGCCCGTTGCCAGTGAGCATCTCATGGACGACAGCCGCGTCGCCCCTCCTTTGTCGCTTTCCCCCGCCGCCGTGAGGCGGATCGCGGTGCTGCTGTCGCTGCCGGAGAATGCCGGCATGGTGTTCCGCGTCGCCGTCTCGGGCGGCGGCTGCTCGGGCTTCAAGTACTCCTTCGCGTTCGACGATGCCGTCAACGCGGACGACCGCGTGGTGGAGCACGACGACGTCAAGGTGGTGGTCGACGATGTGTCGTTCGACTATCTCGCCGGCGCCGAGCTGCACTTCGCCGAGGAGCTGATCGGCGCCTATTTCACCGTGCGCAATCCCAACGCGTCCTCGACCTGCGGCTGCGGCACGTCGTTCTCGGTCGGCTGAGCCGGCCGGGACGATCGACCGACGGGCGCGCACGAAGGCTTGACCCGCGCAACCATGCCTGAGACACCTCGACGGCTCGTCGGCCTCGGGCCCGCCGCGCCGCGCGCCCGCGCGTGATCCCCGGGATGGAGCCGCCCCGTTCATGACCCGCATCGCGACCTGGAACGTCAACTCGGTCCGCGCGCGACTGCCGCGGGTGCTCGAATGGCTCAAGGAGGCCGCGCCCGACATTGCGCTCCTGCAGGAGATCAAATGTGTCGACGACGGGTTCCCGCGGCTCGAGATCGAGGACCTCGGCTACAACATCGCGACCCATGGGCAGAAGAACTTCAACGGCGTCGCGATCCTGTCGAAGACGCCGATCGAGGACGTGACGACCGGCCTCCCCGGCGATCCGGAGGATGTCCAGGCGCGCTATATCGAGGCCTTCACCGGCGCGTTGCGCGTCGCGTCGATCTATCTGCCCAACGGCAATCCGGCGCCGGGCGAGAAATACGACTACAAGCTCGCCTGGATGGACCGCCTGCGCGAGCGCGTGCGATCCGTCCTCGCGCACGAGGAGATCGTCGTATTCGGCGGCGACTACAACGTGTGCCCGACCGACATCGACGTCTACGATCCGGCCGGCTGGACCGCGGACGCGCTGTGCCGTCCGCAATCGCGCGCGCGCTTCCGCGCGATCCTCCATCTCGGGCTCACCGACGCCGTCCGCGCCTTTCATCCCGAGCCCCATGTCTATACCTTCTGGGACTATCAGGGCGGCGCGTGGCAGCGTGACCACGGGCTCCGCATCGACCACCTGCTGTTGAGCCCGCAGGCGGCGGACCGCCTGGTCGATGCCGGGGTCGACAAGGGCCCGCGCGGCAAGGAGAAGGCGTCCGATCACACGCCCGTCTGGTGCGCGCTCGAGGATCGGACATGACCTGCATCGCGGGGTTCACGAGCTGGGACGAATACTATAAGGCAGTCTCGGGCAACCCGCCGCGCGAGACGCTCGTCCGCGCACTCGATGCCTGGGAGAAGGAGTTCGGCGCGCGCCGGATGCGGACGGCGGTCGATCTCGGCTGCGGCGAGGGGCGCGACACCGTGGAGCTCCTGCGACGTCGATTCCATGTCCGCGCCATCGATTCGGAACAACGCGCGCTCGACTGGCTCGCAGGGCGCGCCGACCTCCCGACGACCGGCACCCTCGAAACGGTCTGCGCGAGAATGGAAGACGCCGCGTGGCCCGCGGTCGAGGTCTTCAACGCGAGCTTCGCCTTGCCCTTCTGCACGCCGGACTGTCTCGAGGCACTGTGGGCGCGCATCGTCGCCGCGCTGCCCCAGGGTGGGCGGTTCGCCGGCCAGATCTTCGGCCCCGACGACGAATGGGCGAGCCCCGCACTCGGGATCCGTGACCGCGCCGCGGTCGAGGCCATGCTCGCGGCGTTCGAGCCCGAGCAGCTTGACGAGATCAACCGGCCGGGGAAGGACGCGATGGGGGGCGCCAAGCATTGGCACATCTTCTACATCGTCGCGCGCAAGCGGTGATCCGGTGACCGAAGCCCAGCGCCCCTTTTCCCGGATCGCGCTCGCCGGTCTCGTGCTCGCTTTTATTGCGCTCGCGCTCCTCGCCTTGGCCGGGCCGTCCTACCGGCTCGGCTGGAACGACATACGCGGCGGCTTCGAGCTGATGCGCTGGGCCGCCTATTGCGGCGCGCTCGCCGCCGCGGTCTCGCTCGTCGGCTGCGTCCTGACGCGGGCGGTGAGCGCGCGGCGCGGGCTCGCCATTGCGACGCTCGGCCTCGTCCTCGGCCTCGTCGCGCTCGTCATGCCGCCGGCCATGCAGAAGGCGGCGCGGAGCGTACCGCCGATCCACGACATCACGACAGACACCGACGATCCGCCCGTCTTCGTCGCGATCGCGCCGCTCCGCGCCGGCGTTCCGAACGGGTCGGGCTATGCCGGCGCCGCGGTCGCGGAACAGCAGAAGCGGGCCTATCCGCATCTCCGCCCGCTCGTCATCCCGCACTCGCCGGCTCAGTCGTTCCTCTATGCCGAGATGGCCGCCGCGTCGATGGGCTGGACGATCGTCGCCGCCGATCCGGCGACGGGCCGCATCGAGGCCTCCGCGACGACGTTCTGGTTCGGCTTCACGGACGATGTCGTCGTCCGCATCCGGCCCGATCCGGGCGGCGCGCGCATCGACATGCGCTCGAAGTCGCGGATCGGGCGGAGCGATCTGGGCCGCAACGCCCGGCGCGTGCAGGCGTTCCTCGACCGCCTGCCGACGCGCTGAGCGCGCCGGTCAAGGCTTTTCCCTGGCCACCCCGGTGATCAGGTCGTAAAGCTGCTTCGAGCCGGCGTCCTTGGCGAGGATCCGATCGGCGATCGAGGCCACCGTCGCCAGCATCTGCGGATGCTGGTCGGCGCGCCATTCCGACCACACGCCACCGTTCTTCTCCCAGTCCGCGCGCGCGCGGGTCTGGTGGTCGAGCATCCAGCCGAACAGCTCCTGCTCGACGGCCTTGCCCTCCTCCATCACGATCTTCTGGAGATCGGCGGGCAGCTTGTCGAACCACACCTTGCTGACAAAGCCGGCGGTCGGGTGGATCTGCCAGCGCGCCTCGGTGTGGTACTTGGCGACCGAGTACATCTTGAACGCGGCGGCGACGGTTAGGCTGGTCGAGGAACCGTCGACCACGCCCTGCTGCAAGGCGGCCATCAGCTCGCCGAGCGGCATCGGCACCGCCGAGCCGCCGAAATGCTTCACCGGCTCGATCTCGATCTCGGAGGCGAGCACGCGGATCTTCTTGGCGCGGAGCGCCTCGGGCGTCGCGAGCGGCTCCTTGGTCTGGAACCCGCTCGGGCCATAGATGATGAGCGTGACGCCGATCAGGCCCTTGGCGGTGCCGAGGCCGAGCGCGGCCTCGCGCACGCGCGGGTCGGAGAGCGTGCGCTGCGCGTGCTCCATGCCGGTGAACATGCCGGGCGCCGCGAGGACCTGGAAGCGCGGGTCGACGCCGACCATGAACTGAGGCGGCGCGGCCATGAACTCGATGGTGCCAAGCTGGAGGCCCTCGATCTGGCGCGGCGTGATGCCGAGCTGACTGAGCGGGAACACCTGGACCTGGAACCGCCCGCCCGACTTCTGTTCGAGGCGCGCCTTGTAGCGCTTCGACCATTCGTCCTGCACGTCGTTGACGGTCGCGTGCGCGATCTTGACCGGGATGGCCTGCGCCGCCGCCGTGTTCACGCCGAGACCGGCCGCGAGCACAATCGCCGCCGCGAGTGTCGTCACCCTGCCGCCCATCGTTCCCCCCTCCGGGAAAATCCCGATTATCGTCGCTCGATTACGAACGATCGTGCCCGAGCCGGCGCGAACCGGCAAGAGCGGAGGCATAAACCGAGCGGGTCAGATGTCGGCGTAGACGTGGGTCTCCGCCTTGCCGCCGGGGTGGCAGACCGCGCCGTCGACCGCCGGGCCGACCGTCTGGGCGTAGCGCCACAGTGCGCCCGACTGGAAGTCGTGGCGGCGAGGCTTCCATTGCGCCCGGCGGCGCTTGAGCTCGGCGTCCGAGAGCTCGACGTCGAGCCGGCCGCGCTTGGCGTCGATCACGATGATGTCGCCGTTCTTGAGGAGCCCGATCGGGCCGCCGATCGCGGCCTCCGGCCCGACATGGCCGATGCAGAAGCCGCGCGTGCCACCGGAGAAGCGCCCGTCGGTGATGAGCGCGACCTTCTCGCCCATGCCCTGGCCGTAGAGCGCCGCCGTCGTCGCCAGCATCTCGCGCATGCCCGGCCCGCCGCGCGGCCCTTCGTAGCGGATGACGATGACCTCGCCCTCCTTGATCTTCCGCGCCTGCACCGCGGTGAACGCATCCTCCTCGCAGTCGAACACGCGCGCCGGACCTCGGAAGGTGAGCGTCTTCATGCCGGCGACCTTCACGATCGCGCCCTCGGCGGCGAGATTGCCCTTGAGGCCGACGACGCCGCCGGTCGGCGACAGCGCCGCCTTCACCGGTCGCACGACATCCTGGCCCTTGGGCAACTTGATCGAGCGGTGGTTCTCGGCGAGCGTCTTGCCCGTCACGGTGATGCAGTCACCGTGGAGATAGCCCGCATCCAGAAGCTCGCGGATCACCACCGGCACGCCGCCGATATTGTAGAGATCGGTCGCGGTGTAGCGCCCGCCCGGCATCAGGTCGGCGATGTAAGGTGTGCGCTTGAAGATGCGGGCGACATCGAAGAGGTCGAACTTGATGCCGACCTCGTGCGCGATCGCGGGCAGATGGAGGGCCGCATTCGTCGAGCCGCCGGTCGCCGCGACAACGGTCGCGGCGTTCTCGAGCGCCTTCTTGGTCACGATGTCGCGCGGCCTGAGCCCGAGCTTGACGAGATGCATCACGGCGGCGCCCGACTTCTCGGCGAAGGCATCGCGCGATTCGTAGGACGCCGGCGCCCCGGCCGATCCCGGCAGCGCGAGCCCCATCGCCTCCGACACGCAGGCCATGGTGTTGGCGGTGAACTGGCCGCCGCACGAGCCGGCGCAGGGGCAGGCCACCTGCTCGAGCTCGGTAAGGTCCTTGGCGCTCATGCGCCCGGCCGCGTATTGGCCGACGCCCTCGAACACGTCGACCACCGTCACGTCGCGGCCCTGGAAACGGCCGGGCAGGATGGTGCCGCCATACATGAACACCGCCGGCACGTTGAGCCGGACCATCGCCATCATCATGCCCGGCAGCGACTTGTCGCACCCGGCGAGGCCGACCAGCGCGTCGTAGCAATGGCCGCGCATGGTGAGCTCGATCGAATCCGCGATCACCTCGCGCGAGACGAGCGAGGACTTCATGCCGGCATGGCCCATGGCGATGCCGTCGGTCACGGTGATGGTGGTGAACTCGCGCGGCGTGCCGTGCGCGGTCTTTACTCCCTGCTTGACCGCCTGGGCCTGGCGGGAGAGCGCGATATTGCAGGGTGCGGCCTCGTTCCAGCAGGTCGCGACGCCGACCAGCGGCTGGTTGATCTCCTGGGTCGTGAGCCCCATGGCGTAGAGATAGCTCCGGTGCGGCGCCCGCTCCGGCCCCACGGTGACATGGCGGCTCGGCAGCCCCTTCTTGTCGATCCCGTTTCGCTTTTTCGCGGTCATCGGTTTCGGCTTCGCCATGACGGGCTCCCGTTGTGCAATCGGCGTCGATCGATTGGGGCGCCGAGAATAGTGCCGTCGCCGCTGGCGCCGCAACCTCGCTCTCGACAGCCCAGGCCACGCGCCGCATGCTCGGGTCGCGCAGAAGGACGCTCTTGCGATGAGCCTCGCGCCGATGCCGCCGGTGTGGCCTCCCAGACAGTCGATCGGGACCATCGGTCACGCGGCCTTCCCGTGGACCCTGTTCGACGACACCGCGGCGTATCATCCCGCGCTGATCGCGGCGTGCCTGGCGCGCACCGCGGCGACCGGGGTCGGCCTTCCCGGTTCGGGTGGCGCCAAGGCCTACGACCTCGAGCGCTGGAACGTACCCGCCGCCACGCTTCTGACCGAGCGCGCGTGCGCCTTCGTGCGCAAGGGATATAGCCGCGATACCCGCCTCGTCGGTAGCTGGGCCAACGTGACCGCCTCGGGCGAATACGGACAGCCGCACAGCCATACCCGATCCACGGTCTCGGTCGTCTATTTTCTCGATCTCGGCACCAATGAGCCGACAAATCCGCATAACGGTCGTTTCGCCTTCGTCGATCCACGGCTGACACTGTGCTGCCACGAGGAGGCCGGACGGTTGTCCCAGGCGGTCATGCCGCAGCATGTCGACGGTCTGATGTTCGGTTTCCCGAGCCAGATCGTCCACTTCGTCCATGTCTACCGGGGCGAGCGACCGCGGATCAGCATCGCCTGGAACTTCGCGCTCGCGACCGCCGCCGGCTTGTGAGCCGGGCGCCGCTGTGCGACCCTCCACGATCCTAGCTCACGGGAGTGTCGCGTGGATGCTGCGGCCGTAAAACAGCTCGCCAAGGATCTCGGCGCCGATCTCGTCGGCATCGCGAGTGCCAAGACGCTGAACGCCTTTCCGCCCGACCCGCGCTGGCCGCAGACGCCCGAGCGCATCTCGCCCTATTGCAAGAGCGTCATCGTCGTCGTCAAGCGCATCCCAGTCGGCGCCTTCCGCTGCAAGACCAACGTGCCGGTGCAGTACATCGACATGCTGGTGCTGCGGAAGATGGACCGCATCGCCTACAAGCTCGCCGAGGCGCTGGAGCGCGAAGGCCACCCCTCCTTCGTCACCGCGGCGCAGGAGACCGACTGGAACTACAAGCGCGCGAGCTATGGCCGGCTCTCGACCCGCCATCTCGGCATCGAGGCCGGCCTCGGCACGTTCGGCCTCGAGGTCAACATCCTCACCCCCGAGTTCGGGCCGCGCGTCTATCTGACCGGGATCCTGACCGAGCTCGAGCTCGAGGCCGACAGCCCGATCACCGAGCAGGTCTGCATCGGCGAATCGTGCAGCCGCTGCCTCTATTCGTGCCCGTCGGACGCGGTGCTGCATTTCGGGATCGACAAGCGCGCCTGCGCGACGGAGGCGCAGGAGTTCGGCTTCTCGACCATCATCAAGTTCTGGGAGCACTTCTCGAAGGCGAGCCCAGACCAGCAGAAGAAGCTCGCCGCCGACCGCGAGCTGTTCGGCTTCTGGCAGGGGCTGCTCCGCGTCGTCGGCTCGTTCGGCGACTGCCCGCGCTGCCTCGCGGTATGCCCGGTCGGCAACGACTATCACGCCCATCTCGCCGACATCCAGAAGCACATCCCGGAGAAGACGCCGGAGAAGATCGCGAAGGCGCAGGGCTACAAGGACGCGCGCAAATCGGGCGCCGAGGTCGCCGGCCTCAACGACTGGAACAAACGCTGGGTCGGCCCCGAAGGCTACAAGGGCATGGTCGCGCGCCAGCTCCAGGCGTTCAAGAAGGAGCAGGCCGCGCGCGCCACCGCCGCGGCCACCGCCGGTGCCGATACCGTGGAGAAGGAGTGATGATCGGCGCGTTCAAGGCCCCGCTCGGCGCCGACGAGATCAAGGCCAAGGCCAAATCGCTCGGCGTCGACCTCGTCGGCATCGCCGACGGCACGGTGATGGACACGCACCCGCCCGATCCCGCCGACCCGCGACGGCCCTCCGACATCACCGAGCTCGACGCCGGCCGCGTGATCGTCCTCGCCAAGCACTACACCGCCGGCACCACCCGGCTCGCGCGCTGGGACGAACGGCACAAATACTACAACGACGAGCTCACGCTGACCGCGCTCGAGGAGGCCTCGCTCGAGCTCGTCTACTGGCTCGAGGACAAGGGCTACCCGGCGATCATCATCCCGCCGACCCATGTCGATCCGTGGCGCTACCGGAACGATCCGAGCGCGCACATGACGACGCTCCTCTCGCTCAACCACGCCGCCGTCGAGGCCGGGCTCGGGACGCTCGGGCTCAACCTCCAGCTCCTCACGCCCGAGTTCGGCCCGCGCGTGATCCTGAGCGCGATCCTCTCGTCGATCGACTGCGCGGTCGACAGGCCGATGACCGAGGCGCTCTGCCTCGGGCCGGAATGCGGGCGCTGCCTCTCGACCTGCCCCGGCGATGTCGTCGGCCACTGGGCGCGTGACTGGTCGACGTGCGACCGCTACCGCTCGCCGCACGGGTTCGCGCAGCTCGCCGAGCACATCGGCACGGTGCTCGATGCCAACGGTCTCGACGCCAAGATGGAGCTGATCCGCTCCGAGACCAGCTTCAACCTGTGGCAGTCGATCCTCCGCGGCGCCGGTGTCGTCACCGGCTGCCGGCGCTGCCAGGATGTCTGTCCGGTCGGGGCCGACTACGCGCGGTTCTACAAGGACGCGCTCGAGACGATGCCCGAGGACACGCCCGAGAAGCGCGCCCGCCTCGCCCGCATGGTCGCCGACGAGAAGGCCGGCGTGGTGTCGCCGGGCCGGACGGCGCAGGCGCGCTGGATCGGCCGCACACCATCCCCGAAGGACACGCCTTGACGCTTTCGCCGTCGAGCGAGCTTCTCCCCATCCCGAAATCTCGGGCCGAGATCGCGGCGATCCAGCGCCGCCAGATGCGGCTTGCGGTCGAGAAGGCGCGGCGCGCCCCGTTCTGGAAGGGCCGGCTCGATCATGTGCGGCTCGACCGGCTCGACGACCCGGAGGAATGGGCGAAGATCCCGATCCTCCACAAGGACGCTCTCCGCGCGATGACGGTGGAGGCGTTCTACAGCGATTTCCGCATCTGCCGGCCCGAGGAGGTCTGCGAGTTCTGGCGCTCCGGCGGCGCGACCGGAAAGCCCCTCTTCTACGCCCGCACCTTCGAGGACATCCGCTACTGCATGGTGGGCTTCACGCGCACCTATCTCTGCACCGGGACCCTGGCGGGCAACACGGCGCACCTCTCCTTCCCGCTCGGCATCCATCCCGCCGGCCATATGTGGGCGCGCGCCGGCCGCGAGGAAGGCATCGGCATGGTGTGGGCGGGCGCCGGCGCGGCGACACCGTCGGCGCTCCAGCTCGAATTGATCCGGACGATGAAGCCCTCGCTCTGGATGGGGATGTCGTCCTATGCCCTCCACCTCGCCAATCTCGCCGAGGCCTCGGGCATCGATCTCGCCGCCGGGTCGGTCGAGCGGATCCTCACGACCGCCGAGCCGATCTCGGCCGCCAAGCGCGCCAAGATCGAGCGCGAGTGGGGCGCCCGCCTGTTCGACTGCTTCGGCATGACCGAATGCTCGATGATGGGCGCCGAGAGCCCCTTGAACGAGGGCTTCCACATCTGGACCGATCTCGCCCATATCGAGGTCGTCGACCCGGAGACCTGGAAGCCCGTGCCCGACGGCACGCCCGGCACGCTCCTTGTCACGCCGCTCTACACCAACAACGCGACGCCGTTCATCCGCTGGAACTCGGGCGACATCGTGATCCGCCAGAGCGAGGGGCGCAATGACGGCCTGTTCGGCGTCTTTCCCCTGATCCGCCACGCCCATCGCACCGCCGGCTTCTTCAAGGTGCGCGGCGTCAACATCAACCACCAGGAGTTCGAGGACTTCCTGTTCGCGAACACCGCCGTCAATGACTTCAAGGCCGAGGCGATGGCCGACGCCAAGGGGATCGACGGGCTCAGGCTGTCGGTCGAGATCAAGCGCGGCGCCGATTCGGCCGCGACGACCGCGGCGATCGTCGCGGCGACCAAGGCGACGTTTGAGCTCACGCCCGAGGTCGTCGTCATCGCGGTCGGCACGCTCGCGAAGGAGTTCGAATCCTCGGTCAAGGCGCCGCGCTTCGTCGACACGCGCGGCTGAAAGGGCGCCTATTCCGCGGCCTGGCGCGGGCGCTTGCCCTTGGCCTCGCCGCCGAGACCGGCCTTGAGCTGCTCGCTGAACGCGGTCTCGTCGATCTTCATCGTGAAGATGGAATCGACCGAGGTGTAGTCGTGATAGCCGAGACGCGCGATCGGGCGCACCTTGAGGACGTCGATGCGGCCGTCGGCGGTCAGAACGTCGTCGCGGATGTGGACGCCGACGACACGGCCGATCACCACGTTGCAGATGTTGTTGATCGAATAGCCGGGCAGCACCACGGTCTGGTGGAACACGCATTCGAGATGGATCGGCGAGGCCGCGACGCGCGGCGGCTTGACGAGCACCGACGGCGCCTTCTCGAGCCCGGCATAGTCGAACTCATCGACCTCCGGCGGCAGGTAATAGGACGACTTGCTGACCGCCTCGCGGAGCTCGTAGGTCGCCATGTTGACGACGAACTCGCCGGTCATCTGGGCGTTGTGCACGCTATCCTTGTTGCGCGCGCCGTCCGGGTGCGTCGAGGCCGAGAACATCACATAAGGCGGATCGTAGCCGAGATTGTTGAACTGGCTGAACGGCGCCAGGTTCACGATGCCGTCGTGGCTGATCGTCGAGATCCAGCCGATCGGCCGCGGGATCACGATCGACTTGTACGGGTTGTATTTGAGCCCGTGATTGTTCTTCTCGGTCTCGTAGAACATCGGCGGCTCCTCCCGGGCTGACGCCCCACTATAGCCGAACCCTCAAACTGGGGAATCGGTCGAGAACCGGGGCCCGCGCTTCTCGCGGAGCGAGGCGAGGCCCTCGCGCGCGTCGGGCCCGGTGAAGCCCAGCATCTCGAGCCCGAGCGAGGCATCGAACGAAGGCCCCGCCATGCGGAGCCAGTTGTTGAGCGTGTACTTGGTCCACCGCATCGCCGTTGGCGAGCCGGCGGCGAGGCGCTTGGTGACGCCAATCGCGGTCTCCATCAACTTATCGTCCTCGACGCAGAGCGAGACGAGGCCGATGCGCTCGGCCTCCTCGCCCGACAGGGGCTCGCAGGTGAGGAGATAGTATTTCGCCTTCGCCATGCCGCAGAGGAGTGGCCACACGATCGTCGCGTGATCGCCGGCGGCGACGCCGAGCCGGGTATGGCCGTCGATGATGCGCGCGGTCTTCGCCGCGACCGAGACATCGGCGAGAAGCGCGCAGACGAGGCCGGCGCCGACCGCCGGCCCATGGATCGCCGAGACCACCGGCTTCGAGCAGTTGATGACGTTGTAGACGATGTCGCGTGCCTCGCGCCAAACGCGCGTCAGGACCTGGAAGTCCTCGGTCATCGCCTGGACCAGGTCGAGATCGCCGCCGGCGGAGAACGCCTTGCCGGCGCCGCGGATCAGGATGCTCGACACCTCGGGATCGGCATCCGCGTGGCGCCAGATCTCGGCGAGCTCGCCGTGCATCTTGGCATCGGTCGCGTTGAGCCGGCCTGGGCTGTCGAGCGTCACCTGGAGAACGCGCGGCGCGACGAACTCGAGCTGCAGCCGCTCGATGCCGGGATAGGTCTTGGTCATGGACGCCTCCGCAATACGGGTGGGATCAGACGCCGAGCTGGACGAGCGCCTCCGACAGACGCGCGCGCGTCGTCTCGAACTCGGCGCGGCGTTCGCGATTCTCCTCGACCACCTCCTCCGGCGCGCGGGCGACAAAGTTGGCGTTGCCGAGCTTCTTGTCGATGCCGTCGATCTCCCGCTCGAGGCGACCGATCTCCTTGCGGAGACGGGCCCGCTCCTGCGCGATGTCGATGACGCCGCCCAAGGGAAGGATCACGGTCGCCTCGTCGAGGACGAGCCGGGCCGCCTCGGCCGGCGCCGGGCCGGCGAGCGCCGCAGCGCTCGAAAGACGCGCGAGCCTGACGATCAGCTCGCGATGGGTCTCGAGGCGTCGGAGCGTTTCGGACAGCGCACCATCGACGAGGAGTTCGATCTTCGCCGCCGGCGGGACGTTCATCTCGGCCCGCATGGTGCGGACGCCAGAGATCAGGCGGACGACCCAGTCCATCTCGATCTTCGCCAGAGGATCGACGAGCGACGGATCGAGCACGGGCCAGCTTTCGGACACCAGCATCGCCTTCCGGGGTCGGCCCGCGGGCGCGCGATTGTCCCAGAGCTCCTCGGTCACGAACGGCATCATTGGGTGCAGGAGTTTCAAGATCGTGTCGAGCACCCAGGCCGTCGTTGCGCGCACCTCGGCCTTCGCCGCCGCGTCGCCTTCGGCGAGGATCGGCTTGGTGAACTCGAGATACCAGTCGCAGAACGTGTGCCAGACGAAGGTGTAGGCCGCCTGCGCCGCCTCGTTGAAGCGGTAATCCTCGATCGCCTCCTCGGTGCGCCGGACCGCATCGGCGAGCGCACCGACGATCCAGCGGTCCACCGTGAGCCGACCCGACGCGGGATCGAAATCCGGCACCGCCGCACAGCCGTTCATCTCGGCGTAGCGCGAGGCGTTCCAGATCTTGGTGACGAAGTTGCGGTAGCCCTCGATGCGGCCCGTCGAGAGCTTGATGTCGCGCCCCTGCGCGGCGAAGGCGGTGAGCGTGAAGCGGAGCGCATCGGCGCCGTACTCGTCGATGAGCACCAGGGGATCGAGCACGTTCCCCTTGCTTTTCGACATCTTCTGGCCTTGCGCGTCGCGCACGAGCGCATGGATGTAGACGATGCGGAACGGCACGTCGTGCATGAAGTGCATGCCCATCATGATCATCCGGGCGACCCAGAAGAAGATGATGTCGAAGCCGGTCACCAGGACATCGGTCGGGTAGTAGCGGGCGAGCGCGGGCGATTGCTCCGGCCAGCCCAGCGTCGAGAACGGCCACAGCGCCGAGGAGAACCAGGTGTCGAGCACGTCGGCGTCGCGGACGAGGTCGGTGTCGCGGCCGTAGTGCTTCGCCGCGGCGCACAGCGCTTCCGCCTCGGTCATCTCGACGAAGATCGTGCCGTCCGGACCGTACCAGGCCGGGATCTGGTGGCCCCACCAGATCTGGCGCGACACGCACCACGGCTGGATGTTCCGCATCCAGTCGAAATAGGTGCTCTCCCAATGCCGCGGCACGAAGCGGATGCGACCCGCCTCGACCGCCTCGATCGCCGGTCTCGCGAGCGTCGCCGCATCGACGAACCACTGGTCGGTGAGCCGCGGCTCGATCACGACGCCGGAGCGATCGCCATAGGGAAGCATCAGCACGTGGTCGTCGATCCTCTCGAGGAGCCCGAGCGCTTCCATCTCCGCGACGATCTTCTCGCGCGCGACGAACCGGTCGAGCCCGCGATAGCCGGCGGGCACGTTGTCGTTGAGCGCCGCGTTGACGTCGAAGATGTCGACCATCGGGAGATCGTGGCGACGTCCGAGCTCGAAATCGTTGAAGTCGTGCGCGGGCGTGATCTTGACCGCGCCCGAGCCCTTCTCGGGATCGCTCATCGGATCGGCGAGGATCGGGATGCGCCGGCCGACGATCGGCAGGATCACGTGGCGGCCGACCAGCGCGCGGTGGCGCTCGTCATCGGGATGCACGGCGACCGCGGTGTCGCCGAGCATCGTCTCGGGCCGCGTCGTCGCGATGGTGATGTGGACGCCGTCGCCGCCCTCGACCGGGTAGCGGAAATACCAGAGCTTCCCCTTCTCCTCGCGCTGCTGCACCTCGAGATCGGAGACCGCCGTGTGGAGCCGCGGGTCCCAGTTCACCAGCCGCTTGTCGCGGTAGACGAGGCCTTCCTTGTGCAGGGTGACGAAGACGCAGCGCACCGCCTCGCTCAACCCCTCGTCCATCGTGAACCGTTCGCGCGCCCAGTCGCAGCTCGCGCCGAGGCGGCGGAGCTGGCCGATGATCGTGCCGCCCGATTCCGCCTTCCACCGCCAGACCCGGTCGATGAACGCGTCGCGGCCGAGATCGTGCCGCGTCTTGCCGTCGGCCGCGAGTTGGCGCTCGACGACCATCTGGGTCGCGATGCCGGCGTGGTCTGTGCCCGGTTGCCACAAGGCATCGCGTCCGCGCATGCGGCGATAGCGGATCAGGATGTCCTGCAGGGTGTTGTTGAGCGCGTGCCCGATATGGAGGCTGCCGGTGACGTTCGGCGGCGGGATGACGATCGTGTAGGGCACGGCGTTCGTCTCGCCCGCCGCCCGTGTCGCGGCCGAGGCGAAGGCGCCGGCCTCCTCCCAACGGGCATATTGCCGGGCTTCGACCTCGGCGGGCCGATAGGTCTTTTCCATGATCCGCCGTGCCGTGTCGGTTGCGCTGTGCGGCCGGCTGCAAGGCCGCCGCCCTGGGTTCTACCCCGACCGCGCCGCTCGTCTCAACCGGCGGGATCGCGCCTCAGGCGTCGTCGGCGCGCCGGGCGAGCCGCTCGATCTCGCGCCGGACCAAGCGCTCGACCAGCGCCGGAAGATGCGCATCGAGCCATTCCTTGATCATCGGCCGCATGACCTCCTTCACGAGGTCCTCGATCGTCCGGTTGCCGACGCCGAGCGGGAGACCGGCCTGGCTCTCGGCGACACGCGAGGCGAGCGCGGCGAAGGAGCCGGTGGCGGCGGCGGCAGCCATGTCGGAGATCAGGCCACCAGCGGGCGGCGGCATCGGAGCGACCGGCGCGACCACCGGCGATGTCGGCTCGACCAGCGCCGGCGCCGCCACATCGGGCTCGGGCTCGTCCCTGATCTCGATATCGTCGGTCCGCGCCGGTGCGGGCGCCGCGACGGTCGAAGGCAGGGGGGCCGGCGGCGGTGGTGGGGCAGGCGGCGGCGGGGCGGCCGCCTTCGCATCCTCGGGCACGATCTCGGTGAGATCGAGCACGTCGTCCTTGGCCTCGCGCGCCGGCGCCGCGGCCGGCGCCGTGCCGTCCTCGGAGATGATGCGCCGGATCGACGCGAGGATCTCCTCCATCGACGGTTCGGTCTGCGGTTTCGTCTCGCTCATGCCGGTTCGTCTCGACCAGGCGGCCAGGAGATCACAGGGTGCATCAACGGCGGTTGAGGACGGGTTCTTCGGCGATGCCGATCCCGAACCAGCGCCGGCGGGTATCCTCGTAGTGCCGGTTGTAGTCGTAGAGGTCGACGGGCAGCCGCAAGGCCTCCGCGGTCAGCTCGCCGACCGCCGACTTGACCTGATAGGAGAACACGACCGCATCGCGCTGGGCGCGCACGAGCTCGACCTGGGCGTTGAGATATTCCTGTTCGGCGTCGAGCACGTCGAGGACGGTGCGCGATCCGACCAGCGCTTCCTGCTCGACGCCCTCGAGCGCGATCTTGGCGGCCGCGATCTGGGTGGTGAAGGCGCTGGTCCGCGCCTGTGCGGTCTCGTAGGCCTGCCAGGTCTGCGTCGCGTTCTGGGTGGCGAGCCGCGTGGTCTGGATGAGCTCGTGGCGACGCTGCGAGCGGAGCTCCTTCGCCTCGCGGATGCGCGCATCGACCGCGCCCGCCTGGTAGAGCGGCATGCGGACGCGCGCGGTCAGCGCCAGCGTATCGACGTCGCTGTTCTCGGCCGATCCCTCGATGCTCTTGTCGTAGACGCCGTCGACCGAGACCTGCGGCAGCATCTCGCCCAGGATCTCGCGAACCCGGTCGCCGGCGGCGACTTCGAGGAACCGCGCCTGGATGACCGCGAAATTGTTCTCGCGCGCCCGTTCGATCGCTTCCTCCTCGCCGCGCGGGAGACCGGTCGAGGGCTCGACGGCCTCGAGCCGCTCCGGCTGATCGCCGACGACGCTCCGGTAGTTGGCGCGCGAGGCGACGAGATTGCCTTCGGCCTGGATGCGGTCGGCGGTCGCGCGCTGGAGGCGGGATTCGGCCTGGGCGACGTCGGTGCGGGTCACCTCGCCGACCCGGAAGCGGTCGCGGGTCGCCTCGAGCTGGCGCTGCAGCACGCGCTCGTTGTTGCGGGTGAGCTCGACGACCGCCTGGTCGCGGACGACGTCCATATAGGCGGTGATCGTATTCGCCATCACCGTCTGCTCGATGCCGAGCAGGCGCGCGCGGTCGGCCTGGACCTGGTTCTTGGTCCGGCTCACCGCCGCCACCGTCGAGCCGCCGCGATAGATGTTCTGGGTGATGCGGACGTCGGCGCCGCGCGGCTCGAGGGTCTGCACGCCGCGGACCGTCGGCGGGATGTCGCGATCGGCGCGCTGCACGCCCGCGTCGGCGTTGACGATGACCGTCGGACGCCAGTTAGAGAGCGCCTGCGCGACCTGCTCGTCGGATTGCCGGAGACGCGCCCGCTCGGCCATCAGGTTGGGGTTGCTCTGATAGGCCTTGACCAGCGCATCGGTCAGCGACTGTGCCGACGCCTGCACCCCGAGCAGCGATGCACCCGCCGCTGCGAGCGGCAGCACCCACCGCAACCGTCCCCAACGCTCGATTCGCCGATCCATCCCAACCTGCCCCCGAAACACGCCTGTGCCTAGAACGCGAACCGCTCCTCGCGGACGATGCCCGGCAACGGCCGGGTATTGGCATCGAACACGACGCGGCGCGATACGACGCCGCCGATCTTGATCATCAGGGTGGCGCGGCCGGGGCCCGCCTCCTCGCGCACGACCGCGGCGAGCCGCCCACCTTCGGCGAGCTGGTCGAGGAGTGCCGCGGGCACCGCGGGGACCGAGCCCTGGACCAGGATCACGTCATAGGGACCCTGCGCCGGGAGACTGCGCACGAGCGGGCCGCGCACGACGCCGGCATTGTCGGCGCCGAGCCGGCTCAGGGTCTGGTTGGCGGCCTCGACGAGACCGGCATCGCTCTCCAGCCCGACCACGGTCGCGGCGAGCCGCGACAGGACCGCGGTCGAGTAGCCGGTCGCGCAGCCGACGTCGAGGACGACGTCGGAGGGACGGACCGCGAGCGTCTGGATCAGCCGGCCGAGCACCATGGGCGCGGTCAGAAAGCGGCCATTGCCCAGCGGCAGGTCCTCGTCGACATAGGCGATGCCGTGTCGGGTACGGTCGACGAAGGCCTCGCGCGGCAGCGCGAGGAAGGCGTCGATCAACCGTTCGTCGGTGACCTTGTTCGGTCGAATCTGCGATTCGACCATGTTGAGACGCGCGCGCGCGTAATCTGCCATGGCTTGCCCGGGCCGACCGAATTCTGTGCCGACTAACCCCGCCCGGCCGCGCATTCGCATGGTTAACCGGCCGCGACCCGTGAACCGCCGCGCCGGCGCACGCCGGGCAACACCCCGCCATCGCTGCGATGGCGTGCCGGTTATAAAGCTCCGAGGCTTGGAACTCAACGTGTTACCCCCGCGGTCGCGACCTTGACCCCCGCCGGCGCCGGCCCCTATAACCCCTTGGCGCACGGGGATCTGCCCGATCTAGGGACGTTTAGGTTAACATCTCTTGAACGAGCCGATTCGCGGACCCCACCGGCCCGGTGGGAGAGTGGCCATCCAGCAGACTGCAAATCTGTCTACGCCGGTTCGATTCCGGCCCGGGCCTCCATTTCCACACGCCAACTGGTGCGCAATTCAGGCTTGATCGCCGGCCCGACCGGACCATCTCGACCGGAACCGTAGCCGCGACGGACCCTCTCCGGACCCATGGACATCGCCCTCTCCTTTCTCGGCGGGCGCGCGCTTCTCGTCGCCGGCGGCGAATGCCTCGTCCGCGGCGCCGTTCGTTTCGCCGAGCGGATCGGCATGTCCCCGCTCCTAATCGTTCTCACCCTGGTCGGATTCGGCACCTCGACGCCCGAGCTCGTGACCAGCGTCCAGGCCGCGCTCGCCGGCTCGCCTGGCATCGCGATCGGCAACATCGTCGGCTCGAACATCGCGAACATCCTCCTGATCCTCGGGCTGGCGGCGATCCTCTGCCCGATCGCGGTCCGCTCGCGCGCCTTGAAGCGCGACGGCGGCGTCGTTCTCGGGGCGGCGATCCTCCTCGCCGGCCTCGCCGCCGCAACGACGCTAGACCGCACGGTCGGGATCGGCTTCGTCCTCCTCCTCGTCCTCTACATCCTCTACGCCTATCGACAGGAGCGGGGCTCGACCGGCGACCACACGGCCGCGTTCGAGAAGGGCGCGGCGCTCGAGGCGACCGTCCCGCACCAGGCACGCGGACACGCCCAGAGCGCGGCCCTCGACATCGCCATCGCGCTCGGGATCGCCGTCGCCGGCCTCGTCATCGTGATCGTCGGGGGCAGCATCCTGGTCGACGGCGCCATCGCGCTCGCGCGGGGCGCCGGGATATCGGAGACGGTGATCGTGCTCACCATCGTCGCGGTTGGCACGTCGATGCCCGAGCTCGTCACCTCGATCGTCGCCGCCGCCCGCCGCCAAGCCGATGTCGCGCTCGGCAACATACTCGGCTCCAACATCTATAACGTGCTCGGGATCGGCGGCCTCACCGCGTTGCTCGCCCCGGTCGCGGTGCCGGTCGAGATCGTGCGCTTCGACGGCCCCGTGATGGTCGCGGTCTCGCTCCTCCTCCTCGTCTTCGCCGCGACCGGGATGCGGATCGGCCGCCGCGAGGGCGCGGTCCTCGTTGCGGGCTACGCCGCCTATGTCGCAGCGATCTGGCCCAGATAGGCGACCCCATGGCCGAGACCTCGACATCGAGAACGACCGAGATCGCCGCGAGCCTCATCCTCCTCGCCGCCGCGCTCGCCGCGCTCATCGTCGCCAACAGCGCTCTCGCCGATCTCTATGCGACCGCCAAGGCCGCGCCCGTCACCATCGGCATCGGCGACATCGCGATTACCGACAGCATCAAGAGCTGGATCAAGAACGCCCTCATGGCGGTGTTCTTTCTCTTCGTCGGGCTCGAGATCAAATACGAGTTCAAGGAGGGCACGCTCGCCTCGCGCGAGCGCGCGATCGTCCCGTTCGCCGGCGCGCTCGGCGGCATGGCGCTTCCCGCCGCGATCTACCTCGTGGTGGTCGCGGGCGATCCGGTGGCGGCGCGCGGCTGGGCGATCCCGTGTGCGACCGACATCGCCTTCGCCGTCGGCATCGTCGGACTTCTCGGGACCCGAGTCGCGCCGGCGCTCAAGGCCTTCCTTCTCGCGGTCGCGGTCATCGACGACCTCGGCGCCATCCTGATCATCGCCTTGTTCTATACCGACCGGCTCGACTGGCTCGCGCTCGCGCTCGCGCTCGTGGTGACCGGGCTCCTTGCCGTCGCCAACCATCGCGGCGTGATGCGCCTCGGCCCCTATCTCGGGCTCGGACTGGTTCTCTGGGTCGCGTTGCACCAGTCGGGCGTCAATCCGACGCTCGCCGGTGTGATCACCGCGCTCTTCGTGCCGCTCCGCGACGCTCGGACCGGCCGAATGCCCCTGTACAGCCTCGCGCACGCGCTCCGATTGCCGGTGATCTTCGCGATCATGCCGGTGTTCGCGTTCGCCAATGCCGGTGTACCCTTGCTCGGGCTCGGCCTCGCCGATATCGGCGAACCGGTGACGCTCGGGATCGCGCTCGGCCTCCTCATCGGCAAGCCGATCGGGATCTCGGCCGTCGTCTATCTCGTGGTGCGGAGCGGGATGGCGCGTCTGCCGGCCGCGGTCCGCTGGATCGAGGTGATCGGTGTCGGCTTCATCGCCGGCATCGGCTTCACGATGAGCCTGTTCATCGGCGCGCTCGCCTTCGAGGACGAGACCCTGATGGATCGCGCCCGGCTCGGCGTCTTGAGCGGCTCGACGCTCGCCGCACTCGCCGGTGTCGCCGTGATCGTCGCCAGCGCGCGCCGGTCGATCAGTCCGCGGTAGCGCCGCCGTCGATCGGGATCACCGTGCCGGTGACGTAGCTCGAGGCGGGCGAGGCGAGGAAGAGCGCGAGGCCCTTGAGCTCGGCCGGATCGGCGACCCGCCCGAGCGCGGTGCGCGCCGCCCACATGGCCTCGGAATCCGGACGCTTGGCGAACTGGCCGCCGCCGATATTGGTGCGGAACGGGCCGGGCGCGATCGCGTTCACCAACACGTTGTAGCGCGCGAGCTCGAGCGCCGCCTGGCGGACGAGATTGGCGACCGCCGCCTTGGTCGCGACATAGGCATAGCCGCACGGCGCCTCGGCGCCGATGCCCGCGATCGAGGACGTGACGACGATGCGCCCGCTTTTCTGCCGCTTCATCGGCCCGGCCGCCGCTTGCAGGGTTTCGAACACGCTCGTCAGATTGATGCGGAGCACGCGGTCCCAGCGTTCGCGATCGACGGCCTCGAGATGGCCGACCTCGGACTCGAAGCCCGGCCCGGCGCTGATGCCGGCATTGGCGAAGACCGAGTCGAGCCGGCCGTGCTTGGTCGCGACATCGCCGATCGTCCGCTTGAGAAGCGCCCCGTCGGTGACGTCAACCACGTGGCCCTCGACCGCGGCGCCGGTCTTGCTGAGACGGGCGAGGTGCGTCTCGAGCCCACCCGCGTCGACATCGAGCATCGCGACCCGCGCGCCGTTCTCCGCCATCACTTCGGCCATCGCGAGCCCGAGCCCGCTCGCCGCGCCGGTCACGAGCGAGACCGTCCCCGACACATCGAACAATCGCGCCGCCTGCATGGCCAGAGCCTCCCCTTCTGTGCGCTCTCATCTTGCGCGCCCGCGGCCGGTTCGTCACGCACTTGTGATGCGAGTCCCGCCGCCGCGGTCCTAGGCTCGCCGGCATCCGACCGGGAACCAGAGCCATGCACGCACGCCGCCACCGACGCCTCGGGCCGTCGGCCTTGATCGTCCTCGCCGCCCTCGCCGGGGCGCTGCCGGTTCCCGCATCGTCACAAGATCGGCCGCTCCGCGTCGCCGTCGGGCCGTTCCTGCCCACACCTTCCGACACGCGCGCGGCCTACGAGCCCTTCTTCCGCCATATCGCGACGGCCCTCGGCGAGCGCCACGAGCTCACCGTCGCCAACGACTGGGCCGGCATCGCCATCGCGCTCGCCAACGAGCAGGTCGACATCGCGTGGATGGGACCGTGGGGCTATGTCCTCTCCCATCACGAGGGCGAGGCGCGCGCGGTCGCTACCGTCAAGTATGACGGCCGCCCGTTCTATCACGCGATCATCATGGCGCGGCCCGGGCTCGACATCGCGCGCTTCCCCGAGGATGCGCGCGGGCTTCGCATCTCCTTCGCCGACGTCGGCTCGACGTCGGGCTGGCTGATCCCGCATTACTGGTTCAAGGGCCAGGGCATCGACCCGCGCCGCTTCTTCCAGTACCGCGACGGGGCCTCGCACGCGGCGAACATCGTCTCGGTCGCCAACGGCCAGGTCGATCTCGCGACGGACTTCGACCGCAACCGCGACGGCATGATCGCGCGCGGCGCGGTGACGGCGGAGGCGACGCGGATCGTCTGGCGGTCCGATCCTTTGCCCAACGATCCTCTGGTCGTGCGCCGCGGGTTCGCCGCCGCCGACGAGACGAAGCTCCAGGCGGCGCTCCTCGCGATCGACGAGGAGAAGGCCAAGGTGGTCATGCCGCCTCGCTATACCGGCTGGATCGCCGCCAACCACTCGAGCTACAGTATCATCGAGGACGCCGGCGTGGCGGTCGGCCGGCTGCAACCGCGAACGAACGCACGGTGAGCCCGGCGCTCGACCGGCTGCCGCAGCGCCCCTTCGCATCGGTCGCCGCCGGTCGCTTCCGCTTCGTCGCGGTGCTCGCCATCGTGACCGCATTCTATGCGCTCTGTCTCCACTACGCCGACATCGATCTCGAGCGGCTGTGGACCGGGATCCCGCGCCTGATCGCCTGGGCGATGCGCGCCTGGCCGCCCGACTTCGCCGAGCTCGACCTCCTCCTCGCCCGCGCGCTCGAGACGCTCGCGATCGCGACCATCGGCACGACGATCGGTGCCGTGATCGCCGTGCCGGCCTGTGTCCTCGCCGCGCGCAACCTGACGCCCAACAGCTTTCTGCGCACGCCGGCGCGCTGGGTGCTGAACGCGCTTCGCGGCATCGATTCCTTCGTCTTCGCGCTCCTCTTCGTCGCCGCGGTCGGGCTCGGCCCGTTCGCGGGCGTCCTCGGCGTGGCGCTGCACTCGGCCGGAACCATCGCCAAGTTGTGGTCGGAGGCGATCGAGGCGATCGAGCCCGGTCCGATCGAGGCGGTCGCGATGACCGGCGCGACGCGGACCAAGATCGTCGTGTTCGCCGTCCTGCCCGACGTTCTGCCCTCGCTCACCTCGATCGTCCTCTATGTCTGGGAGGTCAACGCGCGCGCCTCGACGGTGCTCGGCCTGGTCGGCGCCGGCGGCATCGGCCAGGAGCTTAAGAACAGCGTCGATCTCCTCCTCTTCCCGCGCGTGTTCGCGATCCTGATCATCATCCTCGTCATGGTGACCGCGATCGACCAGTTGAGCGCCTGGCTCCGCCGGCGGCTGGTGTGATGGCGCGCGCCCTTCTCTGCGTCGACCGGCTGTCGAAGGCCTATGCCGGCAGGACCGTCCTCGATGCCGTCTCGCTCTCGGTCGCCTCGGGCGAGGTGGTCGCGGTCCTCGGCGCGTCGGGCGCGGGCAAGACGACGCTCTTCCGCTGCATCGCCGGCCTCGCCGCGATCGATGCGGGCTCGGTCCATCTCGACGACACGCCCCTCCAGGCGCTCCGCGGCCGCGCGCTCGCGGCGGCGCGGCGCGACATCGGGCTCGTGTTCCAGCAGCACAATCTCGTCCGCCGGCTCGATGCGCTCGACAACGTGCTCGCCGGCCGGCTCGGGCGCGTGCCGGCCTGGCGCGTCATCCTGCGTCGGTTCGCCGGCGCCGATCTCAGCCGCGCCGTCGCCGCCCTCGACCGCGTCGGGTTGATCGAGCACGCGCACCAGCGCGCCGACACGCTCTCCGGCGGTCAGCAGCAGCGCGTCGCGATCGCGCGCGTCCTCGCCCAGGAAAGCCGCATCATCCTCGCCGACGAACCGGTCGCGAGCCTCGATCCGGTCACCGCGGCGGCGACGCTCGCCCTCCTTCGCGGCCTCGCGCGCGAGCGCGGCATCGGCGTCCTCTGCAACCTGCACCAGGTCGACCTCGCGCTCGGCCACGCCGACCGGATCGTCGGTCTCGCCGGCGGCCGGATCGTGGTGGATGCACAGCCCGGGACGTTCGACGGTGCGGCGCGGACGCGCGTCTTCGGCGATCTGCCCGACGCACCGATACCGGCGCCCGTGACCGATCGCAGCGGCGCCGTGCTCCACTGACCGCCCCACCATGGCGATCCCGACCGGCCCGGTTCCGACGATCGACTTCGCGACGCTCGTCAGGACCGCTCGTCCCAATCAGTATCTTCTCGCCCCGGCCGGGCTCTGCACGACCACGGTCGATGCCGAAAGCCCGGTCTTTCCGCGGCCGGTCACCGCGCTCGAGGCCGCGTGGCAGCGCATCGCCGCGGCCGAGCCTCGGCTCGAGCCGGTGCGCGCCGAGGTCGCGCTCAGGCAGTACGACTATGTTGCGCGGAGCGCCGTGCTCGGCTTTCCCGACCTCGTCACGGTCCGCTTCCTCGCGCAGGCTCCGGACCGCTCGACCCTCGCCGTCTACAGCCGATCGGTGTTCGGCCGCTGGGACATCGGCGCGAACCGCCGGCGGGTCCGGCGCTGGCTCGCTGCGTTCAGTTCCAGCATTCGAGACGGAGCGTGAATCGGACGGCCGCCTCGGCCACGTCGGCGGTCGAGAGCGCCCCGGACGATGATCGCCGCTGGTAGCCGACCCCGTTCGCGTCGAGCAGCGCGCGAACCTTCGCCGCCTTGGCGGCGAAGTTGGCGTTCTGCGGCACCCATCCTGTATGGCGGGCGATCCGCAGATCGCCGATGGTGCTGGTGATCACCCCGATGACGTTGGCCGCGCTGTCGAGAAGGGGGCCGCCGCTGTTGCCGGGCTGAACCGGCGCCGTGACGGTGAGCTCGCCGGGGTCGTCGCGATAGCCGGAGAGCGCGCTGACATTGCCCCGCGTCACGCTCGCTTCCGCCGCGAGCACATGCTGGAGTGGGTATCCTATCACGATCGCGTCCTTGCCGATGCGTAACGCCGGTCCTTCGCGAAACGATGCCACGGCGTCGAAGCGAACCGGCGCCCGGAGGACCGCGAGATCGGCCTTCGCATCGACCGCCACGATCGCGAAGGTCGTCGCGTCGACGGCCCGGACCTCGCGACACCGGTCGACGACATGGGCCGCGGTGACGACGTAGCCGTCGGAGTTCACCGCGAAGGCGGTGCCGTCGCCGTGCCGCTCGATCGGCGCGGCCGCGACAGTGCCCCGCTCGCGCCCCGTCTCGACCTCGTAGACGAGGACCTCGTCGAGCGCGCGGGTCGCCTCGCCGGTCGGAGAATGACCATGCGCCGTCTCGAAGGCGCGGATCGCCGCGCGCGTCTTCCGGTTCATCCGACCGGTCGCGCGTCCGACGTCGTAGCCGAGCGCGGCGAGGTTCCGCTGCACCCGGGCGATCGTCGCCCCATCGGACCGAGGATGCACCCGATCGACGTGGGCCTTCGGTCCCGGATCCGCACCCTTGCGGTCGCCCGGCTCGCCCGACGCCGGCCCGGCGAGGAGGACGAGAGCGAGAACGAGCGTAATGATGGTGCCGCCGATCATGACGAAAAACTAGTGCGCCGGGACGGACCGAGCAAATCGTCGGTTGTGGCGGTTGCTGCCCCGATCGTCTACCGTAGCGGTCCCGTCCGCGACCCGAGGTTTCCGTGTCCGACAAGGGCCACGCCGCGACGAGCCGCGGCAACGACCGGCTCCGGCGCATGCTCGAGGCGCCGATCCCGACCACGCTCGCGGCACTCGCCGGACCCAATATCGCGGTCGCGACCGCGCAGAGCCTCTCGACCATCGCGGACGCCTGGTTCGTCGGCATGCTGGGCGTCACGCCGCTCGCCGCGCTCGCGCTCGTCTTTCCGGTCCAGGCGCTGATCAACATGATGTCGGCCGGCGCGATGGGCGGCGGCGTATCGTCGGCGATCGCGCGCGCCCTCGGCGCCGGCAATCGCGGCCACGCCGAGGCGGTCGTCGTCCATGCCGCGTTGATCGCGCTCGCGATGGCGGCGGTCTATACGCTTCTGTTCGCGATCCTCGCGCGGCCGGTGTTCCATGCCTTCGGCGGGCGCGATGCGGTGCTCGATGCGACGGTCGCCTATGCCGAGATCCTGTTCGGCGGCGCGGCGATGATCTGGCTCGCCAACACGCTCGCCTCGGTGCTGCGCGGGACCGGCAACATGATCGTGCCGGCGGCGGCGATGGTCGCGACGGCGCTCCTCTCGATCGTCCTCTCCGGCGCGTTGACGCTCGGCTGGTTCGGGCTGCCGGCGTTCGGCGTGCGCGGGCCGGCGATCGCGACGATCATCGGGTTCTTCCTCGCCGCGGCGTTCATGGCGTTCTACCTCGCGAGCGGGCGCGCCGGGCTCCGTCTCCGCATCCTCGGCGTGCCGCTCCGGGGCGCCTTGTTCTACGACATCGTCAAGGTCGGCGGCGTCGCCTGCGGCAACGCGCTCCTCACCGTCGCGACGATCGTGATCGTGACCGCGCTCGTCGGCGTCTACGGCACCGAGGCGCTCGCCGGCTACGGCCTCGGCAGCCGGCTCGAGCTGATGCTGATCCCGATCGCGTTCGGCGTCGGCGGCGCGATGACGGCGATGGTGGGCGCCAATCGCGGGGCCAAGAACTATGGCCGGGCGCGTCGGATCGCCTGGACCGGCGGGCTCGCGGTGTTCGCCTTTACCGGTCTGATCGGCATCGTGGTCGCGCTGTTCCCCGATCTCTGGATCGGGCTGTTCACGGCGGACGCGGCCGCGGCCGAGGTGGCACGGCGCTATCTCTGGCTGGTCGGGCCGTTCTATGCGTTCTTCGGCCTCGGCCAGTCGCTCTACTTCGCCTCGCAGGGCACCGGCGACATGTCGTGGCCTATCACCGCGGGCGCGCTCCGCATCGTCGCGGCGGCCGGGCTGGGTGCCGTCGCGACCGTCTGGCTCGGCGCCTCGCTCACCTGGCTGTTCGTCTGCGTCGCCCTCGGCCTCGTCGTGTTCGGCGGGCTCATCGCCTACTCGTTGACGCGCGGGGTGTGGAACCCGGAGACGGTCCCGGCGCCGGCGCGCGCCGCGGCCGAATAGCGAATGCCGGATCGCCGCGCCGAAGAGCCTCAGCCCTTGCCGTTCCCCTTGCCGGTCGGGTCGGGACGGAACTTGGTCTCCGGCTTGAGCCCCTTCCGCCGCTGCTGCTCGCTGATGCGGCCGTTCTCGAGATAGCGGCCCTCGACGGCGCGTTTCGCGGCCGCATCCCATTCGGGCAGCCAGTCGCCGAGCGAATAGCCGAACCACGGCGGCTGCGGGCGGAGCCGCGGCAGGCCGATCTCGTCCCAGATCGCCCTCGCCCGCTCCATGTATTCCTGTTTCGGGAGTGCGAGCGGCGGCATCGGGCTCTTCATCGTCGCGTCCATCAGGAGGGTCGAATCCTCCTCCTGGTCGTGCTCGCGCTTCGGCCCGTGGCCCTGGCCGCGATGCGGCAGCGCAAGCACGTCCTCGACCGGATTCATCCGGTAGGACATCGCCCACAGAAGCGCATCCGCGTTGTCGGCGTCGATGTCCTCGTCGACCGCGATGCAGATCTTGCCGCAGTCGCCCTTGAAGGAGGTCGCGCCGTAGAGCGCGCGCCAGACCTCGGTGCGCGGCAGGCCGCGCTCGACGGTGATGACGGTGACGCGGAGGAGCCCGGTCAGCGGCTCGTGCAGCGCGACCTTCTTCACGCCCTTGACGCCGAGCGCATCGCGGAGATGGGTAAGGAACAAAGGCTCATAGGCGACGCGCTTGATGACGCTCGATTCGCTCGGCGCGACCTGGCTGATGTAAGACGGGATCACCGGATGACGCCGATGCGTGATCGCGGTGACGCTCATCGGCATGTTGAATTCCTCGAGCGCGACATGGCCGTGGCTCTCGCCGAACGGCGCCTCGGGCTCGACATATTCGGTATCGACGAGACCCTCGATCACGACCTCGGCCTCGGCGGGCACGAGGAGATCGACGGTGCGCGCACGCACCATGTTGATCGGCTCGCCGGCGAGCCCGCCCGCGACCGCCACCTCGTCGGCGTCGATGGGGAGCTTCTGCGGCCCCATGAACGCGACATAAGGCGGGCAGCCGAGGACGATCGCGCACGGCATCGTCTTGTCGCCGCGCTTCTGGTGCTTCTGATAGTGGCGATAGCCGCCGGCGCCGCCGACGCGCGTCGCCATGCGGACGACGAGGCGATCGGATGATTTCAGCGCCGCGCGATAGGTCCCCATGTTCTGAACGCCGGTCTCGGGGTCGCGCGTGATGACGTTGGTCGCGGTGAGTGTCGGCGCGGAATCGAAGCCCGGCGTCGAGATCGGGATCGGCAGCCGGTCGAGCCCTTTGCCCTCGCCCTGGAGTGCGGCGCCCTCGTGGACGACCTCCTGGCAGGCGCCCTGGTTGACGATGCGGGGCGCGATCGGGTGCGCGATCGCCTTGTCCCACTTCGCCTGGATCTCCTCGACCGGCGCGCGCATGCCGGCGGAGTAGATCGCCCGGTTCGCCGCGAGCGCGCCGACGACGACGGGGATGTCGTACTTGCGACCGCGTCCGTCGTGGATGTTGGTGAAGAGGAAAGCCTTGCGCTCTCCCTCGTCCATGCCGCCGACGAACTGCCAGCGCACAAGGGGGTGCAGCTCGGAATCCTTGTCGATGGGGCGGTCGATGGTGAGAAGAAGGCCTTCCTTCTTCAGCTGATCGAGGTGCTCGTGGAGGTCGCGGTAGCCCCGCTTCGGTTGGGACATCGTCACGCTTTCAGTCTCGGGTTCATGGCGGCGGCATTGTGCCACCGGGACGGGTGTGGTCCAAGGATGCGCTCAGGCCGCGAGCATCGCCTTCACCTTGGGCCAGGCCTCTCGTCCCTTCTCGCCGAGAAGCGCGACGACCGGTGGGTTCAACCACTTCGTGATCGCCTCGGCATAGGCCGGACGGGCGCGGAGACGGTCGTACCAATGGCCGATGCGGGTGCCGTAGCTCTGGTGCCACTCCTGGAAACCGAGCTGGTCGAGGCGGGTGATGTAGGGGGCGAAGCCGATGTCGGCGAGCGAAAATCTCTGCCCGGCGAGCCAGGGGCCGTCGGCGAGCGCGGCGCCGAGGTCGCGGACGAGCCTCTTGTAGCGCGCGATGCCGTCCTTGAAGTGGCTCGACTCCATGCCCTTGAGGACGTTCTCGCGGACGCGCGCGCGGCGGACCGGGTCGGGGATCGCGGCGAAGAAGGCCTCGAGCTCGTCGGGTGGCTTCTGCATGAACTGGTGGCGGAACACGAGGCAGTAGCTCACGTTGCCGGTCGCGTAGTGGACACCCTCGTCGAGCTGCTTGGTCCACAGTCGCATGCGCGCGCGCTCGAGCGCCGATCCCGATTTGAGCGGCGGGTCGGGAAACGCGTCGTCGAGATATTCGCAGATCACCGTCGATTCCGGGATGACCACACCATCGTGGACGAGCGTCGGCACGATCGCGAGCGGGTTGATCTTGAGATAATCGGGCTTCTGCTGGTCGCCGGCGCGCAGGTTGAGATGGTGGCCCGTCCACTCCAGCCTCTTCTCGGCGAGCGCGAAGCGGGCCTTCTGCGCGCAGACCGACATGTCGTTGTGGTAGAGCTCGAGCATCGTCGTCTCCCTGTCAGCGGCCGGCTCGGATCGCCTCGGCGATCTTCTCGGCCATCATCATGGTCGGCACGTTGGTGTTGGCGCGCGGCACGACGGGCATCGCGGACGCATCGGCGACCCGCACACCCTCGATCCCACGCACCCGCCCGGCCGGATCGGCAACCGCGTAGGGATCGTCGGCGCGGCCCATCCGGCAGGTGCAGGAGGGATGCCACGTTCCGGTCACGTTGCCGACGATCCAGTCCTCGAGCGCGCGGTCATCGGCCATGACCTCCTCGACGCGGATGCCGGGGGTGATGACGTTGCGGATCATCGCGCGACGGATCGCGGCCGAGGCATCCATCATCCGGCCGGCGACGGCGGTCTTCCAGTAATTCGCCGGACGGATGGCGCCGATCTCGCGCACCCGGTCGGTGAGCGTCGCCGGGAAGAGATCGTCGACCGCGCCGGCGAGCGGCGGACGCTCGTAGAGGTCGAGGATCATCCGCATCGCCCGTTTGAGCCGCTCGAGATCGCGTCGGTCGGAGAGCATCTCGAAGGCGACATCGGGCGGTGTGCGGAAATCGGGCCCCGCGAGCTCGACGCGGCCCTTCGAGTAGGACTTGTTGACCCAGACCATGATCGCGCCGATGCGCGCGCCGAGCGGATGCCAGGCGGTCTTGTTGGTCGGCACCATGAACATGTCGCCGGCCGGGCAGTCGGGCACGCCCGAGGAATAGCGGAGCGCCACGATCATCTGCCGGCGCATCTCCGGCGGCAGCCGGGCTTCCGGCTTCATCCAGGCGCAGAGCGAGACATTCGGGTGCTCCATCAGATTGCGTCCGACGCCGGCGCGGTCGGCGACGACCTCGACACCGCGCTCGCGGAGATGCGCGGCGGGGCCGACGCCGGAGCGCATCAGGATGGTCGGCGTGTGGAGCGCGCCCGCCGTCAGCACGACCTCGCCGGCCGCAATCGATCGCGACCGCCCGTCGCGGTTGATGACGAGGCCGGTGAGGCGCCGGCCGTCGAAGACCAGGCGCTCCACCTCGGTGCGATCCATGATCGCGAGGTTCGGCCGCTGCCGCGTCACCGGATCGAGATAGGCGATCGCCGATGAGACGCGGCGGTTGAGCACGTTGGAGATCGCGATCGGGAAATACCCGTCGGCGAAATCGCCGTTCTGGTCGGGAAAGTAGCGGTGGCCGGCCTCGGCCATCGCGGCCGCGGCGGCGCGGGTGAAGCCGGGCCAGCTCTCCGGAAACAGGCGGCGGACGAGGATGCGACCGTCCTTGCCGTGCAGCGGGCCGTCGAAATCGAGATCGTGCTCGAGGCGCCGGAAGAAGGGGAGGACGCCGTCCCAGTCCCACCCCTCGGCGCCGAGCGCGGCCCATTCGGTGTAGTCCTCGGGCAGTCCCCGGTTCGCCATCATGCCGTTGATCGACGACCCGCCGCCGACGACGCGCCCCTGCTCGTATTTGCGCGGCGCCGCGCGACCCGGACGGTTGTCGAGGTCGGCGGCGTAGCGGACGCGGAGCCCGGTCCAAAGATAGTCCGGGTTCATGTAGGCCATGTGGGCGAAGGAATCGAGGATATCGGCCGGCTCGCGCCCCGGGGGATGATCGCGCCCGGCCTCGACCAGTAGAACCCTGCGACCGGCATCGGCCGACAGCCGATGCGCCATCACGCAACCCGCCGACCCGGCGCCGACGACCACCGTGTCGAACCGTTCCGCCACCGCCGCGTCCATCCTTGGCCCTCCGCGCTGAACGCCTCCGATTATCATCTCGATCCGCGTTCGCCCAGCCTCGATAGCGGCTATGCTCGGCTTCCCTGCATGACCCGGGAGCCGCCATGCCCGTCATTCTGGTCGAGGACGACGTCATCCTCCGCACCGTGCCGGTGATCCTCGACCCCGAGACACCGCCCGAGCGGCAGGCCGCGATCGCCGACTATTTCTCGGTCGACATCCCGGATTTCGAGGCCTGGCGCGCGGGCCTCAGGGCAAGGCACCCGAACCTCTTCCCTGCGCGCGTCCGGCTGATCGGATCGCAGGATGCGTTTCGCGCCGCGCTGCCTGAGGCCGACGGCGTCGCCATCCAGGGGCTCGAGGTCGGCCCGGCCGAGCTCGCGATCGCGCCCCGGCTCCGCATCGTCCAGAAATTCGGCACCGATCTCCGCAATATCGACGATGCTGCCTGTGCGCGCCGCGGCATCGCGGTGCGCGCGCTCCGCCGCCGCGTCAACATCGCGGTCGCCGAGCACGCGTTCGCGATGATGCTGGCGCTCGCCAAGCGTCTGCCCGAGCTCGATCGCCGCATCGATCTCGAGAGCCTGCGCGAGGCCGGCTTCGAGCCCCGGATGTACGACCGCCGCCACAGCGCGTCGGCGAACTGGGCGCGCGTTCCCGGCATGAAGACCCTGCACGGCGCGACGCTCGGCGCGCTCGGGCTCGGCGAGATCGGGCGCGAGGTCGCGAGCCGCGCGCGCGCCTTCGGCATGACTGTCGTCTATTTCCAGCGGAACCGCATGCCGGCGGCGATCGAGGCGGAATCGGGCGCGCGCCATGTCGACTTCGACACGCTCCTGCGCGGGTCCGACTTCATCAGCGTGCAGCTCCCCTCGAATGCCTCGACCAACGGCATGATCGACGCCGGCGCCTTCGCGCGCATGAAGCGCGATGCGATCCTCGTCAACATCTCGCGCGCGCCGATCATCGACCGTGGCGCGCTCCTCGATGCGCTCACCGCGCGGCGGATCGGCGGCGTCGGGCTCGACGTCCACTACGAGGAGCCGGCCGCCGCCGACGAGCCCTTGAAGGGCTTCGCCAACGTCCTTCTCACGCCGCATACGGCCGTCGCCGGGCGGCAGAACGGCACCGCCGACATGGAGGAGCTCGTCGGCAACCTCGCCGCCGCGATCGGCTAGCGCCTGATCCGGCGACGCGGGCGTCGGTTCGCCGCAGAGAGGACGACCCGCGACGGCGCGCGCGCAGCATCCAAATCCGATCGCGCGTGATCGGATAGCGGTCTAGTCGATCGAATAGAACTTCTTGACGTTGTTGTAGACGATATTGGCCTTCGCCTCGGCGCTGATCGGGGCGTTCTCGAGGAATTCCGGCAGATCGGTGGTGAGGTCCTCGTAGGACGGCTCGTGCGGGTAGTCGGACGCGTAGAGGAGCCGTTCCGAGCCGACATAGTCGACGACATACTTGACCGACTGCTCGCCGAGCTCGAGCGAGACCCAGATGCTCACGCCCTCGCGGAAATAGTCGGAGGGGCGTTTCTTCATTTCCTTCCGCGATCGGATGCCGTGCATCGAATCATATTCGTAGTCCATCCGGTCCATCATGAAGGGAATCCACGAGCAGCCGGCCTCGAGGAAGGCGAATTTGAGCGTCGGGAAGCGGTCGAAGACGCCGGCGAACATCATGTCCGTGAGCTGGACGAAGGTCGGCACCGGGTGCTCGAGCGTGTGCGAGGCGATGTAGCGCGTGAAGTGGTCGAAGCCGAAGCCCTCGCTCGGCGCGCCGTGCAACGCGAGCGGCATGCCGAGCGCCTCGGCCTCGCGATAGATCGGCCAGAAGAACGGATCGCCGTAGCTCTTGCCGAGCGCGGTGACGGTGGGCAGCACCATCGCCCGGAACCGTGTCCGATCGCGCGAGGCACGACGCAGCTCGACGACCGCCGCCTCGGGGTCCTGAACCGCGAGCAACCCGGCGCCGTAGAAGCGCTTGTCCTGGCGCGTGTAGCGGTCCTCGAGCCAGTTGTTGTAGGCGGTCGCCGTCGCCACCGCGAACGGCACATCGCGCATCAGACCATGCGCGAGACCGGCCGTCGGATAGAGGACCGTCCCCTCCGCGCCGATGTCGGCGAGGCATTCGGCCCACACCTTGTGATCGGTGTGGACGTATTTCCGATTGGCGTCGTCCTTGGCGATCATCGCGCCGCGCGACCAGCCGTCGATCGAGGGAAAGATCGGCAGCGCTTTGACGCGGCGCCGATTGGCGAAGGCGCCCTCGTAATAGAGGGCGAGCTCGTCGTCGTCCTCCATCACGTGTCCGTCACCATCGAAGATCCTGAACCCGTTGACCGGCATGGACACCCTCATTCGTTGATCGCGATCAAAACCTTACAACGCATCCAGGAGATTTCACACGAGGATAGGCGCGCGGCGACCGGGCGATCCCGCCCGATCGTTCGACTTGTCCGCGACTTCTCAATGGATTATGTCACTCGCGCGAGCCTTCAATTCCCAGCCTCGTGGTTGACATGACATTTCTTCTCTCCCTGCTGAGCATCGCGCGGCAAGTGGTTGTTTTATCACTCATCGCGATGGGTTTCGTCCTGACGGCCCCGGCCGTTCGCGCGGCCGACGTCGCGGACGATATTGGCCGCGCGCTCGAGCGGGGGACGAAGACGAGCGGCCAGGCCGGCGCGATCCGCCAGGCCTATCAGGCGCGCCAGTTCGCGCCACTCTGGAACCCCGAGCGCGCGCGGGTCTTCGGAGACATCCTCGCCCGGGCCGATGTCGAAGGCCTCGTGCCCGCCAACTACGACGCCGACGCGCTCCGCTCGATCGCCGAACGCGATGCCGGCGCGAGCGCCGAGGCCGACCTCAGGCTATCGCTCGCCCGAGACCAACCAGGCGCTTCGGCGGGCGAGCCGCAAGGTCGCCCGGAACAGCTTCCACATGGACGGCATGGCGATCGACGTGGCCTTGCCCGACCGCCACTTCCGCGACATCTACCGCGCCGCCGTCGACATGCAGCGGGGCGGTGTCGGCATCTATCGCCGGACCACCTATGTCCACCTCGACGTCGATCCGGTCAGAACCTGGTAGAAAAAGAAACCACACGGTAGTCAGGGGGCGCGCGGCTTTGGCCGCGCGTTTCGCTTTTGAGCGCCCTCGGTTACACTGGGTGAGTGCAACGACGGAGTCCGCCATGCCCGCCTTGTCCCGTGACGCGTTCCTGGCCGCGATGGAATCCCGCTTCGTCGGGTGTCGGCATTCCGACTACCCGATGGTCAGGAACATCTATGCCGGAACCGCGACGCGCGACCAGATCGCCTATCTCGGCGTTCTCTTCTACCATTTCACCAAGGCGACGCCTCAGGTCCTGTCCACCATCCATGCGCGCTGCGACGACCGCCGCATCCGACGGCGCATCATGGACACCTTGATCGACGAGGACACCGAGCTCCGCTGCGGCTCGGCCGGACACGACGAGCTCGCGCTGCGCTTCGCGACCCGGTTCTCGGGCCTCTCCGAGGCCGAGGTCGAGAACCACCCGATCCCCGACAGCATCCGCGCGATGATCGCCTACCGCTTCACGGTCGCGCGCGACATGCCGATCGTGATCGCGCTCGGCAATTCGGGCGTCGCGAGCGAGAGCCATGCGCCGGAGATGTGTCGCATGATCTCCGATGGACTCCGCGAGCACTACGGCGTCTCGGACGACGACCAGGAATCCTGGATCGTTCATATCGAAGGCGACCAGGAGCACGCAGGCACCGCATTCAAGACCGTCCTCGACCACGCGACGACCGAGGACCTGCAGCAGAAGATGTTCTGGTGCATCGACACCTATCTGACGCACTGGGGAAATTTCTGGCGGGAATGCGAGACGGGCGCGATCGGCAAGCGCGCGGCCGCGCACGCCTGACCGCATCGCGCGACCATGCGTAGCGTGTTCCGCCCGATTGCGCCGGAGACCCGCGACTGGCCGACCCGCATCACGGTCTGCGTCAACGACCGGTCCGGACAGGGCCTGCCGATGGCGTGCGGCCCGCTCGGCTCGGTCGCGGTCGAGGCGGCGTTGATCGCCGAAGTCGCGCGCCGTGGCATCGATGTCGAGATCCGGACGGTCCGCTGCCTCGGGCTCTGCGGCACCGGTCCCAATATCCGCTGCACGCCCGGGGGCACGCTCTTTCACGAGGTGAGCCCGGACGACGCGGCGGCGTTGATCGACGCCTTTCTCCGCCACCGCGCCGCCGAGCGCGCCTGATCCTGTCGTCCGCATCGCGAACGAAACGGCGAGCGCGGGGTGAGACGGGCGCGACCGCGACATGGCGCGATGCGTGGCGCCGCGCCTGCCCTGATCTCGCCTGATCGCTGCGCGCTTAACGGAATGGACACGAGCGGCGAGCACAATCCGACGCGCGGTCGCATGGGGGTGGCGGGATAGTCCCGCCTCTGCTATACAACCGCCCCGTTCGAGGCGACGGTCCGGGCGGCGCCCGGCCGGCCTGATCCTCGGTAGCTCAGTCGGTAGAGCAAGCGGCTGTTAACCGCTGGGTCGTAGGTTCGAGTCCTACCCGAGGAGCCAGTTTCCAGGAACGCCGTCGAGGGCTGCCTCGGCGGCGTTTCCCCCGCGCCGGGCGCCCGAGGCGGGCGCATTCCGCGACCCCCCGCGCTGCGCCACGCGCCCGCATGGCTGGATAGATCGCCGCGACCACCCTGAGGAGGCGAGTTTTGAGCCCAGAGCAGAAGGGCATGGCCATCCAGGCCTATGTCCGCAGCAAGAGAAGGCGTGCGGCGCCGGCCGGACAGGCTCCGGACCCCGGCGACGGGCTCGATCGCGAGACCCGTCAGCGCATCGACGCGCTCGGGCTCGACGACGAGCGACTGCTCGAGGTCGCCGCAAGCGAGGTCATGCACCGGCTCGCCGCGATCGAGGCGGCCGCGGTCTCGGAGGATATCCGCGCCGCCCGGATAGCCGCGCGGATGAGCCCCGATGACGACCTGGCCGGTGGCGCCGGTCAGGCCGCACGCGAGCGCACAGGCCGCCGCCGCGGCGGATCGTCGTTCAACCGGTCCGGCCAGCGTCGGACGCGGCCGGTCCCGGTTCGCTGAGCGGCCGCGCGCCGGCGGCTATTTCTTGCCGGACGGCATTTGGGTGCCGGACTTCGATGAGGCCCCCGACGAGGAGGAGGCCGACACCGCCGCCGCCGGCTTCTTCTGCTTCGGTTTCTTGGGCTCGCGGCCGCTCCGCTTCTGTCCCTTGGCCATGTCCTCTCACTCCCGTTCCTGGTTGTGGTCCATCGAATTCGCGCGCCGCGGTCCTCAATCGGCCGGCGTCCGGGCCGCCAGCGTCACCGTGTAGCCCTCGGTCTCCCGCGCCGCCGCGTGCTCGGCGATGATGCGCTCTGCCTCGACGCCGCTGACATTGACGGCGATCGAGCGATGGACGAAGCCATCGGCGTTGCGGGCCGCGGCCCAGCGTTGCGCGTTCTTCCAGTGCTCGGCGCGGAAACCGGGCGGGCGCGGGCTCCCGTCGCCGGGGTCGGGCCGCCGCGCGCCCTTCCAGAACTGAAGGAGCGTCGACCGCGTCGGTGCGTGCACGATCTCGCTCACGTTCACATCGCCCCAGGTGCCCGCCTCGCGCCGCGCGCGCTCGTCGGCGAGACGCAACTGGCGGAGCTTCCGGGACTTGTCCGCCTTCGGTTGGGCGGGCGCCGATGGGGCCATCGATCTCTCCTCGAATGCATGACGATGGTTCGTCGCCGATCGACGAGCCCCGGGAGACCCACCTTACGCGATCGCGGCGCCCGCGCGCGAACTATTCGCACCCGCCGATTCCGGTCGCCGCGACGGCGCCTCAGACGCCACGGAGCGCGACGACGCCGCGCTCGAACAGCCGCTCCACGGTGAGGACCGACCGGGCGCCGGCCGAATCGCGGATCGCGGCGACCGGACGCGTGCCGTCGCAGAGCTCGAATACCGCCGCGGCCTCGCCATCGAGCGCGAGCGCCGGCGCCGACGGCGCGGTCACGACGAGGGTCGCCGGCCCCTGCCCTGCCTCAAGCCGCTCGACCGTCACACCGGCGGCGCGGACGGGCGTGGCCGCC
>VGEU01000019.1 GCA_016869145.1 Alphaproteobacteria bacterium | reverse complement strand
GCGGCGTCCTCGGCGCGATCCTCGGCGGGCGGCGCCGGCGCTAGCGCGTCCCCGCGCCGCGCTCGTCGGCGCGGCGCGGATCGAGCTCGGCGACCGTCGGCGTCGTCTCCGGCACGGTGACGAAACGCTCGCGGAGATCGGCCGGCACCGGCGCGCGCCGCGTCATGCGCCAGGCGACGAAGGCGGCGAGGACGAGCGCGACCGCGGCCGAGTAGACGAAGAGCCCACCCGGCCCGAGGATCGAGATCATCGCGGTGGCGATCGGCGGCCCGACCACCGATCCCGCCCCCCAGACGAGGAGGAGGTTGCTCACCAGCGCGACGATGCGGTCGGGCGGCGCGTGGTCGGAGGCGTGCGCAAGACAGATCGCATAGAGCGAGAGCGCGAACGCGCCCCACAGGAGCGACAGCGGCACCAGCACCCAGACCGGCGCCACGCCGACCGCGACGATGATCGCCGAGACGAGGGCGTTGCCGAGCGAGATGAACACGATCACGCGGCGGCGATCCATGCGGTCCGAGATCAGACCGAGCGGCCACTGCGAGACGAGGCTTCCGACCTGCATCAGCGCGAGGAGGATCGAGATCGCGCCGGCGCTGAGGGCGAGCCCGGTGCCGTAGACCGGCATCAGCCCGATGATCGTCGTGTTGGTGAGGCCGGACACGAAGCAGCCGACCACGCCCGCCGGCGCGATCGCGATGAGGGCGAGCGGGTTCATGGTGACGACGCCCGGGATCGGCGGGCTCGAGGCGCGCGTCGTCGCGATCGGGATCATGGCGGTCGTGTAGGCGGCCGCGGTGATCATGAAGAGGCCGAGGCCCATGATGTCGCCGGCGGCGACCAATAGCTGGCCGGTCGCGAAGGAGAGCCGGTTGAACACCATGTAGAAGCCGATGACGCGCCCGCGCGCGGCGGGCTCGGTGCGCTCGGAAAGCCAGCTCTCGGTGATCGTGAACAGGCCCGCCGAGCAGAACCCGAGGAGGACGCGGAGCGCCGTCCAGTAGATCACGTCGGTCGCCATCGCGAACGACAGAACCGTGATCGAGGCGGCGGCGGCGAACACCGCGAAGGCGCGGATATGGCCGATGGTGCGGATCAGCCGGCTCACGGTCAGGCAGCCGACGAAGAATCCGATCGAATGGCCGGTGACGACGGTGCCGATCGCCGCCGCCGAGAACCCGTCCGCGGCCATGCGGAGCGGCAGGAAGGTGCCGAACAGCCCGTTTGCGATCTGGAGCGCGACGGCGGCGAGGACGATGGCGAGGACGGCGAGATAGGGGTTCATGGGGCGGCCAGATTAACGCGAATCCCGCGCCCGTGCAGCGCCGTTGCCGGCCGCGTCAACGAACCGTTAGGCTCGATCGGGTCCGATCCGACCTCAGCCTCAGCCGGGAACCAACGATGCGGAACGACACGCCGTTCAAGCCCAAGAAGGCCTATCTCGACGAGGAGTTCCTCGCGAGCCCCGATGCGCGGCCGATCCGCATCGTCGCCGAATATCTCGAGCCCAAGGAGCGCTTCGATCGGCTCCGGGTGCGCGACACGATCCTGTTCTTCGGCTCGGCGCGGATCCCCTCGCGCGCCGAGGCCGAAGAGCGGCTCGCCGCGGCGACCGGTGCGCCCGGCCACCGCGCCGCCGCCACGCGCATGCTCGAGATGTCACGCTACTACGAGGACACGCGCGAGCTCGCCCGCCGTCTCACCACGTGGTCGAAGGGCCTCAAGGGCTCCGGCCGGCGCTTCGTCGTCTGCTCGGGCGGCGGTCCGGGCATCATGGAGGCGGCCAATCGCGGCGCCTCGGAGGCCAAGGGCGAGAATGTCGGGCTCTGCATCTCGCTGCCCTTCGAGGCGCAGGGCAATCCCTATATCACGCGGAAGCTCGCCTTCGAGTTCCACTACTTCTTCATGCGCAAATACTGGTTCCTCTATCTCGCCAAGGCGATGGTGATCATGCCGGGTGGCTTCGGCACGCTCGACGAGCTGTTCGAGGCGCTGACGCTGATCCAGACCCACAAGATGACCAAGAAGCTCCCGATCGTGCTGTTCGGGACGAGCTACTGGGACAAGGTGGTCAATTTCGAGGCGATGGCGCACTGGGGCATGATCGATGCGGCCGACGTCGCGCTTGTGCACCGCACCGATTCGGTCGACGAGGCCTACGACTTCATCACCACGGAGCTCGTCGCCCACCACCTCGCGAGCCCGGGCCCCGCGCTCTGATCGTTCAGCCGGCCGCCGCCTTCTGCTCCTCGCCGTATAGCCGGCGGATCACGCGACGCATCGCGAGGAGGCCCTGGTCGGCCTCGATCGTGCCGCGCGGATTGACGTCGCGCCCGATCGCGTCCGGGTCGCGGTCGATCGCCCGCTGCTGCGCCTCGTAGACGACGCGGTCCTCCTCGATGACGTTCCGCATCTGGACGTTGAAGCGCGCGAGCTTCTCCGGCGCGACGAACGGCGCCGGATGGGCGACCGCCCAGAACTGGTGCGAGGTGGCCTCGGTCTCGGGCGTGATGGCGTGGTAGACCTCGAACCCCCAGCTGCCCTGGCTCCGAAGCGCGGCCTCGTCGGGGCGCGCATTGCCGGCCCGCAGCGTACCGTTATTGATGAAGATGTAGGACGGCGGCATGTAGAGCGTCGTCTGCCAGCGGTCGATATTGGCGTCGTAGCCGGCATAGTCGACGAAGACCGGCGCCGGCGGGATGTCGCGCATGAAGCGGACCTGGCGCACGCGGTCGCCCTCGGTCGAAAAGATGATCTCGGCGCGCTCGGCGACCGCGGCGTTGCCGGTCGAGGAGTTGTGCACATAAGCGAGGTGGGAGAGGTCGAGGAGATTGTCGAGGATCAGCCGGTAGCCGCCCTTGACCGTCGCCTTGCCGTTGACCACGCGCCAGTCCGGATCGGCGAAGCGGTGGTTGTAGCCCGGCACGCGCGCGGGATCGGCGCGCGCGGGGTCGCCCATCCAGATGAACACCCAGCGGTCGCGCTCGACCACCGGATAGGCCCGCACCCTGGCCCAGGCCGGCACGGCCTGGTTCGGCACGAACGTGCACACGCCATCGGCCGCGAACACCATGCCGTGATAGCCGCATTCGAGCGCATCGCCCCGGCGGCGCCCGGCGCTCAACGGCAGGTTCCGGTGCGGGCAGCGGTCCTCGAGCGCGACCGGCGCGCCATCGGCCTTGCGGAACAATACGATCGGCTCGCCGAGGATCACCCGGGCGACCGGTGCCTCCCCGATCTCCTCCGCCCAGGCCGCGACATACCAGTGTTCGCGCAAGAACATCCGCCCACTCCCGTCCGCGCCGCGTTTGGCAAGGCCGAGCATAGCATCCGGCCCCCGCCGCGCAATCGGGGCGGGCGGCATCTGTTGCTGGCGGGGTGCGGCTTGGGGCAGACTGAGCCAAACCGGCATGCGGGCGGAACATAAGACAGGGAGGTTTCGATGCGGCTTCGGTTCGGCGCGATCGTGGTCACGGGCGCGATGCTGCTCGCCGCGACCCCGCTCGCCGCCCAGACGCTCGCGCTCGCGACCGATCGACCCGGCACCACCTTCAACGCGATGGGCTCCGGCCTTGCCAAGGTCATCGGCGAGGGCTCCGACGTCCGCGCCGTCGTCCGGCCCTTCGCCGGGCCCGATGCCTATATCGCCGCCCTCAACGACGGCGAGATCGACCTCGCCGCGATCTCCTCGACCAGCGCCTATCGCGGCGCGCGTGGCGAGGCGCCGCGCGGCAAGCCGCTCGTCAATCTTCGCATCCTCCGCTCCGGCGAGCGCGGGCTGATGCTCTCGTTCATCGCGACGCGCGAGAGCGGGATCAAGACCGTCAAGGACATCCGCGGCAAGCGCATATGCGGCAACTTCGGCGGCCACTCGGCGATCGTGGAATCGGTCGAGGCGACGCTCGCGACCGCGCGTCTCGGCTGGAACGACGTGGTCCAGGTGCCGGTGACGGGCGCCGTCAACGGCATCGAGGCGATGGGCGCGGGTCGCGTCGATGCGTGCTGGGCCTCGTTCGGGATGCCGGTGGTGCGCGAGCTCCACGCCAAGTCGCCGATCCGCTATGTCGCGATCGAGAACACCCCGGCCGCGCTCGAGACGCTGCGCAAGGGCATCTTCCCGGGCGCCAAGCTCACCACCGTCGAGGCCGATCCCCGCATCGGGGTCGACGAGCCGACGACGATGATCACCTATGACAGCTATCTTCTCGCGCATAACGGCGTGCGGGCCGAGGTGGTGCGCAAGATCCTCACCGCGCTCTGGGACCGCGAGCAGGAGCTGATCGCGACGCACCCCTCGCTCCGCGGCTTCACCAACCAGGTCGCGGTCAGCGATCTGCCGGTCGTCCCCTATCATCCGGCGGCGATCGCGTTCTACCGCGAGAAGGGGGTCTGGACGCGCGAGGCGGACGCCCTCAATACGCGTGCGGGTCAATAGCGGCGCCGCGGCGCCGACAACAACAGGAGAGCACCATGGCGGTGAAGGTCGGTCTCGAGGCGGCGAAGGAAGTCATCGCGATCCGCGAGAAATGGCATACCAAGAAGCATCCGTTCTTCCAGCGGATGGCGGAAGGGAAGCTCCCCTTGCGCGCGCTCGGCGTCTACATGGCGCACCACTACCGCTTCGTCCAGATGGCGCAACCCTCGTTCGGCTTCCTCCTGTGGCGAGCGCCAGTCGACGTGCGCAAGGCGATCGTCGAGAACCTCGCCGAGGAGGAGGGGATGCGCGCCATCCCCGTGCCCGGCCACGTGCCGCACGACCACAACAAGATGATCTTCGATTTCTGCCGCGCCGCCGGCCTCGGCGAGGATGCGGTGCGCACGATCGAGCCGACGCCGGCGTGGTGGGCGCGCCGGCTCCATTATGTCCACGTGCTGCGCGAGGAGCCGCTCGGCGCCGCGCTTGCCATGCAGTCGACCCAGGAGGGCCAGCAGGTCGCGCTCAACACCGAGATCACGCTGCCGGCGTTCGAGAAGCATTACGGCTACAAGCGCGACGCCGAGGAGATCGCCTTCTTCGCCGAGCACGCCGAGGCCGACCGCGAGCACTCCGAGCGCCAGCTCGCGCTCTGCGCCAAGTACATCGACACGGCCGAGGTGGCAGAGCGCGCCTTCGCGGTGTCGGAGGAAGCGTGCAAGCTGCGCTGGGCCTCGATCACCGATCTCTACCGGACCGAGGTGCTGGGCGAGAAGGACCTGATGCCACCCGGCCTCGCGGCCTGACCGGCGGCGATCGGGTGACGGTCATGGAGGAGGCCGGGAAGCCGAACGAGCCCGCGTCGAAGAAGACCTCGCCGTGGGCACGCATCATGACCGACGAGGAGTACTACCCGTTTCTCGTCAAGACGCCGCTCCGCCCGGCGCTGTGGCGCTGGCGCGATGTCGAGGCGGTGCTGAAGGGCATGAGCGACAACCCGAACAAGAACGCCGATCGGCGCTTCATCGGCCTCGTGCACGACGACCTCGGCGACAGCGGCGCCTGCGCCCCGACGCTCTATTTCGGCATGCAGTGGATCAACCCGGGCGAGCACGTCAAGGCGCACCGGCACAACACCTTCGCGATCTACCACATGATGCAGGGCACCGGGTATTCGATCGTCGAGGGCGTGCGCATCGACTGGGAGAAGGGGGACACATTCATGTGCCCGGCGTGGTCGCTGCACGAGCACTTCAACACCGGCACCGAGCCGGCCATCATGATCGGTGTGCAGGACTTCCCGGCCCGCGCCGGCGAGCGCAACCTGATGTTCGAGGAGGTGCCGGGCAGGCCCTTCCACGTCGTCAAGGGCGCGGCGCCGCAGTCCGAGTGACCGGCGGCGTCACTCGGCGCGATGGATGGTGCCGTCGGGCACGAAGGCGTGGAAGACGAACGCGAAGGTGACGTCGTGCACGGCATCGGCGAGCCCGTCGGCGGTGCGGCGCCGCACGACGACGTTGCCGATGTCGCGCCCCTCGGCGATGCGATGCGCATCGAGTGCCGATGACTTCCCCGGCTGCCACTCGATCACGCGCGCGCCGGTTTCGATGCGGCCCCGCTTCCTGAGGAGCTCGAGCGCCCATGCCTCCTTGCCGACGACGACGACATAGGCGAGCGGTGCGATGCCGGCGGGCATGGCGCCGTCGTAGAGGAACGGCGCGGCCGCGCTGTCATAGCCGACATAGGGGTTGGTCCCATAGGGCCGTGCGTCCGGATCGTTCGGCACCAGTACCTTTCCCTCGGGCGCCCGCGCCTTGAACCGCGCCCAGGACTCGAGCCGGGCCGGCAGCGCGACCAGGCGCTTGCCGGTCTCGGCGCCGACGATCGCCTCGCCGCTGAATTGCTGCCACCAGCTTTCGGTCTCGCGGTCGTACATCACGAGGTCCGACTTGCGGAGCTTGCCGGTCGTCCCGAACGAGCGCGTGCGGCCGTCGACGCTGCGGTCGAACACGATCGCGGCGTTGCACAGCGGGCAATAAGTCACGGCGACCGGCCGGCCGCCGCCGACGTCGTTGACGATCTCGTGCCAGGTCAGGATGCGGAGCGGATAGGCGCGCGCGTCGCCGCCGTTGATGAAGCCGATCACCGGCTCGTTGTCGGCGAGAGCGGGGGCGTCGGCGATCGCGACGAAGCGCGGTGCGTCGATCGAGGGAATGCCGTCCTTGGGCGGTCCGCCGGAGGGGATCTCGGCGAACGGCACCGACGTCCGGGTGAAATCGGTCCGCGTCCACTCGAACGTCCAGGACCGCGGCGGCGGATCGGCGATGGCGGGCGCGACCCGGAGCGGGACGACCAGAAAGAAGGACAAAAACAGAAGGACGAGCGTGCGGCGCGCGAGCATGGCGCATGCTCGCCTCAGCCCTCTCTGCCTCGCAAGCGGGTCTCGTTCAACTTGCGGTGAGCGGCGGGAGCGACCGCCGTCGTCCGTCCTCCGCCGTCGTCCGCGCGCGGCCCCAACGCTTCCGCGCCGGGCGAGGGCGGCCTACGCGACCGCCTGCGGGCGGCCCTTCGCGGCCGAGGCGACGATCGCCTCGAGCACGCCGGTCGCGTGCACGATCTGGTCGGGCGTGATCGGGAAGGCGGGCCCGCCGGCGGCGGCGGCGGCGAACGCCTCGAGCTCGGCGCGGAGCGAATCGAAGGGCGGGAATGTGCGCGCCGCCTGCGCCTTGCCGCGGAGCGCCATGGCGAAACCCTCGTGCGCGTTGACCTCGGCCCAGCCGCCGGTGCCCAACACCCGCACGTGCCACAGCGATCCGGTATAGGCGACCGAGCCGAGATAGCCGGTGATGCCCGAGGCGAAGCGGAGGAACACCATCGTCGAATCATCGACGTCGAACGGCATCGCGATGCGGACGCTCCGCGCGTCGACCTCGGTCATCGGTCCGCACAGATGGATCATCGCGTCGATGACGTGGATGCCGAGCGAGGTCATGCCGCCGGCCGGGCTCTCGGCGCGCGAGTTGCGCCAGGCGTCGATATTGCCGGAGAGATCGGCGGAGAAATTGCCCTCGACGTGGAGGAGCCGGCCGAGCTCGCCCGCGGTGATCATGCGCTTGAGCTCGGCGGTATTGGGGAGGAAGCGCCGGTTGTGACCGATGCCGACCGCGATTCCGGCGGCCTGGCAGGCGCGGATCGCCTTCTCGGCCTCGGCGCGGGTCAGCGTGAACGGCTTCTCGGCGAAGACGTGCTTCCGCGCCGCCGCCGCGGCCATGATCTGGTCGAAGTGCTGCGTGTGCGGCGTCGCCAGCACCACGGCCTGGATCTTCGGGTCGGCGAGCACGCTCTCATAGCTCGCGACGAGCTCGATCCCCTTGTCGCGGCAATACTCGCTCGCCTTCGCCGCGGTCCGGGTCACGCCCTTGGCGAAGCGGATGGTGTTGCTCCGACCCTGCACGGAATCGACCAGGAGCCGGCCCCAGCGGCCGAGCCCGACAATGGCGGCGTCGATCATGGCGGGCGGCCTCCCCCGGTCAGGACGAGGCCTTCGCGCGCGGCACCAGCATGTCGTACCAGGGCTTGTTGTCGCGCGTCTTGGCGTCGTCGACGTAGAGCGTCTTCAACTCGGTGTACTCGTTGATGCCGTCGTCGCCGAACTCGCGCCCGATGCCCGACTGCTTGTAGCCGCCGAACGGCGCGCGCTCGGACAGTATGTGCCACTCGTTGATCCAGACCGTGCCGGTGCGCATCCGTTGCGCGATCCGCTTGGCGCGGTCGACGTCCTGGCTCCACACCCCGCCGCCGAGACCGAAGATCGAATCGTTGGCGATGTCGACGGCCTCGTCTTCGCTCCCGTATTTGAGGACGGCGAGCACCGGCCCGAAGATCTCCTCCTGCGCGATCCGCATCCTGTTGGTCACGTCGGTGAAGATCGCGGGCTTGATGAAATAGCCCTTGCCGAGCGCGCCGTCGGTGACGCGATAGCCGCCGCAGGCGAGCTTCGCGCCTTCCTTCTTGCCGATCTCGACATAGTCGAGGACGGCGCGCATCTGGCGCTCCGAGATGACGGGGCCGACCTTGGTCTCGGGATCGAGCGGATCGCCGAGCTTGAGCTCGTCAAGTTTCGCCACCATCTCGGCGACGAATTTGTCGTGCTGGTCGCGCGGCAGGAGGAGGCGCGTGCCGGACTCGCAGACCTGGCCCTGGTGATAGAACGAGGCGAACAGCGAGCCGTCGACCGCGATGTCCCAGTTGGCGTCGTGGAGCACGATGTTGGGCGACTTGCCGCCGCACTCGAGCGTCACCTTCTTGAGCGTGCCGGCGGCCTTATGCATGATCTCGCGGCCGACCTCGGTCGAGCCGGTGAAGGCGACCTTGTCGACGAGCGGGCTCTCGGTCATCGCCTTGCCCATGACGCTGCCCGGGCCGGTGATGACGTTGACGACACCCTCGGGGAAGCCGACCTCGTGGAAGATCTTGGCGAGCTCGAGCGCCGAGACAGGCGTGTCGGTCGCCGGCTTGAGGATCAGGCAATTGCCGGTCGCGAGCGCGGGCCCGAGCTTCCACACCGCCATCAGGAGCGGGAAGTTCCACGGGATGATCTGGGCGCAGACGCCGATCGGCTCGCGGATCGTGTAGTTGAAGGCGCGCCCGGCGCGCTGGAGGCCCTCGATCTCCTTCGCCTCGCCGTTGTACTTCTTCGCCTGCTCGGCGAAGAAGGCCATCTGGCGCTGGGCGAGGAAGGCGTCGGCGCCGGTCTTGGCGATCGTGCCGCCGGAATCCATCGATTCGAGGCGGGCGAGATCCTTCTGCCGCTCCTTGATGCGGTTGGCGACCTTGGCGATCCACTCCGACCGCTCGGCGCCCGACATGCGCGGCCACGGACCCTTGTCGAAGGCGGCGCGCGCGGCGGCGATGGCGAGGTGCGCATCGCCCGCCGAGCCTTGCGGGATCATGGCGATGGTCTCGCCGTTATAGGGGTTGATCGTCGGATAGATCTTGGCGGCTTCCGCATCGACCATCTTGCCGCCGATGTAGAGCTTGTAGGTCTCCATGTCGTCCAGGTCCCTTGGCTGATGAGCGCCGGTCGCGCAACCGGGAGGGGAAAGCCAGACATATAGCTTGCACCTCCGGGCCGGTCCACTTCGCAGAAACAATGGCCCCATGCACGGCACGCGCGGTGCTGCGCCACGCCGTCGCGGTGCACGCGGTCGCGGGCGACGCCCCTTGCCGGCGCCGACGGCGTTCTGATACTTCTGTCGACACGTGCCGGTTGCGTCGCGCCGGCCTCGCCGAGGGACCGCCGCATCAACAAGAAGCGGCCCCGGCGCTCGCAGGGAGTACGCTCGATGGCCGGCCTCATCACTCGCCGCACATTCATCACGCGCACCGCTGCCGCCGGTGCGGCCGCCGCGATCGGCGCACCCGCCATCGTGCGGGCCCAGACGACGATCCCGATCGTCACCGGCACGCTCGCCGGCGGCTGGACCGAGATCGCCAACAACCTCCTCACCGAGCGCGGCTTCGGCGAGCGCAACGGCATCAAGTTCTCGGTGTTCAATTCCTACGCTGCGCTCGCGAACTATTACGCCGATGTGACCAAGGGAACGCTCGAGGTCGGCATCGGCGCCTGGGACGCGTTCGTGCGCATGTACGAGAAGGGCGTGCCCGTCCGCCTCGTCGGCATCGTCTCGACCGGGCAGATGGCCGGCCTCTTCGCGCGCGCCAACGGCCCCAACACGATGGCCGAGCTCAAGGGCAAGACGCTCGCCGCGATGCAGGCGTCGGGCACCTACGCGATGACCAAGACCTGGGCCAAGGAGTTCGAGGGCATCGAGTTCGAGAAGGACGTCCAGGTCCAGAGCGTGCCCAACCCGCCGGCGACCGTCACGCTCGTCGCCGGCGAGCGGGCCGATGCGGCGCTCTCCTGGGAGCACAGCCTCTCGGTCGGGCTCCATCGCGTGCCGGGCTCGAAGGTGTTCCTCACCATCGGCGAGTACTACAAGCGCCACACCAATCGCGACATGCCTTTCTTCGGCATCTTCATGCGCGCCGACTGGATCGCCAAGCAGCCCAAGGGCACGGTCGAGCGCGTCGTCAAGTCCTATGCCGACATGTTCGCGTGGGTGCACGCCAACGAGGCCGATTTCATCAAGCGCGCGGAGGAGCTCAAGATCGAGGCGGCGGTGATGCGCATGGCGCTCTCCTCCGGCCGCATGCGCTTCGACAGCCGGGCGATGGCGATCGACAAGAACCGCGAGGAGGTGCTCTTCGCGGCCAATCTCCTCACCAAGGCGGGCACGTTCGAGAAGAAGCTCGACGACGGCTTCTTCGCCTGATGGCGCGATCGGGCACGGACCGGTCGGGGGAGGGCGCCCCGCGCGTGCGCACGCCGGGCGAGGCGGAACGCCGCGGCGGCTTCCGGCGCGATCTGATCGCCAATCTCTGGGTGATCGCGGCGCTGATCGCCGGCATGCAGTTCTGGAGCATGGTGGCGCCGCCCTACATCATGCCGCCGCCGGCGACCAGCCTGGAGACGACGGGCACCGTCCTCCAGGAGGACTGGCGCCACATCCTCTACACCATCACCCGCCTGGTCGTGTCGGTCGGCTTCGCCCTCGTCGTCGGCAGCCTGATCGGCGCGCTGATGGCGATGATCCGCCCGATCCAGCCTTATCTGATGTCGATCGTCGTGATCGACACCGGCATCCCGGCCTTGTCCTGGATGCTGTTCTCGGTGTTCTGGTTCAAGGATCCCGAGACGCGGGTCTTCTTCATCCTGGCGATGATCCTGATCCCGTTCTATGCGCTCAACGTGTATGACGGCATCCGCGCTTTGTCCCGGGATCTGGTCGAGATGGTGGAGACCTTCCGCCCGACGCGGATCGAGGTGTTCCGCCATCTGATCCTGCCGCACGTCGTCCCCTATATCCTGATGACGACCAAGTCGATCATCGGCTACGCGACGCGCATGACCGCCTTCGCCGAGCTTGTCTCGGTCAATACCGGCATGGGCGCGCGCATGGGGCTCGCGCAGAACAATCTCGCGATGGACGGCGTCATCGCGTGGACGATCCTCCTCGTCTTCCTCAATCTCGCCGTGCAGGGGCTCGTCAGCCTCGCCGAGAAGTCGCTCCTCCGCTGGCGACCGGAGGTCGAGGTGCGATGACCGCCGCGGGAGGCGCGGCGATGATCGTCCTCGACCGCGTCGACAAGCGGTTCGGCGACCACTATGCCGTGCGCGATCTCTCGTTCGCCGTCGCCAAGGGCGAGATCGTCGCCATCGTCGGGCGCACCGGGGCCGGCAAATCGACCGCGCTCCACATGATCATGGGGGTGATGCCGCCGAGCGCGGGGACGGTGCGGGTCGAGGGACTCGATCCCTATGCCGACTTCAAGGCGCTCAAGGGCAAGCTCTCGGTCTCGTTCCAGACCGACCGGCTGCTGCCGTGGCGGACGGCGTGGGAGAACGTCGCCCTCGGGCTCCAGATCATGGGGCGCGACGCCCCGACGCGGCGCGCCGAGGCGATCCGCTGGCTCGAGAACGTCAAGATCACCGGTGCGGAGAACGTCGCGAAATATCCGCACCAACTGTCGGGCGGGATGCGCCAGCGGGTGAGCCTCGCCCGCGCGCTCGCCGTCGACCCCGAGCTCGTCCTCCTCGACGAGAGCTTCAGCCAGCTCGACCACGTCACCTCGAAGGCGCTTAGGTCCGACTTCACCGAGCTCGTCCGCCGGGTCAAGAAGACATGCGTCCTGATCACGCACAGGATCGACGACGCGCTCGAGATGGCCGACCGCGTCATCGTGCTCGCCGCCCCGGCGCGTCTCGCCCTCGAGGTGCGCGTGCGGCCGGAGGATCGCGCCGATCCGGCATGGCTCCGCGACCGGCACCGGCGCATCGCCGAGGCGATGGGGGGCGAAGAGGCGCCGGCGGAGGAGGTTGCAGACGGCCTCCGCCATTGACCGTGGCGCCGCAACGAGTCAAGCACATGGATCGTAATACGGAGGGGACGCATGGCAAAGAAGCCGACCGAGAAGACCAAGACCGCCGACAAGACCTATGAATTCATCCTGACCGCGCGCCACGGCTCGACGTTCGAGATCACGCTCAACCGCCCGGACCGGATGAACGCCCTCAACGAGCAGATGGCGGGCGAGATCGTCGAGGCGATGGGCTCGGTCGAGCTCGACCGCGAGATCGTCGCCATCATCATGCAGGGCAACGAGCGCGCGTTCTGCGCCGGCGCCGATCTCGGCGGGTTCTCCGACCGGCCCGAGGACCGCTACGACAACTACCGGGCGCGGTTCAACATCCGGAAGAACCGACAGCTCTTCAAGTATGTCTCGGGCTACTCGAAGCCGGTCATCGTCGCGGTCGAGGGCTATTGCCTCGGCGGCGGGTTCGAGCTCTCGATGTTCTGCGACATCATCGTCGCGAGCGAGACCGCGCAGTTCGGCCTCCCGGAATCGCGCCACAGCCTGATCCCCGGCGCCGGCGGCACCCAGAACCTGCCGCGGCTCCTCGGCAAGGCGCTCGCCAAGGAGCTGATGTGGACCGCGCGGCGCATCAATGCGCAGGAGGCGAAGGAGTTCCGCCTCGTCAACCACGTCGTCGCCAAGGGACAGGCGATCGAGAAGGCGCGCGAGATCGCCGCCGCGATCGGCAAGAACGGCCCGCTCGCCGTCATGATGATCAAGCAGGCGGTCGATCGCGGCGTCGACATGACACTGGCGCAGGGCTTCCTGCAGGAAGGCGACCTCGCGTATCTGTTGACATTCTCCGAGGACCGGGCGGAAGGTCTCAAGGCCTTCGCCGAGAAGCGCGAACCGAAATTCAAGGGACAATAAAGGGGGACATGATGGCCAAGGCCAAGACCAAGCGTAGCAAGGCGGCGAAACCCGCCAAGAGGGCGGCCGCGAGACCGGCACGGAAGGCGGCGGCGAAGAAGCCGGCGAAGAGGGTGAGGGCGAAGAAGCCCGCCGCCCGGGCCGCCAAGAAGCCCGCCCAGAGCGCGGCGAAGAAACCGGCCGCGCGCGCGGCGCGCAAGGCGCTTCCGCGCACGAACTTCCTCCGCGACCGCGATGTCTGCATCGTCGCCTATGGCGAGACGCGGGTGGAGCGGCGCAGCGGCAAGAACGCCTACGAGATCACCGCCGAGGTCGCCGAGCAGCTCTTCGCCAGGACCGGGCTCGTGCCCAAGGACATCGACGGCATCGCCTTCACCGTGCCGCAGTCCGAGGCGCCGAACCCGTTCTGGTCGAACTACGCCTCCGACTATCTCGGCATCACGCCGCGCTGGTGCCAGAAGACCGACATCGGCGGCGCCTCGGCGATCGGCAACGTCGCGCGCGCGGCGATGGCGATCAAGGCGGGCCTCTGCGAGACGGTCATGCTGCTGCACGCCGACGCGACGTCGACGCAGAACCTGTCGCGCTTCGGCTGCTATCGCAACGAGTTCTGGGAGCCGGTCGGCATCCAGGGCCCGCCCGGCGCGTTCGGCTTTCTGATGACGCGCTATGCCGCGCAGTACAATCTCGACTATCGCGGCCTCGGCGCGCTCGCGGTGGCGCAGCGCAACGGCGCCAACGTCAACCCCAATGCCTACGAGCCGTTCCGCAAGGAAAAGATCTCGATCGACACCTACATCAACTCGCGCATGGTCTCCTACCCGCTCCGCCTCCTCGACTCGGTCATGCCGGCCGACGGCGGCAACGGGCTGATCGTCACCTCGACCGCGAACGCGCGACGCCGCGGCTGGACCAAGCGCGCCTACCCGATCGCCTATCGCGAGATCACCAACTTCCTCGGCGCCGAGGCCTGCCCCGACATCACCGAGACCGGCTTCTCCGTCGTCGGTCCGGAGGCGTTGAAGCAGGCCGGCATGAAGCCGAAGGACGTCAAGATGTTCCATCCCTATGACGACTTCCTGATCGCGGTGATGCTGAAGCTCGAGCAGTTCGGTTTCTGCAAGCGCGGCCAGGGCTCGCAGTTCCTGCGCGACACCGATCTGTCGCCGACCGGCCGGCTCCCGATCAACACCGGCGGCGGCCAGATCAGCTGCGGCCAGCCCGGTCTCGCCGGCGGCGGGCTCAACCTGACCGAGGCGGTCCGCCAGATGTTCGGCGAGGCCGAGGGACGTCAGGTGCCCAAGCCCGACAACGCCGTCGTCACCGGCATCGGCGTCATCCCCTATGGTCGAAACTGGGGGACGAGCAACGCCATGGTCCTCGTCCGCTAGAACCGCGAATTCGGAGAACGAATATGAGCAATGGTGAGAGGCCGAGGCGTCCGCGGCCGATGCCGTCCCCGACCCAGACGACCAAGTTCTTCTGGGACGCGGCCAAGCAGGGCAAGCTCGCGCTGCAATATGATCCCGTCGCCAAGGTCTACCAGTTCTGGCCGCGGTCGATCAGCGTCAAGACCGGCAAGCGCAACCTCGAGTGGCGCACGGTGTCCGGGCACGGCAAGGTCTATTCCTACACGATCACCTACGTCCCGACCGCCGGCTTCGAGGACAAGGTGCCGTATGCGATCGGCCTGATCGAGCTCGACGAGGGCGTGCGCATCATCGGCAACATGATCAACGTCAAGCCCGACGAGGTGAAGGTCGGCATGCCGGTCAAGGTGGCGTTCGAGCGGATGTCGGACGACATCAGCTATTTCTGCTTCGAACCGGCGTAATGCCGGGCGCCGAACCTCCGCCCCGTCTCCGCCGCTCGGAGGCAGGGGCGGGGCGGCGGACGATGCCGCGCGCCTCTCTCTGTAGACGCACTCTAGACGCACGCTAGACGCATTACCGAACGCAGCGAGCCCCGCATGAAGCTCGGCACATTCCTCGCCGATTGCGCGCGCCGCCATCCCGAGCGCGAGGCGGTGGTCTGCGGCGATCGCCGCGTGAGTTTCGCCGCGCTCCACGAACAATCGAGCCGGCTCGCCAATGCGCTCGTCGCGCGCGGGCAGAAATTGGGCGATCGCGTCGCGCTCTATCTCCCGAACGGCGCAGAGCTGGTCGAAGCGATGGCCGCCGTCGCCAAGTCGGGTGGCGTGATCGTGCCGATCTCGACCCGGCTCGCACCAGCCGAGGTCGCGTTCATCTTCGAGGATTGCACGCCGCGGTTCATCCTCTTCACGCCCGAATTCCGCGCCGCCGCGCACGCGGCGGCCGCCGCCCTCGGCGATCCGCTCCGCATCGTCGTCGGCCCGGCCGAGCCGGGCGAGATCGCGTTCGAGGCCCTTATCGCCGAGGGCGATGCGGTGGCGCCGCCGACGCTGCCGGCCGCGATCGACGATCTCGTCATCGGCTACACCTCGGGCACCACCGGGCGGCCCAAGGGCGCGATCGGCACCCACCGCAACATCATCATGATCCACGGCTACATGAACGGGATCGAGTGGCGGCTCGGCGCCGATGACCGCGTCCTCGTCACGACGCCGATGGCGCACCGCACCGGGCTCGGCCGCGTCGGCAACGCGCTCGTCCTCGGCACCACGATCGTCATCCTGCCCCAGTTCGACGCCAAGGCCGCGGTCGACCTGATCGAGAAGGAGCGCGTCACGATCATCGGCGTCGTGCCGACGATCGCGCGCCTCCTGATGCCCGAGATCGAGCGCCGGCCGGCGTCCTGCCGGAGCGTCCGCACCATGCTGGCGACGGGGGAGGTGTTTCCGAACGACCTCAAGCGCCGTTTGTTTGCCGCGCTGCCCGACATCCGGCTGTTCTCGTTCTTCGCCCAGACCGAATCGGGCTTCGTCTGCTGCCTTCGCCCGGAGGAGCAGATGACCTATGGCGACGCGCTCGGCCGTCCGGTGCCGGGCGTCGAGATCCGCTTCGTCGATGCCGAACTCCGCGACGTGCCCGCGGGCGAGCCGGGCGAGATGCTGGTCCGCTGCGGCGGCCCGGGCGAGATGATGCTGACCAAGGGCTATTGGCGCCGGCCCGAGGCGACGGCCGAGCTCTTCGTCGACGGCTGGCTCAGGACCGGCGATGTCGCGCGGATCGATGCCGACGGCTATGTCTATTTTGTCGATCGCGCCAAGGACATGATCGTCTCGGGCGGGCTCAACATCTATTCCAAGGAGGTCGAGCTCGCGCTGATCGATCACCCGGCGGTGGCCGATGCCGCTGTCGTGGGCGTGCCCGATGCCACCTTCGGTGAATCGGTCTGCGCCTATGTCGAGCTCGCGCCCGGCGCCACCGTCGACGCCGCGGCGCTGATCGAGCACTGCCGGGCCCGCATCGCGAGCTACAAGAAGCCGAAACATGTCCGCTTCGTCGATCGCCTGCCGCGCACGTCGAGCGGCAAGGTGATCAAGAAGGACCTCCGCGAGGCCGCACGCGCCGAGCTCGCGCCGGCTGCCGCGCCGTGACTCGATACCCAATAAGAACGAGGGAGATGCGACGATGGAACTCTTGCTGACCGACGAACAGAGGCTGCTCCAGGAATCGGCGCAGAAACTCGTCGAGCGTGGCGCCGGGCCGAAGCGGGCGCGGAAGCTGCGCGACACGCCGACCAACATGGATGCGGCCACCTGGCGCGAGATCGCCGAGGCCGGCTGGCTCGCGCTCGCCGTGCCCGCCGCCGCCGACGGGCTCGATCTTGGCATGACCGAGCTCTGCCTCGTCCTCGAGCAGGCCGGCCGCGGCCTCGTCACCGAGCCCCTGACCGCGGTCGCGATGACCGCGCGCGCGATCGCCGAGGGCGAGAGCGACGCCCTCAGGAAGACCGTCCTCGCCGAGATGATGGCGGGCAAGCGGATCGTGCTGCCGGCGCTCCAGGAAGGACCGTTCGGCGTCGAGCTCGACAAGACCAAGACGACCGCCGCCGCCGACGGCACCGGCGTCCGGCTGTCCGGCCGCAAGAGCTTCATCGCCGATGCCGCCGGCGCCGACGGCTTCGTCGTCTCGGCGCGCGGGCCGAATGGCCTCGTCCTCTGCTATGTGCCGAAGAATGCCGCCGGCGCCGGGCTCGCGGTCAAGAAGCAGGTCGACGGCGGCGCGCTCGGCACGCTGACGCTCACCAATGTCGTGGTGCCGAAGGAGAACGTCCTCGCCGGGCCCAACCATGCGCCCGTCATCGGCCAGCGCCTCGCCGACGGTGTCCTGATCGGGGCCGGGGCCGAGCTTCTCGGCGTCATGGGCCAGGCGCTCGACACCACGGTCGAGTATCTCAAGATCCGGAAGCAGTTCGATCGTCCGATCGGCAGCTTCCAGGCGCTCCAGCACCGCGCGGTCAACGAATATATCGAGGTCGAGCTGACGCGCTCGCTGGTGTTCCAGGTCTGCACCGCCGTCGACGCCGGTCGCGGCAGCCCGATGATGGCCTCCGCCGTCAAGGCCAAGGCCTCGGGCGCGGCGCTCCAGGTATGCAAGTCCTCGATCCAGATGCACGGCGCGATCGGCTTCACCGACGAGCACGACATCGGGCTCTATCTCAAGCGCGCGATGGCCCTGTCGGCAAGCGGTGGCAACGAGGCCGCCCACCGCCAGCGTTATGCCCGTCTGTCGGGGATCGAGCCGGCGGCCTGATCGCGCCGATCCGGCCGCGTTCGCCGCCGCCAGCCGCGCGTCGCCCGCGCCCTCTGCCTGCGGGGAGAGGTTGCGCGCGGCCGGCTGGTCCCGCACTCTCCGCTTGCCGGCGGGACGTCCCGTCCGTACAAGCAGGCCGGTATCCGCTCGGCCCCTGGGAGTTCGTCATGCCCGATCAGTCCATTCGACCTCTGCTCCAGAATCTCGAGCAGCAGGGCGAACTCGTCCGCGTCTCGAAGGAGGTCGACCCCGAACAGAACATGTCGGCGGTCGAGTGGAAGAACTATGCCGAGAACGGCAAGTCGACGCTGTTCACCACCATCAAAGGACACGCCGGCTGGCAGGCGTGCAGCCAGATCCTCGCCGACCGCCGCAAGTGGTCGATCGGGCTCGGCATCGACGAGCACGACCTCCTGCCCGAGATGAGCCGGCGGGTGAAGAACCCGATCAAGCCGGTCATGGTCGACAAGGCGAAGGCGCCCTGCAAGGAGGTGATCCTCAAGGGCGAGGCGGCGAGCCTCTACGATCTCCCGGCGATGATCGTCTCCGAGCACGACGGCGGGCGCTTCATCGCCTCGGGCATGGGCTGGATCAAGGATCCGGACACCGGGATCTCCAACATCTCGATCCACCGCCAGCACATCATGGCGAAGGACAAGACCGGGTTCCTCATGCTGCCGCGTCAGGCGCGGCGCATCTACGACAAGTTCTGCAAGATCAACAAGCCGATGCCGGTCGCCATGGTGGTCGGCGCGCATCCGGCGATCTGGTTCGGCTCGGCCTACACGACCGGCTTCGGCATCGACGAGATGGACGTCTCGGGCGGCCTTCTCGGCGAGGCCGTGCGCATGGTGAAGTGCGAGACCATCGACGTCGAGGTGCCGGCCGAGGCCGAGCTCATCATCGAGGGCGAGGTGTTGCCCAACCATACGGAGCCCGAAGGCCCGTTCGGCGAGGTGCCCGGCACCTATGCCGAGGCCGGCATTTCCGAGATCTTCAAGGTCAAGGCGATCACACGGCGGAAGGACCCCGTCTTCTACGCGATCCATTGCGGCTTTCCCGCGACCGACACCCAGGCGACGACCGGGCTCGGCATCGAGATCGCGACCTGGGATCACTTGCGCAATGTCGAAGGCGGCATGGAGATCCTCGACATCCGCTCGCTCACCGTCTCGGGGCTGATGGCGATCGTGATCAAGCTCCGGCCGCGCGTCGAGGGTCAGGCCAAGACCGCGCTGATGGCGGCGCTCTCCGGTCCCTATCTCCACCCCAAGCTCGCCATCGCCGTCGACGACGACATCGATGCGAGCGATCTCCGCCAGGTCATGTGGTCGATGACGACGCGCGTCCACGCCGAGAAGGACGTGGTGCTGATCCCGAACACGCGCGTGTTCGCACTCGACAACATCTCGCCGGTGGTGCCGGGCCTGTCGAGCTTCCAGCGCGTCGGCACCAAGTGGCTGATCGATGCGACCAAGCCGTCGGTCGCGCGGCCGGAGGAGCGCGCCCGCTTCGAGCGCGCCATGCCGCGGAACTTCGACAAGGTCCGCCTCGAGGACTTCCTGCCCTAGCCGGTTCGCGACCGCGATCGCACCGTCGCCCGAGCCAGTCGCATCCCCCCTCCGCACGCGGGAGGGGGCGGCGGCGGCCTGTCGGGGCAGCGGCGTGGCGGGCTAGAGGCGCGCTCTCCGCGCGATCAGACAGGCATCGTCGCCCGGCACGCAGGCGCGGCACACCTCGGGCCGGTCGTCGTAGATCGTGCAGCGCGTCGCAACGCCGACCGTGCCTTCGAGCGCAGCGCAGCGGTCGCCGTCGCAGCGCATGCGCGCGCCTGCGTCATCGACGAGATGCGCCGGAATGCGGGCGCTCGCGGCGTCGTCTTCGAGGGTGAAGCGCGGCCAATCGGCGGCGTAAGCACAGCACGCACCGCACCGCCGACAGTCGAGCGTGCCGAGGGCCACGACAGCGTCGGGACCGGTCACGGGGCGCGGCCGGCGTTTCGGACCACGGCGGACGACGGTCCGTCCGACGATGGACGGCGCCGCCCGCGTCGGGCGGCGTCGCGCTGTCGGACGGTACCGGCGACGGGTGGCGTTAGGCGAGGGTGATGTTGCTGACGGCGATCTTGCCGCTGCGGCGGTCTTCGGCCGTATCGAACATGACCTTCTGGCCGTCGGTCAGACCGGAGATCCCGGCGCGCTCGAGTGCGGTGGCGTGGACGAACACGTCCTTGCCGCCGCTCTCCGGCTGGATGAAGCCGAAGCCCTTCTGTGCATTGTAGAACTTGACGGTGCCCTTGATCATCGAGGGTTTCCTTTCTCAGGCGGTGCACACGAGGCGATGCTACCGCGCATCGCTCGCAATTCATCGATCATTCGCATGGATCTGAACGCGCGCCCGCGAGCTTCAAAGGCGGAACGGCCCGATTGTCCGGCCAAACGTCGATCACGGGTATATGGATCGGTCGGCCGGATTTTGCAACGGGATCGTGTCACAAGGCCGGGTCGCGCCGGTTCCCCGGCCACGCCCGCCCGCTCAGTGCGGCCAGCCATGCTGCGACAGGTCGATCGGGTTGCCGTCGGGATCGTGCACCCGGTACTCGGCCTCGCGATTGGGCGGGCGCTTGCGCACCGGGTCGGCGGCGCCGGCCGACCGCGTGCGCGGTGCCACCGCGGCGACGTCGTCGACCTCGAAGCCGAAATGGTTGATGCCGACGCGGAGGTGGTCGCCCTCGATCTCGCGCTCGGGCCCGATCGGGATGATGGCGAGGTTGATATGGCCGTCGGTGAGATAGGTCGCCGTGCCGACGCCCTCGACGGTCCTGAGGCCGAACGAGTCGATGTAGAATTTGACCAGCCGGTCGACGTCCTCGGTCAGGATCGCGATGTGGCGAATCCGGGCCATCGGCTCCTCCCTCGCTTGCCCCTCAGGCCTAAGCCAACCGCGCCCCGCCCGCAAGGGGGCGTGCACAGGGGGTATTCAACCGGGCGCGCAATGGGGCGTGCCAAGGGTGTGCACAGGGGGCGTGCCGAGGGGCGCCCCGAGGAGCGTACGCGGGCGCGTCTCGGACGACGCACCGGACCACCCCCGCCCTTCCGCCGCCCGGCGCGTCCGTCCTATACTCCCCGCGAGACCCGAGAGGACCATGCGCGATGCCCGAAGGGACGGCGTTCTCCGTTTGTCCGCACGACTGTCCGAGCGCCTGCGCGGTCGATGTCGAGCTCCGCGCCGACGGCCGCATCGGCACCGTGCGCGGGGCGCGCGATCTCCCTTATACCGCCGGCGTCGTCTGCGCCAAAGTCGCGCGCTACGCCGAGCGCGTGCACCATCCGGGCCGGCTCGCGACGCCGCTCCGCCGCGCCGGCCCCAAGGGCTCGGGCCGGTTCGAGCCCGTCTCCTGGGACGCGGCGCTCGACGAGATCGCCGCCCGCCTCGTCGAGACCGCCCGGCGCGACGGTCCCGCCGCGGTCTGGCCCTACCACTATGCCGGCACCATGGGCCTCGTGCAGCGCGAGAGCCTCAACCGGCTCCGCCACGTCATGGGCTGGTCGCGTCAGCACTACACGATCTGCTCGTCGATCGTGGAGGCGGGCTGGCGCGCCGGTGTCGGCCACAAGTTCGGCCCGCACCCGACCGAGATCGCCGAGTCCGATCTCGTCGTCGTCTGGGGTGCCAATCCGGTCCACACCCAGGTCAACCTGATGCACCACATCGCGCGCGCGCGGAAGGAGCGCGGCGCGCAATTGGTCGTCGTCGATCCCTATCGCACGCCGACCGCGGCACAGGCCGATCTCCACGTCATGCCGCGGCCCGGCACCGACGGCGCGCTCGCGGTCGCGATGATGCACGTGCTGTTCGCAGACGACCTCGTCGATCGCGCTTATCTCGCCCGCTATGCCGACGATCCCGACCGGCTCGCGGCGCACGTCGCGGACCGCCCGCCCGCCTGGGCGGCGCCGATCACCGGTCTTTCCGTCGATGCCATCGTCGCCTTCGCCCGTCTCTATGGCGCCACCAAGCGGAGCATGATCCGCGTCGGCTACGGCTTCGCCCGCTCGCGCAACGGCGCCGCGGCGGCGCATGCGGTCACGTGTCTCCCGACACTCACCGGCGCCTGGGCGCACAAGGGCGGCGGCGCGACCTATTCCTACACCGATCTCTACAAGCTTGATCGGCGCATGATCGACGGCAACGACCGGCTCGACCGCCGCGTCCGCATCCTCGACCAGTCGCGCATCGGCCCGGTGCTCACCGGCGACCGCCGCGATCTCGGCGACGGCCCGCCGGTTAAGGCGCTCGTGATCCAGAACACCAATCCGCTCGCCGTCGCCCCCGACACCGGCCTCGTCCGCCGCGGCTTCCTACGCGAGGATCTGTTCACCGTGGTGCACGAGCAGTTCATGACCGAGACGGCGGCCCTCGCCGACCTCGTTCTGCCGGCGACGACGTTCCTCGAGCACGACGATCTCTACATCTCGCTCGGGCACAGCCATCTCCAGATCGGCCCGCGCGCGATCGCGCCCTTCGCCGAGGCGCGCCCGAACCAGGAGGTCGTCAACGCGCTCGCGGCGCGGCTCGGCGCCGACCATCCCGGCTTCGCGATGTCGGCCTGGGAGGCGATCGACTGGACGCTCCGCGCCTCGGGCTACGGCGATGCCGAGGATTTGCGCGCGCGGCGTTGGCTCGACTGCCAGCCCGAATTCGAGCGCGCGCATTTCCTGACCGGCTTCGGCCATGCCGACGGCCGTTTCCGCTTCGCGCCCGACTGGGCGGCGCTCGGGCCGGACCACGCGGCGATGCCGGCGCTCCCCGACCATCTCGCCAATACCGACGAGGCGGATGCGCGCCGTCCCTATCGCCTCGTCACTGCGCCGTCGCGCAACTATCTCAACACCTCGTTCACCGAGACGCCGACCTCGCAGGCGCGCGAGGGCCGTCCGACGGCGAAGATCCATCCCGATGACTGCGCCGCGCTCGGGCTCGTGGCCGACGGGCGCGTCAGGATCGGCAACGACAAGGGCTCGGTCGTCGTCGCGGTCGAGCCGTTCGACGGTCTGCAACGCGGCATCGTCATCGTCGAGGGCATCTGGCCCAATGCCGCATTCGAGGAAGGGATGGGCATCAACCTCCTGGTCAGCGCCGATCCGGCGCCGCCCAACGGAGGCGCGGTGTTCCACGACACCGCGGTATGGCTGCGACCGGCCTGACGTCGAACCTCATGCGGAGCAGGGTCTAGTTCGCGGGGGGCGGCACACTATCTCAGGGGTTGAGGATGGTGCCATGAGCGGCAATGACGACAAGCTTCCCGCCAAGGCCAAGACGGCCGAGGTGAAGGACTTCCTCGACAGGATCGCGCGCATGCCGACGGTGCGGCCGTCCGGCGGCAAGGGCCGGCTGATGTTCGGCATGGACGCGACGGCCAGCCGCGAGCCGACCTGGGACCGCGCCTGCCAGCTCCAGAGCGAGATGTTCCAGGAGACTGCGGCGCTCGGTGGGCTCGAGGTGCAGCTCGTCTTCTACCGCGGCTTCGGCGAGTGCCGGACAAGCCCGTGGGTCGACAACGCCGCCGACCTCATCCGCCGCATGACCGGCGTCAAATGCCTCGGCGGCCAGACCCAGATCGAGAAGATCCTGTCGCATTGCCTGCGCGAGACGGAGAAGCGGCGCGTCAATGCGCTCGTCTTCGTCGGCGACTGCATGGAGGAGGACGTCGACGTTCTCTGTCACATCGCCGGCAAGCTCGGCGTCCTCGGCGTGCCGGCGTTCATGTTCCAGGAGGGTGCCGAGCCGATCGCGACACGCGCCTTCCGCCAGATCGCGCGGCTGACCAACGGCGCCTATTGCTCCTTCGACGGGTCCTCGGCGCGCCAGCTCCGCGATCTCCTCAAGGCGGTCGCCGTCTATGCCGCGGGCGGACGGCGCGCGCTCGAGGATTTCGGCAAGCGCACCGGCGGCCAGGTGCCGCTCCTGATCTCCCAGGTACGCTGAGGTTGCGCGGGGACGGCGGCGCCGATGCCCTATTTCATCCTCGCGATCGCGGTCATCCTCGGCGTCATCCTGATCCTGCGCGGGCTGGCGAACGCCGACCCGAAGATGCTCGTCCGCGTGCTCAAATGGGGCGGCATCGCCGCCGGCGGCCTCGGCCTCCTCTATATCGCGATGACCGGCCGGCTCGGCCTCGTCACCGGGCTCGCCGCCGCGCTCCTGCCGGTCTTTCTCCGCTGGCGGGCCATCGGCCGGCTCGCCAAGGGCTTCCGCGGTCCGACCGCCGGCCAGTCGTCCGATATTGAGACGCGCTTTCTGCGCATGCGGCTCGATCACGACACCGGCACGCTCTCCGGGACCGTGCTGGACGGCCGCTTCAGAGGCGAGCGGCTCGAGGACCTGTCGCTCTCCGACCTGCTCGCGCTCCTGCAGGAGGCCCGCGTCGGCGACGAGCAATCGGCGCAGGTGCTCGAATCCTATCTCGACCGCATCCACCCCGACTGGCGGGCGGCGGGTCCGGGCGCCGGCGGTGGCGACTATGCGGAGCCGGGGTCGGGGGCGGGGGCGGGGTCTGGGCCACGGCCGCCGCCGGGGGGCATGAGCGTCGATGAGGCCTACGAGATCCTGGGTCTATCGCGGGGCGCCGGGCGGGACGCGATCAAGGAGGCGCACCGGCGTCTCATGCTCAAGAACCACCCGGACCAGGGCGGCTCCACCTATCTCGCCGCCAAGATCAACCAGGCCAAGGACCTGCTCCTCGGTTCCTAGCCGTTTCCCAGCGGTTTACCGGCCGTTTCCCAGCCGTTTCCGGGGTGTTAAGGCGGCCGGACTAGGCTCGGCGTCTTGCGTGCGTCGCGGCTCCCGTGGCACAAGGGCGCGGCCCCGGGGATGGTGACCGCGCCGAATGTCGGCGGGGCGAAGGGGGATGAATGGCAGAGAGGGTCCGCAAGGCGGTGTTCCCGATCGGGGGCCTGGGCACCCGGTTCCTGCCGGCGACCAAGGCGATGCCCAAGGAGATGCTGCCGGTCGTCGACAAGCCGCTGATCCAGTACGCGGTCGAGGAGGCGCTCGCCGCGGGGATCGAGACCTTCGTGTTTGTGACGAGCCGCGGCAAGTCCTTGATCGAGGACCATTTCGACCGCGGCATCGAGCTCGAGGCGACGCTCGAGCGCCGCGCCAAGACGAAAGAGCTCGCCGACATCGCGGCGACCGTCTTGAAGCCCGGCCAGATCGTCTTCACCCGCCAGCAGGAGGCGATGGGTCTCGGCCACGCCGTCTGGTGCGCGCGCGAGGTGGTCGGTGACGAGCCGTTCGCGATCCTCCTCCCCGACGATCTCGTCCTCGCGAAGACGCCCTGCCTCCGCCAGATGGTCGATGCGCGCGCCGCGACCGGGGGCAATCTCGTCGCGGTGATCGATGTGCCGCGCGCCCACACCAACCGCTACGGCATCCTCGACATCGGCAAGGACGACGGCCGGCTCGCCGAGGTCAGGGGCCTGGTCGAGAAGCCGGAGCCGGCCAAGGCGCCCTCGACGCTCTCGATCATCGGGCGCTACATCCTCGAGCCCGCGATCTTCACCCATCTCGCCCGCTTCGAGCGCGGCGCCGGCAACGAGATCCAGCTCACCGACGCGATGGCGAAGATGATCGGGACCGCGCCCTTCCATGGGCTCCGCTTCGAGGGAAGGCGGTTCGATTGCGGCGACAAGGTGGGCTTCGTCGAGGCGAACGTCGCCTTCGCGCTCGCCCGCGCCGATCTCCGTGACCAGGTGCGGCCCGCCGTCGAGAGCGTCCTGAAAACCCATTCTTGACGATCGCCCCCGAGAATCGGCCGGCCGGCGGCACTGGCCGGGGGGTTGAACCGAGACGAGGAAGGTCATGCGTATCGCGATGGTGGGTACCGGCTATGTCGGGCTGGTCTCGGGCGCCTGCTTCGCCGAGTTCGGCGTCGACGTCGTCTGCCTCGACAAGGACGCGACCAAGATCGAGATGCTGCGCCGGGGCGAGATCCCGATCTACGAGCCGGGTCTCGACGCGCTGGTCGCCAAGGGCGTTGCCGCGGGCCGCCTCTCGTTCACGACCGACATCGCCGAGGCGATGCGCGGCACCGATGCCGTCTTCATCGCGGTCGGCACGCCGAGCCGGCGCGGCGACGGCCACGCCGATCTCTCCTATGTCTACCAGGCGGCCGAGGAGATCGCGGCGCGGATCGACGGCTATCTCGTCATCGTCACCAAGTCGACCGTGCCCGTCGGCACCGGCCGCGAGGTCCACCGCATCATCCGCGCCAAGCGCCACGATGCCGATTTCGACGTCGCCTCGAACCCCGAGTTCCTCCGCGAGGGCTCGGCGATCAACGACTTCATGCGCCCGGATCGGGTCGTGATCGGCACCGAATCCGAGCGCGCGGCGGCGGCGCTCCGCCAGCTCTACCGCCCGCTTTATCTCCTCGAGACGCCGATCGTGTTCACGACGCTCGAATCGGCCGAGCTCATCAAATACGCGGCCAACACGTTCCTCGCCGCCAAGATCACCTTCATCAACGAGATCGCCGATCTCTGCGAGCGGGTCGGGGCCAACGTTCAGGATATCGCGCGCGGCATCGGTCTCGATGGCCGCATCGGCTCGAAATTCCTCCACGCCGGACCCGGCTATGGCGGCTCGTGCTTCCCGAAGGACACGCTCGCGCTGGTGCGCACCGCGCGCGACGCGGGCGCGCCGCTCCGCATCATCGAGACCGTCGTCGCCGTCAATGACGCTCGCAAGGAGCTGATGGCCGACCGCGTGGTCGCCGCCTCGGGCGGCTCGGTCGCCGGCAAGACCGTCGCGATCCTCGGCCTCACCTTCAAGCCCAACACCGACGACATGCGCGAGGCGCCGAGCCTCGAGATCATCCCGCGGCTCCAGGAGCTCGGCGCCAAGGTGCGCGCCTTCGATCCGCAGGGCATGAAGGAGGCGCGGCATCTGTTCAGGAACGTCGAATTCGGCGCCGACGCCTACGGCATCATGAAGGGCGCCGACGCGCTCGTCATCGTCACCGAGTGGAACGAGTTCCGCGCGCTCGACCTCCGTCGCATCCGGGCGCTCCTCAAGGAGCCGGTGATCGTCGATCTCCGCAACATCTACAAGCCCGAGGAGTTCGCGACCGCGGGCTTCGACTATCATTCGATCGGGCGTCCGCCGATCCTGAGAAAGAATTTCCAATGAGCCAGCACCGCTTCGACCCGACGATCCTCCGCGAGTACGACATCCGGGGCGTGGTCGGGAAGACGCTGGGACCGGCGGATGCGCGCGCGATCGGACGCGGGTTCGGCACCTTCGTCGCGCAAGGCGGCGGCCGGCGCGTCGCGGTCGGCTATGACGGCCGCCTGTCGTCGCCCGAGCTCGAGGCGGCGCTGATCGAAGGCCTCACCGCCGCCGGCATCGACGTCACGCGGATCGGCCTCGGCCCGACGCCGATGCTCTATTACGCCGTCTACACCCTCGGCGTCGACGGCGGCATCATGATCTCGGGCTCGCACAACCCGCCCGAGTACAACGGCTTCAAGATGATGATGGGCCACGCCTCGTTCTTCGGCGAGGACATCAAGCGGCTCGGCGCGCTCGCGGCCGCGGGCGACTTCGCGTCCGGCAAGGGCGCGGTCACCGAGCGTCCGGTGCTCGACGACTATGTCGCGCGCATCCTCGCGGATTTCGAGCCCGGCCGCGCGCTCAAGGTGGCGTGGGACGCCGGCAATGGCTCGACGGGCCGGGCGATGGAGATGGTGACGGCGAAGCTTCCCGGCACCCACATCCTCCTCAATGCGCGGATCGACGGCACCTTCCCGGCGCATCATCCCGATCCGACGGTGCCGAAATATCTCGAGCAGCTCATCCAGACCGTGAAGGCCGAGCAATGCGATCTCGGCATCGCCTTCGACGGCGACGGCGATCGCATCGGCGTCATCGACGCCGAGGGCCACATCCTGTGGGGCGACCAGCTCATGGTGCTGCTCGCGACCGATGTGCTCGCGGGCAAGCCGGGCGCGACGATCATCGCCGATGTGAAGGCGAGCCAGACGCTGTTCGATTCGATCGCGAAGCTCGGCGGCCAGCCGCTGATGTGGCGGACCGGGCACTCGCTGATCAAGGCAAAGATGAAGGAGATCGGCGCGCCGCTCGCGGGCGAGATGAGCGGTCACATCTTCTTCGCCGACCGCTATTACGGCTACGATGACGCGCTCTACGCGGCGGTCCGCCTCCTCCGCTCCCTCGCGCGCTCGGAACGGAGCCTCGCGGCGATGCGCGCCGCGCTGCCGCAGCTTGTCTCGACGCCCGAGCTCCGCTTTCCGTGCTCCGACACGCGGAAGTTCCCGGTCATCACCGAGGTGCGCGACCGTCTCAAGGCAGCCGGCGCGCGGATGAACGACATCGACGGCGTGCGCGTGATGACCGACGACGGCTGGTGGCTGTTGCGCGCGTCCAACACCCAGGACGTCCTCGTCGCGCGCTGCGAGGCGAAGGACGCGGCCGGGCTCTCCCGCCTCAAGGCTGCGCTCGCGGCCGAGGTGCGCCGGAGCGGTATCGAGCCGCCGGCGTTCTAGCGCCGTGGGCTCACCGCAGAGAGCGGCGCGCCGCGGCGTGACGGTCTGACCGGTGCGCGTTTTCTTCTATGGCACGCTGATGGATGCGGACGTGCGGGCGCGCGTCGTCGGCGCATCCCTGATCGAGCCCGCGCGGCTCGCCGGTTGGCGCCGCGTTGGGCTGATCGGCCGGCCCTATCCCGTCATCGTGCACGCGCCCGGCGCGGAGACCGCGGGCCTTCTCGCACGCGCGATCGACCGCGCCGGGTGGCGCCGCCTCCTCGCCTACGAGGGCGACGAGTATCGCGTGATCGCCGTCAGGGTCACCGCGGCCGACGGATGCGCGATCTCCGCGCTCACCTTTGCCGCCAGCGCCGCCGCGCGCCCCGGTCCCCGACTTTGGTCGTTCGACGGCTGGCACCGTCGCCACAAGCAGACGATGCTCGCCCCATTGCGAGGACCGCGCCGGGCGGCCCGGTCACGCCGGACGGCTCAGAGATAGTCCTCGAGGCGGACGGCCTTGTGGCGGGGCGGCAGCGCGCGCTCGAAGCGGGCGCGGTCGGCGGCGCGCGACAGCGGCGGCTTGGTCGCATCGATCAGCCACTTCCCGGTGATGGCGCGGCGCGGCGCTTCGGCGAGCGGTCGTGCGCCGGGATCGGCGGGATGGCCGCGCGTATCCGGCACGATGTGGACATCGCGCGCCGGATCGACCCGCGTCGAGATCAACCAGAAGAGCTCGGCCAGCTCCTCGATGTCGATGTCGTCGTCGACGGCGAGCGCCATCTTGGCGTTCGGCCAGCGCTGGCCGAGCACCATCAGGAGCACGTCGCGCACCTGGCCGTCATATTCGGGTGTCATCTTGACCACGCAGACGAGCGTGCCGCCCCACGGCACGTATTGCACGTCGTGGAGCGGGAAGGCGTGCTCGCGGAGCCGCTGCCACAGGATCGCCTCGTGCGGTAGCGCGATCAGCGTCTGGTGGTCGGTGTAGAGAAGCGTGTCGTGCTGGCGGAGGACCGGGCTCGTCCGCCGCGTGATCGCGGTCGCGGTGAACACCGGCTGCTCGGCGGCACCGGGGTGATAATAGAGAAACTGCGACGAACCGGGACCGTCGGGCGCGCGCTCGCTGGGCCGGACCTCGCCTTCGATCACGAGCTCGGCCTCGGCCGGCACCGCGAGCGGGATCGTGTCGCAGGCAACCAGCGCGACCGGGGCGTCGAGGAGATTCGCCACCATGTCGAGCTCGCCGAACGCCTCAAGATGGGTCGGCACCGAATAGCTCGCCATGATCTCGTAGGCCGGATGCGTCCCGATCACGAGCGCGACCGGCATCGGCCGGCCCGCCGCCTCGTGGCGGGCGAGGATGGCGCGCATATGGGGCGAGGAGCCGATCAGCACGGTCGCGCGGTGCGCATCGATCGCCGCGATACGGGTGAACGAGAGATTGTCCCGGCCGGTTTCCGGATCGCGGATGATCATCATCGCGATCAGCGACGGACCGGGGTCCTTCTCGCCGTGACGGAACGCCGGGATCGCGCGGAGATCGACGGCCTCGCGGGCGATGCGGACCGACTTGACCGGACCGTCGTCGACCATGACCGGGGCGCGGGGAGGCAGCGCGAGGCGGCGGGCGAGCTCAGGCAGCACGCGGTCGGGCGTCGTGCCGAGGACGCGCGCCTGGGCGCGGCGGTCGCGGAACAGGAGATCGCAGATCACCCACCCGGGATGGCCCGCGATCCTTTCGAACAAGACCGGACGGCGCGCCTCGACGATCAGCGCGCTCACATCGGCGAGCTCGACCGCGCGCGTCAGGCGGAGGACGAGATCGGCGTTCGCCGCGAGGAAACCGCCGAGGTTCTGCGCCGCGTTGGTCCGCGCCGCCATGACCGCGCTATTTCTTCCGGTGCTTCTCGACGAACGGCATCATGTGGTCGAAGGCGGCCTTGACCTCGGGGTTCTCGGCGAGCACCGCATCGGCGACGCCGGCGAGTCGGTCGAGGAAGCGCTTGCGCTCCGCGTCCGAGAGCTGGATCAGCTCGCCGCCGTTCTTCACCCAGTTCTCGCGGTAGAGCTTCCGCTTCTCGGTCGAGTAGCCGATCAGCTCGTCGTCGAGCTTGCGGCCCTCCTCGCGCATGATGGCCTGGAGATCGGCGGGCAGCTTGTCGAACCAAGGCTTGTGCACGATCACCAGCGGGATGATCAGCACCTCGTCGCTCTCGGTCAGATACTTCCCCATGGTCCAGAACTTGAATGCGTCGGCGACGACGAGCGCGAGCTTGGTGCCGTCGATCTGGCCGGTCTGCATTGCGTGCAGCCGGTCAACCATCGGCATCGGCACGCCCGCGGCGCCGAGACGGCTCATGGTCTCGGTCTCCATCCGCGTCGCGAGGACGCTCATCTTGAGGCCGCGGAAGTCCTCGACCGTGCGGATCGGCCGCGTCTTGGTGATCATGCACGCCGTGCCCGACACCCACATCGAGATGCCGGTGAAATTGCGCCGCTCGCCGAGTGCGAGGAACCAAGAACGGAACGCGGGGTCGGTGATCACGCGCTGGCCGTGCTGCATGTCGTCGAAGACGCCGGGGGCATCGAAGATCTGGAGCCGACGTTCGGCAATCGCCGAGACCGTGGTCGGGCCGACATAGCCCTCGAGCGTGCCGAGCTGGATGCCCTCGACCATGCGCGTGTTGTCGCCGACCTGGCTGCCGGGGAAGAGCTGGATGCTGATCCGCCCCGGCGCGCGGGCCTCGACCCGTTCCTTGAACCGCGCCATCCAGGTGTTCTGATCGCCGTCGCCGACGGTCGCGGTGCCGATCTTCATCACCGCCTGTTGGCCGGCGGCCGGTGTCGCGATGGCGAGTGCTGTCGCGAGCACGGTGGCGATCGCGAGCAGTCGACCGTCGATCCTCATGGGCGTTCTCCCTGGATGGTGCGGGGCGCGGGCCCGGCTCAGCTCGCCGGCTTCCGGTGCTTTTTCGCGAAGTCGAGCATCGACTGGAACACGGGCTTCACCTCGGGAAAGTCCTGGATCACGGTTTCGCCGACTGTCGCGAGCCGCTCCGTCAGCTTCTTCCGCTCCGCCGGCGCGAGCTGGATCAGCTCGCCGCCGTTCTTCACCCAGTTGACGCGAAACCCCTTGCGCTGCTCGATCGAGTAATCGTGCATCTCCTGGTCGAGGCGCTTGCCCTCCTCAAGGACCGCGGTCCGGAGATCGGCGGGTAGCTTGTCGAACCACGGCTTGTGTACCGCGACGGCCGAGACCAGGACCGCCTCGTCGGTCTCGGTGAGGTACTTGGTGAGCGTCCACATCTTGAACGCGTCGGCGACGACGAGCGCGCCCTTGGCGCCGTCGATGACGCCAGTCTGCACCGCCTGCATCACCTCCCCGAGCGCCATGGGAACGCCGGTCGAGCCGAGGCGCCTCGCGGTCTCGCTCTCGACCCGGCTTGCGAGCACGCGGATCTTGAGGCCCTTGAAGTCGTCGACCGTGCGCACGGGCTTCGAGCGCATCATGAGGCAGTAGGTGCCCGACGCCCACATCGAGATGCCGATCACGTTCTTCGCCGTGCCGAGGACGAGGAACATGTCGCGGAAGCCCGGATCGGTGACGACGCGCTGGCCGTGCTCGATGTCGTCGAAGATGCCGGGCGAGTCGAGCACCATGAAGCGGCGGTCGGCGATCGAGAGATAGACGGTCGGTGCGACATAGGCCTCGAGCGTGCCGAGCTGGGTGCCTTCCATCATGCGCGTGTTGTCGCCGAGCTGGCTGCCCGGAAACAGGTTGACCGCCATGCGGCCGCCGGCGCGTTGCTCCACGCGCTGCTTGAACCGCTCCATCCACATGTTCTGGTCGCCCGTGCCGACGGTCGCGGTGCCGATCTTCATCACGATCTGCTGGGCCGAAACCGGTGTGGCGATGGCGATGGCCGCACCCAACGCGATGGCGCCGAAAAGCCGCGTATTCATGGCCGTGTCCTCCCGTTCTCCCGTCGCTGCCGGCTCGATGCCGGTCTTGCGACCACATCTACGACGGGACCGGAGCCGGCGCAATGACGGTCGACGGCCGATCAGGCGCGGCCCAGGCGGCGTGCGAGCACCATCACAACCGAATAGGCGAGCGAGGTGGCGAGACCGAGGACGAGGCCCTCGGTCGTGCCGAGGGCGAGGGTGCCGAGGTGGAGGGCGAGAAGGGCGACGACGAAGCCGACCATGGCGCGGATCGCCTTGGCGAGCGTCACGGCCGCGAACGGGCCACCGAGCCGCGGCATCAGGATCACGACGAAGCTCATGAAGGTGATCGGAAAGACGGTCGCCATGCCGGTCGCAAGCGGGCCGATCGCATCGGAGGCGGTGACGACGCCGGCGACCATCGAGCCGACGAGAAAGGCGCGGAACGGGAGATCGTACCAGCGCGCGCGGACGGCGGCCGCCGCGATCTCTTTCGCCGCGAGCCGCCGCGTCGCCCGGAAGCTCGCCCAGAAGACGACGGCGTTGAGAAGCGTGCCGGTCAGCGGCGTCCACGCGACGGCGGCGATCGGGAGCGCGGCGGCGAACCACGCCGCGATCGCGGCCACCAGCGAGACGGCGAGCGGGCGGCTCGCGGCGAGACGGGCGAAGACGACCACGAACACGATCGAGGCCGGTGTGGTGACGAAGCTCGCGAGCGCGCTCGCGGCTACGAAGTCGCGGTCGGCTTGCAGCGACAGGAGCACATAGGCCGGCCCGGCCGCGACCGGAAGCGAGGTGATGAGGCCGCCCCAGAACGGCCCGCTGCGTTCGGCGGCATAGGTCGCGGTCACGACGACGGCGGCCGTCGCCGTCATCTTGACCAGGAGCGCGAGCCAGAACTCGGGCACGGTCTCAGCCTCGCCGCTCGATGACGACGAGCGCGAGCGAGGCGCCGATCGATGCGAGAAGCCCGGCGACAAGCCCGGCGACGACACCCCATGCGAGCGTGCCGAGATGGACGGCGAGGAACGCGCCCGCCATCCCGGTCATGGCGCGGAGCGACTTCGCGAGCGTGACCGCGGTGAACGTCGCGCCGAGCCGCGGCATCAGGATCAGGACGACGGAGAGGAAGGTGACCGGGAACACCGAGGCGATGCCGGTCGCTTCCGGGCCGATCGCGGTCGAGGCGGTGACGACGCCGCCGACGAGGAGCCCGACCATGATCGCGCGCGCCGGGTGGTCGTACCAACGCCTGACCGGGCGCGCCGGCGGCAAGGCGCGGCGGGCGAGATCACGCGTGAGGCGAAAGGCGAGCGCGAAGACCGCGAGGTTTAGGACGAGCGCCGAGAGGACCGTCCAGTCGAACCGTGCGACGGGGAGCGCGAAGAGGAGCCAGGCGCCGAGCCCCACCGCGATCGCGCCGCCGAGGCCGAGGCGCTCGCCGGTCCGCGCCACGGCGGTCGCGAACAGGATCGAGGCGCCGAGCGCGGCGAAGGACGAAAGCGCGCTCGCCGCGACGAAACCGTCGTCGGTGTCGATCGCGAGAAGGACATAGATCGGTCCGGTGACGAGCGGCAGCGCCGCGATCAGCCCGCCCCAGAACGGGCCGCTCCGTTCGGCCGCCCACGCGGCGAGGACGACCACGCTCGCCGCGGCCGCCATCTTGACGAGGAGGGGAAACCAGAAGCCCGACACCGGCCGCGTCCCGCGAGGAGGGAGCGGCACCTAAGCGCGCATCGGGGCGTCTGGCAACGGTTCGATTTCAGCCCGCTCGGCCGTGGCCGCCGGCGTGAACGAGGCGCGAGACACGCGCGGGAAATTTCAGCGCGACGGAAACCCGATCGGCGTCACGACGACGCGGTGCAGGCCGCCATCGACTTGAGCGTGCGGCACGCGTTCCGCGCGGTCGCCTCGGCGATGCCGGACAGCCGGGCCTTGAACACCGTGCGCCCGGCAACCTGCGAGCGCTCGATCGTGGTGCGCGCGCCGGCGAGCGCCGGCACGGCGCGGGTCGCCTTGGCGGCGGCCTGGCGCGCGGCGCCCTCGGTCGGGAACGAGGCGAGCTGCACGCGCCATGCGGCCGACGACTTGCCGGCCGAGGCCGCCGTGCGCGCAGCGGTCGGCTTCCGGTCATTGCCGCGGACGGCGCGGTCGATCGCGGCGAGCTCGGACGCGGCGAGCGAGAGCGGCGCGATGCCGGCCTCGATCCGTGGCGCGGGACGATCGGCGGACGCGGCGCGGATCACGATCGGCGCGACGTCGGCGGGACGCGTGGTGAGCGGACGCACCGCCGGCTTCAGCGGGTCGGCGGCGGCGAGGACGAGACGGGCCTCGCGCGGATCGGCGAGCCGGTCGAAGGCAGCGTCGAGGAGCTGCTCCATATAGCTGTCGCGCACGCGCGCCGTCGGGCCGCCCATCACGACGGCGATCAACCGCCGGCCGTTGCGCTCGGCGGAGGACGCGAGGTTGAAGCCGGAGGCGTTGACATAGCCGGTCTTGATCCCGTCCATGCCGTAATAGCGCGCCATGAGCCGGTTGTGATTGCCGTGGTGGCGGCCGCCATAGGTGAAGCTCTCGGTCGAGAACACGTGGTAGTGCTGCGGGAAGTCGCGCACCACGGCGAGCGACAGGATCGCCATGTCGCGCGCGGTCGTCACCTGTTCGGGATGCGGCAGGCCCGAGGCGTTGCGGAACGACGTATCGCGCATGCCGAGCCGGTGCGCGCGCCGCGTCATCATCGCGGCGAAATTCTCCTCGCTGCCGCCGAGCCGCTCGGCGATCACCGCCGCCGCGTCGTTCGCCGACTTGGTGACGAGGCCGAGCATCGCGTCCTCGAGCACGATCGTGTCGCCGGGATCGAGGCCGAGCTTCGACGGCGCCCGCGTCGCGGCGTAGGTCGAGACCGGGAGCGGCTCGCCGAGCTGGAGCCGGCGCTGCTCGAGGGCCTCGAAAACCATATAGAGGGTCATCATCTTGGTCAGCGAGGCCGGGTAGGTGAGCTCGTCGGGGTTGAGCTCAGTGACCACCCGGCCGGTGGCGGCGTCGACCACGATGGCGGCCTGGGTCTGGGCCCGGGCATCGACGGCACCCCATATGTAGAGGCAGAACGCCGCAACTACGCAAGCTATGTGTCGCATCGGACCTGGACCCTGTTGCGTGGCCGACCCGGATCCTGACCCGGGCGGCGCTCGACGCCGAGATTCCTTTTTGAATCAACGACCAATCTAAGACGTTCGAAGCGGTTTGTCCATTCTGAACTCTAGGTCGTTATTTTATCGTTAACGGTGGAGGCGCTTCACATGCGGCGACGTTGGCGCGGGGCCCGTTCGATGGGCGTGCGCGCGCTCGTGCTTGCGATGGTGATGACGGCCGCCGGGTGCCGCTATGCGAGCCCCCCGGACGACCCGGTCTCGACCGCGCTCGGCTGGTTCGCCTATGTCGGCGCGGTGGACATCCGCAGGGCCTGCGCCCCGGGCGCGCCGGACCGCCTGCGCTTCGTCTATAACGGCCTCTACGATGTCGAGGTGCGGACCTATGACGTCGTGGCGCGCGGCGGCCGGATGATGCTCGAGACCACGCTCCGGGGCGGCGCCGATCTCGCCGGCGGCATCGTCGTGACCGATCCGCTGGCGCCGTGGCGGCCGGAACGCGGCGCGACGGCGCTGTCCGGGGCCGAGGTCGCGGCGCTGCGCGCGGCGGTCGAGGGAAGCGGGATCGCACCGCCCGCGGTCGGGCTCCGGCTCGCGTCGAACGCCTACTGGTGGCTCGCCGCGTCCTGCCGGGACGGAGATTTCCGGCTCAACGCGTGGACGTGGCCGTCGTCGCGCTTCGACGCGCTCGCGTTTCCACCGATCCTCGCGAAGCTTGATCCGATCGACCGGCTAATCGGTGCGCCGCGCGGCGAGAACGAGCGCCCGGACAGCCCGTATCATCGCTTCGAGCGCGACGCGCCGGGTGCGGCGAGCTTCACGCTCGATGTGGGGCGGAACGGGCTCGTCGGCTATCAGTGAATGCCGCGGCGACGGCACTGGCATGGGTCGCGCGGTGAGTGCTAGAGTCCGCCCGGTTTCGCGCGCGAGGCCTTTAACCGCGCCGCTCCGGACGTCATAGGTACGGGGCGCGCGCGTGTGGTGGCCGCGTCGCGTCGGTAAGAGACCAGGGACTGTCAGGCATGAGCAATGAGGAACGTCCGAGGAACCCCGCCGGCACGCCGGGCACCGGGGTCGTCGTCAAGCCGAAGCCGAAGGCGAAGAAGCCTTCGATGTACAAGGTTCTCATGCTCAACGATGACTACACGCCGATGGAGTTCGTGGTGATGGTGCTCGAGCGCTTCTTCAACAAGACCCACGAGGAGGCGACGCGTATCATGCTGCACGTCCACCAGAAGGGGATCGGTGTGTGCGGCGTGTTCACCTACGAGGTCGCCGAGACCAAGGTGACCCAGGTCATGGACCTCGCCAAGCAGTACCAACATCCCCTGCAATGCACGCTTGAGAAGGCCTGATCCGCGATGCTCTCCCGCAACCTCGAGCAGACGCTCCACCGGGCCCTCGCCTTCGCCGGCGATCGCGGTCACGAATATGCGACGCTGGAGCACCTCCTCCTGTCGCTCACCGAGGACCAGGACGCGGTCGCGGTGCTGCGCGCCTGCGGCGTCGACATCGAGAAGCTCCGCCGCGAGGTCACGGGCTATATCGAGGCCGAGCTCAAGAGCCTGGTCAACGGCCGGCGCGAGGATCCGAAACCGACCGCCTCGTTCCAGCGCGTCGTCCAGCGCGCCGCGATCCACGTCCAGTCGTCGGGCCGCCAGGAGGTGACCGGCGCCAACGTGCTGGTCGCCATGTTCTCCGAGCGGGAATCGCACGCCGTCTACTACCTGCAAGAGCAGGAGATGTCGCGCTTCGACGCCGTCAACTACATCTCGCACGGCATCGCCAAGGTGCCCGGACGCAACGAGCAGCGCGCGCCGCAGGGCTCCGAGGAGGAGAGCAGCCAGCCCGAGCAGAAGTCGCAGAAGCGGAACCAGGAAGCGCTCACGACCTACTGCGTCAACCTCAACAAGAAGGCGCGCGCGGGCAAGATCGATCCCCTGATCGGGCGCGATTCCGAGATCGCGCGCACGATTCAGGTGCTGTGCCGGCGGACCAAGAACAATCCGCTCTATGTCGGCGATGCCGGCGTCGGCAAGACCGCGCTCGCCGAGGGGCTCGCGCGCCGCATCGTCACCGGCGAGGTGCCGGACGTCCTCCAGAACGCGACGATCTTCGCCCTCGACATGGGCGCGCTCCTCGCCGGCACGCGCTATCGCGGCGACTTCGAGGAGCGGCTCAAGGCGGTCGTCAACGAGCTCGAGGCCTATGACGGCGCGATCTTGTTCATCGACGAGATCCACACCGTCATCGGCGCCGGCGCGACCTCCGGCGGCTCGATGGACGCCTCGAACCTCCTCAAGCCCGCACTCCAGTCGGGCTCGCTCCGCTGCATCGGCTCGACCACCTACAAGGAGTACCGGTCCTATTTCGAGAAGGACCGCGCGCTGGTCCGCCGCTTCCAGAAGATCGACGTCAACGAGCCCTCGGTCGAGGACGCGGTGAAGATCCTGCGCGGCCTCAAGCCCTATTACGAGAAGCACCACCGCGTGCGCTACACCAACGAGGCGATCCGCACCGCCGTCGAGCTCGCCGCGCGCTACATCAACGACCGCAAGCTTCCCGACAAGGCGATCGACGTGATCGACGAGGTCGGCGCGGCGCAGAAGCTCCTGCCCGAGACCAAGCGGCGGAAGCTGATCACCGTGAAGGACGTCGAGGCCGTCGTCGCCAAGATCGCGCGCATCCCGCCCAAGAGCGTGTCGCGCTCCGACCAGGAGGCGCTCCGCGCGCTCGACCGCGATCTCAAGACGGTGGTGTTCGGCCAGGACAAGGCGATCGATGCGCTATCGGCGGCGATCAAGCTCGCGCGCGCGGGCTTGCGCGAGCCGGAGAAGCCGATCGGCAGCTATCTCTTCTCCGGCCCGACCGGCGTCGGCAAGACCGAGGTCGCGCGCCAGCTCGCGCTGACGCTCGGGATCGAGCTCACCCGCTTCGACATGTCGGAGTATATGGAGCGGCACTCGGTGTCGCGGCTGATCGGCGCGCCGCCCGGCTATGTCGGCTTCGACCAGGGCGGGCTCCTCACCGATTCCGTCGACCAGCATCCGCACTGCGTGCTCCTGCTCGACGAGATCGAGAAGGCGCATCCGGACCTCTTCAACATCCTCCTCCAGGTGATGGACCACGGGAAGCTCACCGACCACAACGGCAAGCGGGTCGACTTCCGGAACGTGATCCTGATCATGACCACCAACGCGGGCGCCGCCGAGATGGCCAAGCCCGCGATCGGCTTCGAGCGCGAGACCCGCGTCGGCGAGGACGAGGAGGCGATCAAGCGCATGTTCACGCCGGAGTTCCGGAACCGGCTCGACGCGGTCATCACCTTCGCGGCGCTCGCGCCCGAGACGGTCGGGCGCGTCGTCGACAAGTTCGTCATCCAGCTCGAGGCGCAGCTCGGCGATCGCCACGTGACGATCGAGCTCTCGGAGGCGGCGCGCCAGTGGCTCGCGCGCAAGGGCTACGACAAGCTCTACGGCGCCCGCCCGCTCGCCCGCGTCATACAGGAGCACCTCAAGAAGCCGCTCGCCAACGAGCTCCTGTTCGGCAAGCTGCAGAAGGGCGGCCTCGTCCGCGTCGACGTCGAGGACGACGCGCTCACCTTCGCCTATACCGAGGCGACGGTGCGGCGAAAGAGCGAGGACGAGGACGACGTCGAGGGCGATGCCGGCAAGGAGCCCGTGCTGGTCGAGTAGGCGGCGGGCGCCGTCGACCGATCACCGAAAGGGCAGGTCTCGAACCCGCCCATTTTTCTTGCTGTAGGTTCTGTTGTTGTCGTCCTCTGGCTCGACCGGAGAACCCATCTGGCCGTGCACCGATGCGTCCCGGTTAAGGGCCTCCGATCACGCGAGAGGACAATCACGGGTCGTGTCCCACCGGGTGGTGTAGGAGCCGCGGGTAAGTAGCCCGCCGCAGAGACCGCCCCGAGTCAGGCGGCGGCGGGCTACTTATCCACGGCGGTGGTCACCGCGGTGCTCTTCGGTAGGGTTGGGTTGCAACACGCAACTCTGACCTGGAGATCACCACGATGACCGAAGACAAGATGGCGCTTCGCGCGCTGCTGGAGAAGGGTTCCGACGCGACGTTGCTGCGCGAGATGATCGGCTTCGCCGCGACCCGGCTGATGGAGCTGGAGAGCGAGAGCCTGTGCGGCGCCGGACACGGCGAACGCAGCGACGCC
>VGEU01000018.1 GCA_016869145.1 Alphaproteobacteria bacterium | reverse complement strand
GCCTGAAGGGCTGGCTCGCCTGGGTGATCGGCGGCCTCGCGGTCGCGGCGTCGCTCTTCCATCTCTATGCCGCCTACGGGATCGTGCCGACCCAGTTGCTGCGCCCGGTGCACGTCGCGATCATCCTGGTGCTGATCTTTCTTCTCTACCCGCCGATCCCGCGGCGACGCGACCGGATCGCGTGGTTCGATGTCATCGCCGCCTGCCTCGCCGTCGCGGTCGTCGTCTACATGATCGACGGTGGCGACGATTTCACCGACCGCAACACGCTCCCCAACCAGACCGACCAGATCGTCGGGATCGTGTTCATCGCGCTGGTCCTCGAAGCGACCCGACGATCGACCGGGTGGATCATGCCGGTCGTCGCGCTCGCCTTCATCGCCTATGGCCTGTTCGGGCCGCATCTGCCGCCGCCGTGGACGCATCGCGGCTATGACATCGGCCGGCTGGTCGGCCATCTCTTCATGACGCTCGAGGGGATATTCGGCTCCGCGGTCGATGTCTCGTCGAGCCTGATCATCCTGTTCACGATCTTCGGCGCGATCCTGCAGTACTCGGGGGCGGGCAAGTTCTTCATCGACTTCTCGTTCTCCGCGATGGGCGGGCGCCCATCGAGCGCCGGCCGCTCGATCGTGTGCGCCTCGTTCCTGCTCGGCGGGCCGTCGGGATCGGGCGTCGCGACCACGGTGACGCTCGGCTCGGTCGCCTATCCGATGCTCGCGAAGGCAGGCTACGGCCGGAACGACGCGGGCGGGCTTCTCGCCGCCGGCGGCATGGGCGCGATCCTGTCGCCGCCCGTGCTCGGCGCCGCCGCGTTCCTGATCGCCGAGTTCCTCAAGATCTCCTATCTCGAGGTGATCTGGATGGCGGCGATCCCGACCTGCCTCTATTACCTCGGGCTGTTCGTGATGGTCGAGCTCGACGCCGGAAAGTTCGGCTCGACCGAACATGCAGGGATCGTGCGCCAGAGCCTCTGGGCGCTCACGCGCCAGTATGGCTTCCACTTCACCTCGCTCGTCTCGATCATCGTGTTCATGCTGCTCGGGTTCACGCCCGTGCTCTCGGTGTTCTGGGCGACGGTGCTCGCGATCGCGGTGAGCTATCTCCGCCGCGACAGCGCGCTCTATCCCAAACGGCTGTTCGAGGCGCTCGGCAACGGCACGATCGGGGTTCTCGGCACCGCCGCGACCTGTGCCGCGGCCGGCATCATCGTCGGCATCGTCACGCTCACCGGCCTCGGGCTGAAATTCAGCGCGATCGCGATCCAATATGCCGGCGGCAGCCTCCTCCTCACCGCTCTCTATACGGCGTTGATCGTCTGGATCGTCGGCCTCGCGGTGCCGGTCACCGCGTCCTACATCATCTGCGCGGTGATCGCCGCGCCGGCGCTGATCCAGCTCGGCGTTCCCGACTACGCCGCGCATATGTTCATCTTCTACTATGCCGTCCTCTCGGAGGTGTCGCCGCCGACCGCGCTGTCACCCTTCGCGGCCGCGGCGATTACCGGCGGCGATCCGTACTGGACGACGTTGCAGGCGTGGAAATACACGCTCCCTGCGTTCCTCGTGCCGTTCGTCTTCGTGATGGACCCGCTCGGCATCGGGCTCCTGATGAATGTCCCCAAAGGCGGCGGCATCATCGACATCGTGTGGATCTCGCTCACGACGGCGCTCGGCATCATCGCGCTCGGCATCGCGGCGCAGGGCTGGCTGTTCGGCCGGCTCGGCATCCTCGTGCGCGTCGTCCTCGCGGTCTCGGGCCTGATGATCGTGTTCACCAGCCTCGTGAATGCGATCGTGCGCTCGGTCGCCGGCGTCGAGCTCGCCCACACCGACCCGGCCGGGATCGCCGCCACGCTCGCCGTCGTCGCCTGGCTCTATGTTCGGCGCCATGTTCGGTAACGGGGGGGGGGGGGGGGGGGGGGGCCGCCGCCGATCTCCTGATCGCTCAGCCGTCCAATCGCGACGCCAGCACCTTGTCGACGCGGCGGCCATCCATGTCGATGACCTCGAACTCCCAGCCCTGCCACCGCACACGATCGCCGAGCCGCGGCACGTGGCCGGTCTGCGACAGGACGAAGCCCGCGACCGTGTGATAGTCGTGATCCTCGGGCATCGTGATCGCGAGGCGCTCGGCCATCTCGTCCGAGGGCAGCGCGCCGTCGAACAGCCACGACCCGTCCTCGCGACGCAACGCCGGATGCTCGAACGCCTCGCCCGGCTCGTGGAACGCGCCGACGATGCTCGTCAGGATGTCGGTCGCGGTGACGATGCCCTGGAGTGACCCATATTCGTCGACCACGAGCGCCATGTGCACCTCCGAGCTTCTGAGCAGCTCGAGGAGATCGATCGCGTCCATCCAGTCGTTGACGACAGGCGCCTTCCGCGTGAGGGCGCCGAGATCGAAACGGCGACCGTTGAGCATCGCATCCATCACGTCCTTCGAGCGGACGACGCCGACGACCTCGTCGATGGTGCCGCGGCCGACCGGGAGCTTGGAGAACCGGCTCGCGGTCAGCGTGGCACGGATCTCGTCGGCAGAGGCGTCCAGGTCGATCCAGCTCACCTCCGGCCGCGGCGTCATGATGGCGCGGACCGACCGCTCGGCGAGGCGCATCACGCCCGAGATCATCTCCTTTTCCATCGGCTCGACCGCGCCGGTGCTCTCGGCCTCGGCGATCAGCGCCTTGATCTCCTCGTCGGTGATCTTGCGCGGCGCGCGGTCATAGGCGCCGATCAGCTTGAGACAGGCCCGGGTCGAGAGATCGAGGACGGTGACGAAGGGCGCCGCGATGCGGGACAGGACGAGCATCGGACGCGCGACGAACGAGCCGATCCGCTCGGCGTCGACGAGCGCGAGACGCTTCGGCACCAGCTCGCCGAACACGAGCGATAGATAGGTGATCCCCGTCACGACGAGCGCATAGGCGAGCGGCTCGGCGACCGACGGCGACAGACCGGCCCCCTCGAGCGCCTCATCGAGGCGCTGTGCCAGCGTCGCGCCGGAATAGGCGCCCGCCAGGACGCCGACCAGCGTGATCCCGATCTGCACCGTCGACAGGAATCGGCCCGGGTCCTCGGCGAGCCGCATCGCGTCGGCGGCGCCGCGGCGACCGGCCGCAGCGAGCGACTGCAAGCGCGCCCGTCGCGACGCGACCATGGCGAATTCGGACAGTGCGAGGAATCCGTTGAGGACGATTAGGGCGAGTACGACGACGAGCTCGACGCCGATCATCAGGGTTCTTTCTCCACTACCATCGGGAGGGAACGGGCGAAGTCTAGTCGCAATCCAAACTCAGCACGGGCCAAACTCAGCGCGGGCCAAACCTAGCGCGGTCCAATCCTAACGCGGGCGGTTGGAATTCCAACCATGACGAGGCGCGCGCGCTCCATCGTGCCCGCGGATCCGGGCGAAGGACCGATCACGCGATCGTCTGACGGGCGCCGAATTCGGTACAAATCATCGGTAAACATTGCGTGCGCGACCATGGCGGTCGATGGGGGATTCTTCTAGTACTATCGGCGGGGCTCACGGGGACGCTGAGGAATTCTGCCTCGCGCAGGGTGGTTTATTTGCGCAATTGTGCCGTCGCCGTATTGCTCGCGATGCTTCTCGCCGCGCAACCCGGCGCCGCCGAGGACCGTCCGATCGGCATGGTCAAGACCGTGGTTGGCGCGGCGTATGTCGTGCGAGCCGACAACCGGCTACCGGCCTCCGCGGGTGTCGCGATCTTCATCACCGACCGGCTCGAGACCGGATCCGACGGTTCGGTCGGGGTCACGCTCAGCGACGGCGCGATGCTGACGCTCGGCAATAATGCGGCCTTCGTCGTCTGCGAGTTCCGGTTCGAGCCGGAGCGCGGCGTCCTCGGCTTCGTCGGCACAGTGCTCCGCGGCGCCGTCACCTATATTTCCGGACGGATCGCCCGCCTCGCCCCCAACAAGGTGCGCATCGAGACGCCGGGGGGCGAGGTTGCCGTCCGCGGTACGCGGGTCGCGATCCGCGTCCCCGGGTAACCGGCAGGGGCGCGGAATGAGAGCGATCCGCCCCCGCACCGCTCTCCTCGCCGTGTCGCTCGCGCAGCTCGCCGCCGCGTGCGCCTTCAAGCCGGAGCCGGAGCGCGTCCGCGTCGATGCGGCGCCGTCCGATTTTCACCGCGCGCTCGCCGGGTACTATCTCGAATTCTCGGGCTACGAGTTCGAACGCTACGATTTCGCCGATTCGGAGCGCTTCTTCGCCCGCGCGATCGCGGCGGCCCGGGGCGAGACCGGTGATCCGGAGCCGGTGTCGGCGCGCGATCTTCCCGCCGCGCGCCGCGCGTTCCTCGCCGAACGGCGGGCCGCTCTCGTCGCCGCCCTCGACGACGGCGCCGCCGCGCTCGCCCATCGCGATGCCGCCGATGCCGTCGCGTCGTTCGACTGCTGGATCGAGGAGGAGGAAGAAGGGCACCAGCCCGACGACATCGCCTATTGCCGCGACCGGTTCGAGCGCGCCATCGAGGCGGTGCGTCGCGGTCTGCGCCGGACGCTCGTGGTGCTGCTCGAGAACCTCGATGGCACGACCGGCAGCGTCTCGGTCGGGACGGGATCGACGCGGACCGCGCTCGACCGCCCGCTCCAGGGCGGGATCGCCGGCGCCGACGGCCCGGGCGGCGCCGTGCGGCTCGATGAAGGGACAGTGAGGCGCGTCTTCGCCGCCGCGCTCGATGCGCAGCCGATCCCGCCCGCGACGATCCTCCTCTATTTCGAGACCGGGACGGACAGGCTGACCGAGGACTCCCGCCGTCTTCTACCGCGCGCGCTCAAGGATGCGCGACGCCGTCCGGCGGTCGAGATCACGGTGATCGGCCATACCGATCGCGTCTGGTCGAGCGAGATCAACGAACGCCTCGCGCGGGCGCGCGCCGCGGTCGTGGCGGAAGCGCTCTATGCCCTCGGGATCGAGAGACAGCGCGTCGAGGTGCGCTCGTTCGGCGAGCGCGATCCGCTCATCCCGACGGCCGATAACGTCCCCGAGCCGAGAAATCGCCGTGTCGAGCTCTCGATCCGCTGACGCGACACGGCTCGGCTCCGCATCCCGAAACGATCGACGTTCGGGGGCCGCGCCGCAGACTTCGCCTCGCCGCGATCGCGCTTCTCGCGGGCCTCCTCGCCCTCCGTCTGTTCGATCCGCTGCTGATCGAGATCGTGCGGACCTGGAGTTTCGATCGCTATCACGCCGTGATCGATCGCGACGATGCGCCGGGACCGGTGACGGTCGTCGATATCGACGATGCCTCGCTCGGCGCGGTGGGCCAGTGGCCGTGGCCCCGCGACCGGATGGCCGCGCTCGTCGACGCCTTGACCCGCGCCGGCACCCAGGTGATCGGGTTCGACGTCCTGTTCGCCGACCCCGACCGCCTGTCGCCGCATCGTCTCGCCGACTGCGTTCCCGACGCCGCCGCCGCCGATGCGCTCCGGCGTCTCCCTGACAACGACGAGGTCTTCGCCCGCTCGATCATGGCGAGCCGCGTCGTCCTCGGCCACGGCTCGCGCGCGCCCGCGACCGGACGCGGCGCCGACGACCGCCCGCCGCAGAGCCGCATCGCCGTCCTTTCGCCCGACCAGACCCTCTATACGCCCGGCATCGTCACCGGGCTCTCCGACATCCCGACCCTGGTCCGCAACGTCGACGTCATCGAGCAGGCCGCCGTGGGCGCCGGCGTCTTCACGACCTTCCTCGATTCCGATGGTGTCGTCCGTCGCGTGCCCGCCGTCGTCCGTGTCGGCGAGACGCTGCAACTTGGGTTCGCGGTCGAGGTGGTCCGGGTCTCGCTCGGCGCGCGCGGCCTTCTCCTCCACGTCGATGGCAACGGGACACCGGTCGGCCTCACGATCCAGGGGCGGACGATCCCGGTCGATCCCGATGGTCGCATCTGGGTCCCGTTCGGCCGCAGTGTGGAGACCGTGCCCGCGCATCGCGTGCTCGACGGCAGCGTCGATCCCGCCCGTCTCGCGGGGCGCATCGTCCTCATCGGCTCGTCGGCGGCCGCGCTCGCCGATCTCTATCTCGGGCCGCGGCGCATCGCGGCGCCCGGCGTCAAGCTCCACGCCGAGTTGATCGAAGGCATCCTGGGCGACCGGCTTCTGTCACGGACGGCCGCGGCGACGGTGGTGGAGCTCGCGATGGCGCTGCTCGGCGGCATCCTCCTGATCGCGCTCGCGCCAGGGCGCCGGCTCCGGGTTCAGATTCTACTCCTCGCCGTGATCCTCACCCTGATCGCCGCCGTCGCCGGCGCGGCCCTCCTCGGTCAGCGCGCCATCCTCGACGCCACGTTTCCGGCGCTCTCGGTCATCGCGGTCACCTGTCTTCTCGGGCTCGCCGGCTACCGCCAGGAAGAACGGCTCCGGCTTCTCCACCAGCGCCAGATCGGCCGGCGCGATGCCCTGATGCACGGCATCGTCGAGGCATCGTTCGACACCATTCTCTCGGTCGATGCGCGCGGCCGGATCGCGACCGCCAACGCGGCCGCTTCCACGTTGTTCGATCGGCCCGCCGCGTCGCTCATCGGCACCGCGCTCGTCGATCATCTCGAACCCGACCCGCCCGACATGCCGCCGCTCGACACCGTCGCGCCGCTCGTCGCGATCTCGCGGTCGGGCTCGCCCGGCGAGCGGCTCCTCCTCCGGACCGGACGCAGCGCCATCCCCGTCGACATCGCCGTCACCGAGATGGTCGACCACGGCGAGACGATGTTCGTCGTCGTGCTCCACGACCTCACCGCGCGACGTGTCGCCGAGGACCTCGCGCAGCGGGCGCGGCAGCGGCTCGAGGATGCGATCGAGCGCGTCGAGGACGCCTTCGCCCTCTACGACCGCGATCGCCGGCTCGTCCTCTGCAACAGTGCCTATCGCCGCCTGTTCGGCAGCGCGCATGAGGAGATCGGCGCCGGCACGGCTTATGCCGAGTGCCTTCGCGCGATGATCGCCGCGCGCAACGCGCCGGGGTCGGCGCTCGAGGAACCGGAGGCGTGGATCGTACGCCAGATCGCCGAGTTCGACAACCCGCCGCCACCGATGGATCGCCTCAACGAGGACGGTCGCTGGTGGTCGGTGCGCGCGCAACGGACGCGCGAAGAAGGCCTCGTCAGCTTTCTCGTGAACATCGATGCCGCCAAGCGGCGCGAGGCGGAGCTCGACGCCTCGCAGCGTCGGGCCGAGCTCGCCAGTACCGCGAAATCCGCCTTCCTCGCCAATGTGAGCCACGAGCTCAGGACGCCGCTCAACGCGATCATCGGCTTCTCCGAGCTGATCCGCCGGCGCACGTTCGGTGCGATCGAGAACCCCCGCTACGCCGACTATGTCGACAACATCCACGAGAGCGCCCGGTTTCTCCTGCAGCTGATCGACGACCTTCTCGACGTGGCGCAGGTGGAGACCGGCTCGGTCAAGATCGAGGACGCGCTGTTCGACGTCGGGGTGCTGGTCGCGTCCGCCTTTCGCATGGTCCAGACGCTCGCCGCCGACCGAGGCGTCACGCTCGTGCCCGAGATCCCGCCCGAGACACCGGGCCTCCGCGGCGATCCGCGCCTCGTCCGACAGGCGCTCCTCAACCTCCTCAACAACGCGATCGAGTCCACGCCGTCCGGCGGATGGATCGTTACGCGCACCGCGCTCGACCGTCGCGGGGCGATGCGCATTTCGATCGAGGACACCGGCGCAGGGATCGCCGCCGAGACGCTCGCCGTGCTCGCCGAGCCGTTCCAGCGCGGCGATCACCCGATGATCCGCAACCGCTCCGGGACCGGCCTCGGGCTCGCGATCGTGAAAGCCTTCATGCAGGCCCACGACGGCACGCTCGAACTCGAGAGCAGTCTCGGCCACGGGACGGTCGCCACCCTCGTCTTCCCCCGCGCTCGCGTCGTCGCGCGGCCACGCGCGGCGGTGACCGGCTGATCCCGACGCGGCGCCGCTGGCGCTTCGCCGGTCGCGCCCCTATCGTTGCGTCATTCGTCCCCGACCACCACGCTATCCGGAGACCCGATGACCGACGACGACTATCCACGCGACATGGTGGGCTATGGCGCCACGCCGCCCGAGGCCCGTTGGCCCGGCAGCGCCCGCATCGCCGTCCAGTTCGTGATCAACTACGAGGAGGGCGGCGAGAACGCGATCCTCCACGGCGACCCCGCGTCGGAGGCGTTCCTATCCGAAATCGTCGGTGCCTCCCCGATCGCCGGCGCGCGGCACATGAACATGGAAAGCCTCTACGAGTACGGAAGCCGCGCCGGATTCTGGCGGCTCCACCGACTGTTCGTTGCACGAAACGTGCCGGTCACGGTGTTCGGGGTCGCGATGGCGATGGCGCGCAATCCCGAGGCGGTCGCGGCCATGATGGCGGCGGGCTGGGAGGTCGCGAGCCACGGCTGGCGCTGGATCGACTACCAGCACGTCAACGAGGCGACCGAGCGCGACCACATGCGGCGCGCGATCGCGATCCACACCCGGATGACCGGCGCCCGGCCCGACGGCTGGTATACCGGGCGGACCAGCCCGAATACACGCCGCCTCGTGGTCGAGGACGGCAGCTTCGTCTATGACGCCGACGGCTACGGCGACGATCTCCCCTACTGGGACACGACTTGCGGCCGGCCGCAGCTCGTCGTGCCCTACACGCTCGATGCCAACGACATGCGTTTCGCGACCGCGCAGGGCTTCAACAGTGGCGATCAGTTCTTCGCCTATCTTCGCGACAGCTTCGATACGCTCTATGCCGAGGGCCTGGATCGGCCGCGCATGATGTCGATCGGTCTCCATTGCCGGCTGGTTGGCCGGCCCGGCCGGACCGCCGGCCTCGCCCGGTTCCTCGACCACCTGGCCCGCCACGACCGGGTCTGGCTGTGCCGGCGGATCGACATCGCCCGCCACTGGCAGGCCGTCCACCCCTATCGAGCGGCATGAAGCCGCAGCGCGGCCGCGCAGCCGCCAGTGGACGGACCGCGCCGGACGCGCTAATCACTCGGCCCGAAGCGTTCCCCTGTACCGGCATCGCGTTTGTGTGACCCCGCAGCGTCAGGGCCCCGTGCGAGGCGCGCCGTCACGCCGGCCGCGCCACGGCGCCCGCCCACCGCATCACGGAGACGACGCCCCATGAAGCTATCCGCCCCGCCCGCCCTCGCGGCCGCCCTCGTCGCGAGCCTCGCGCTCGCGAGCAAGTCCGACGCCCAGACCGATATCAAGTTCGCCCTCGACTGGAAGTTCGAGGGGCCCTCCGCGCCGTTCTTCGTCGCGGTCGACAAGGGCTATTACAAGGCCGAAGGGCTCGACGTGACGATCGATTCCGGCCAGGGCTCTGTCCAGGGCATCACGCGCGTGGCGAGCGGGACCTATCCGCTCGGCTTCGCCGACATCAATTCCCTGATCAAGTTCATCGACCAGAATCCCGACAAGGCGGTGAAGGGCGTTGCGATGATCTACGACGCGCCCCCCTTCGCGATCGTCACGCTGCGCAAGACCGGCATCACGAAGCCCAAGGACCTCGAGGGCCGCGTCCTCGGCGCCCCGGCGCCAGACGGCGCTTTCGCGCAATGGAAGGCGTTCGTGCAGGAGAACGGGATCGACGCGAGCAAGGTCAACGTCAAGAATGTCGGCTTCCCGGTGCGCGAGCCGATGCTCGCCTCGGGCGAGGTCGACGCAATTACCGGGTTCTCGTTCTCGTCGTTCTTCAATCTCAAGTCGCGCGGCGTCGCCGACCAGGACATCAAGGTGCTCCTGATGTCGGACTATGGCCTCGTGCTCTACGGCAACGCCGTGATGGTCAACCCCGACTTCGCAAGGGCCAACCCCAAGGCGGTCGAAGGCTTCGTGCGCGCGACGATCAGGGGCGTCAGGGACACGATCAAGGACCCGGCGAGCGCGGTGAAGAGCGTCATCAAGCGGAACGAGATCGGCGATGAGAAGATCGAGCTCGACCGGCTCAAGATGGCGATCAACGACAATGTGCTGACGCCGTGGGTGAAGGCGAACGGCTTCGGCAGCGTCGACATGGCGCGTCTGTCGCGATCGATCGAGCAGATCGCGGTCACCTACGACTTCAAGGCCAAGCCCAAGGCGAGCGACGTCTTCGACACGCGCTTCCTGCCGCCGCAGTCCGAGCGGATGGTGCACTAGGCGCGTACGGACGGCTGCCGACGAGCCGGACGGCGCCGCCGTGGCGGGATTTGTCGACATCGAGGACGTCGAGCTCACCTATCGCGGCGAGAACGGCGGGGTGCTCGCCCTCCAGGGCACCTCGCTCAGCGTCGGCAAGGGCGAGTTCGCCGCCGTGGTCGGACCGTCGGGTTGCGGCAAGTCGACCCTGATGAAGCTCGTCACCGGGCTGGTGCGCCCGCAGCGTGGCCGCGTCGCGGTCGAGGGCGCGGTCGTCGACGGTCCGCTCAAGATCGCCGGCATGGCGTTCCAGAACCCGACGCTCCTGCCGTGGCGGCGAACGATCGACAACGTGCTCCTGCCGATGGAGATCGTCGAGCCGCATCGCGGCCGGTTCCGCGCCGAGCATGCGCGCTACAAGACGATGGCGGAGGAGCTCCTCGCGACCGTCGGGCTCGGCGGCTTCGGCGACCGCTACCCCTGGGAGCTCTCGGGCGGCATGCAGCAGCGCGCCTCGCTCTGCCGCGCGCTCATCCACCAGCCGGCGCTCCTGATGCTCGACGAGCCCTTCGCCGCGCTCGATGCCTTTACGCGCGAAGAGCTCTGGTGCGTGCTGCGCGACCTCTGGGAGAAGCACCGCTTCACGGTCATCCTCGTCACCCACGACCTCCGCGAGGCGGTCTTTCTCGCCGACACGATCCACGTCATGAGCGCGCGCCCGGGGCGGATCGTCACGACGCGGCGGATCGACCTCGCGCGGCCGCGCGAGCTTTCGGTCTGCTACGAGCCCGCCTTCGTCGACATCGTCCACGAGCTCCGCGACCAGATCGCGACCGTCCGCCGGCAATGATCAGCGAACGGCAGTGGGAACGGATCGCGCCGTGGGCCTTCACCGCGGCCTCGATCCTTCTCTGGGAGCTCGCGTGCCGGCTCTTCCGGGTCGATCCCTTCGTCCTGCCGGCGCCGAGCGCGATCGCCGAGGCCTTCGTCATCTACTGGCGACCGATCCTGCGCAATTCCGCCGTCACGCTGTGGACGACGCTGGTCGGCTTCGGGATCGCGGTCGTGTTCGGCCTGGTCTGCGGCATCGTCGTCGGCTGGTCGCGTTTCATCTATAGCGGTCTCTACCCGGTCATGGTCGGCTTCAACTCGATCCCCAAGGTCGCGGTCGTCCCGATCCTGATCATCTGGTTCGGGATCGGCGAAGTGCCGGCGATCCTGACCGCCTTCCTGATCTCGTTCTTCCCGATCGTGGTCAACGTCGCGACCGGGATCGCGACGACGGAGCCCGAGCTCGAGGACGTCCTTCGCGCGCTCGGCGCGAAGAAGCTCGACATCATGCTCAAGGTCGGCATCCCGCGCTCGCAGCCTTATTTCTTCGGATCGCTCAAGGTCGCGATCACCCTCGCCTTCGTCGGGGCCGTCGTCTCCGAGACCGTCGGCGCCAATGCCGGCATCGGCCACCTGATGCTCCAGGCGGGCTCGAACTTCCAGATGCCGCTCGTCTTCGCCGGTCTCGTCGCGCTCGCGATCGAGGGCATCGTCATGTACGCGATCTTCGCCTATTTCGAGAGCCGCGTCGTGCACTGGGCGTTCCGGTCGGGGCGGAACGCCGCGGCCTGAGGCGGGATCGATGCGGCTCGCCGAGATCAACGCCATGGACCGCGCCGCCTTCGTGGCGACGCTGGGTGCGATCTATGAGCATTCGCCGTGGGTCGCCGACAGTGTCTCGTCGGCGCGTCCGTTCGCCGACCGCGCCGCGCTCGAGGCCGCCATGGCCGCGGTCGTCGCCAATGCGGGAGCGGACACCCAGCTCGCGCTGATCCGCGCGCATCCCGATCTCGCCGGGTGCGCGGCGCGGTCGGGCACGCTCGGGGCGCACTCGACCGCCGAGCAGACGAGCGCCGGCCTCGACCGGCTGAGCGATGCGGAGTTCGAACGCTTCCACCGGCTGAACGATGCCTATCGTCGCCGGTTCGGGTTCCCCTTCATCGTCGCCGTGCGCGATCATACGAAAGCCTCTATCCTCGATGCATTCGAGCGGCGCCTCGCCCATGATGCCGACGCCGAACGGCGCGAGGCGCTCGCCAACATCAAGCGGATCGCGGCACTCCGCCTGGCCGCGCTGATCCGCGAACCGTGACGAGGCCCACCGCCGGATGACCCTCGATCCCACTCTCGCCGACTGGCTGAGCCTCGCGCTACGCTGGGCGCATGTCATCACGGGCATCGCGTGGATCGGCGCCTCGTTCTATTTCATGTGGCTCGACAGCCATCTCGAGCCGCCGGCCGTGCCGAAGAAGGGCGTCGAGGGCGAGCTCTGGATGGTCCATTCGGGCGGGTTCTACGTCGTCGACAAGATCGCGGTCGCGCCGGAGGAACTCCCGAAGACGCTCCACTGGTTCAAGTGGGAGGCGGCCTTCACCTGGATCACGGGCTTCCTCCTCCTCGTCGTCATCTACTATCTCGGCTCGGCCTCGTTCATGGTCGACCCGGACATTCTCGACATCCCGAAGTCGACCGCGATCCTGATCGGTCTCGGCGCGCTCGTCATATCGTGGGTGGTGTATGACGCGCTTTACACATCCGCCCTCGCGCAGAAGGGTGTCTGGTCCGCCGTCATCGGCATCGTCCTCCTCTGCGCAATCTCGATCGCGCTGACACAGCTCCTCGCCGGCCGCGCCGCCTATATGCATGTCGGCGCCCTGATCGGCACCATCATGGTGGCCAATGTCTGGATGCGGATCATTCCGGCGCAGCGCCAGCTCGTGAACGCGCGCAAGGCCGGCACCGAGCCCGACGCGACGCTCGGCAAGCGTGCCAAGCAGCGCTCGGTGCACAACAACTACCTGACATTGCCGGTCGTGTTCGTGATGCTGTCGGCCCATTATCCCGGCACCTATGGTCACAAGCATAACTGGGCGATCCTGCTCGCGCTGTTCGCGGTCGGCGCGGTGATCCGCCACTGGTTCAATCTCAAGAACGCCAGACGTATCGCGTGGTGGCCGATCCCGGCCGGTGTCGCGCTCTTCATCGCCGTCATGATCGCGACGGCCCCGCCTGGCGGCGACATGGCCGCGGGCGGCGGCGCGACGGCGCCGGTCACCTTCGCCGAGGTCAAGGAGATCGTCGACAAGCGGTGCGTCAACTGTCACGCGGCAGCGCCGACGAATCCGGACTTCAAGACGCCGCCCAAGAACGTCCGCCTCGACAATCCGGACCAGATCAGGCGCCATCGCGACCGCATCTGGGCGACCTCGGTCGCCTCGGTCGCGATGCCGATCGGCAACTCGACCGGCATGACGCCCGAGGAACGCGACATGATCGGCGCCTGGATCCGCCAGGGCGCGAAAACCGAGTGAGAGCGGCGCGATGGGACGGTTAACGACGCATGTGCTCGACACCGCCGACGGCCGTCCCGCGGCCGGCATGCGGCTCGCGCTGCACCGGATCGACGGCGAGCGGCGGATGCTCCTCGTCACGACCACGACCAATGCGGACGGGCGTTGCGACGGACCGCTCCTCGCCGATGACGCGCTCGCCGCCGGATGCTACGAGCTCGCGTTCGAGGCGGGCGCGTATTTCCGGGCCGTCGGCAAGAGCCTGCCGACGCCCGCCTTCCTCGATACCATCGTCATCCGTTTCGGCATCGCCGATCCGGACGGCCATTATCACGTGCCCCTCCTCGTCTCACCCTGGGGCTACACCACCTATCGCGGCAGCTGAGGGGCCGTTGCCATGACCGAGAGTGCCGAACCGATCCCGCCGCGCCGGCTCCTGATGGGGCCGGGACCGGTCGATGCGGACCCGCGTGTTCTCCGCGCGATGGCGATGCCGCTGCTCGGCCAGTTCGACCCCGCCTTCACCGCCGCCATGACCGAGACCATGGCGCTCTATCGCGGCGTGTTCCAGACCGCGAACCGCTGGACGTTCCTCGTCGATGGCACCGCGCGCGCCGGCATCGAGGCGGTGCTGGTCTCCGTCCTCGAGCCGGGCGACCGGATGCTGGTCCCGATCTTCGGCCGATTCGGCCATCTCCTGTGCGAGATCGGTCGCCGTGTCGGCGCTACGGTCGACGCGATCGAGACCGAGTGGGGCGGCGTCTTCCTGCCCGAGGCGATCGAGGACGCGATCCGGCGCGTCCGGCCGAAGCTTCTCGCCTGCGTCCATGGCGACACCTCGACGACGATGGCACAACCGCTCGCCGAGATCGGCGCGATCTGCCGTCGCCACGATGTCCTCCTCTATGTCGACGCCACCGCGACGCTTGGCGGCGTCGATCTGCCGGTCGATGCGTGGTCGATCGATGCGTGCACCGCGGGGCTTCAGAAGTGCCTCTCCGGCCCGCCCGGCTCGGCGCCGCTCACCCTCAACGACCGCCTCGCCGATCGCATCGCGCGGCGCCGCCACATCGAGCAGGGGCTCCGCGACCCCGATGCGCCCGCCGGCGACGGGCCGGTCATCGCCTCGAACTATTTCGACCTCGCGATGCTGATGGAGTACTGGAGCGACAAGCGGCTCAACCATCATACCGAGGCGACGACGATGCTCTACGCCGCGCGCGAGTGCGCCCGCATCGCGCTCGCCGAAGGGCTCGACCGACGCTTCGCGCGTCATCGCCGCACCTCAGAGGCGCTCGTCGCCGGCCTCGCCGCGATGGGGCTCCGCGTGTTCGGCGATGCGGCGCACAAGATGGCGAACGTCACCGGCGTCCATATCCCCGCCGGTGTCGACGGCGAGGCGGTGCGGCACGATCTCCTCACCCAGTTCGGGATCGAGATCGGCACCTCGTTCGGGCCGCTGCACGGAAAGATCTGGCGCATCGGCACGATGGGCTATACCAGCACGCGCGAGTGCGTGGCGATGTGCCTCGTCGCGCTCGACGCGGTGCTCCGCCGCCGCGGCTATGGCGCGCCGCCCAATGCCGGGCTCGACGCGGCGCTCGCGGTCTACGCAGGGGCCTAGCGTTCCGACGCGGGTTCCGCTCCCGCGCGACCAGATGCCGGTTTCGAGGCGTCACGGGTCGCCGCGCGCGCCGGCAATCCGGCGTCCGCGTCGCCGGATAAGATCTAGCTGGTCGGCCCGCCGGGCTCGACGGCGCGCGCGTCGACCTCGCGCTTGAGGCCGCGGAAGCGCTCCAGGCGGTCGGCGGCGTCGCGGGTATTGGCGGCGAACTGCTCGGTCAAATGGCGCGGTTGCGGGCGACGGCGCGCCTCGGCGCGCGAGGTCGGCGCGAGCAGCGACGCCGAGACGAAGGCTGTCCCCGACAGGCCCTGAACGGCGAGCCACTTGCCGTCGGCGCTTCGTCCGGTCACCGCGACCGTCTGTCCGGCCGAGAGCCGGCCGACGATCGGCGCCGTGATCGCCGGTTGGCCGCGGAGGTTCGCGGCATTCTTCACGATATAGGTCCCGCCGGCCTGCGGCGCGGGGTTGTTGCGGTTGGCGACCGGCTCGCCGAGCGCGCTGGCGCGGGCGGTGAGGTAGGTTTCCGCGCGGGCATTGGCCCGGTCGACGACCGCCGCCATCATCGTCGCGTCCTGGTCGAGCGCGCCGGCGATCGCCTGGTAGCGGCCGCGCGCATCGCCCTGCCCGATCTCGCGCCGCTGCAAGGCGGCGCCCACGGTGTTGATCTGGTCCTGCCGACAGCGGGTGAGCGTCGCGAGCGCGTTGCCCGCCTTCACGATCTCCGCGTCGTCGGCCTGGGCATCGGCATCGATCGCCGCGGCGAGGTCGGTGGTGGCCCGGGTCTCCTGGCGCTTCGCCTCGAGATAGCCCGACCCGCCACCGGGCAGTGCCCGCGCCAGCGCGGCACCGGTCTCGGCCAATGGCTGGCGGGCGTAGCCGCAGGGATCGCCGGGATCGGTGCGGACCGTCTGGCCGGTCGGTCCCTGCTGGCAGGAAATCAACAGGCTCGCGCCGACCAGCGCGGCCCAACCACGGCTCGACGAAAGGGACCGACGCAAGGCTCTACTCCGATCGATGACGCCCGTGCCGGGCGGCCACCCGATCCGATCCGGAAACGACCGACCTCGGGCCGGCCCCGGCGGGCCGCACGAACGGTCAACGTGCCGGACAGAGGAAACCACCCGGGTCGGAGTCTCGGGGAAGTGCCTGCCCGTGTCAACAAACGGGCGTGAAAATGACCGAAAACGGCGCTGAGCCCCGACGAAAGGGCCGGACGCCCACTTTGCGTCACGCGCGCCGGCCTTCCCCGTGCTCCCGGCGTTAACGTTATAGTGCGGCCAGAAGACGATCGAGGGAGCGGGCGGGCATGCTGACGACGGGCAAGGAGCGCTTGGAGCGGATCCGCGATGCGCGCCGCATCTATCTCGGCAAGGAGCGGGTCGAGGACGTCACCCGTCACCCCGCGTTCCGCAACGCTGCCCTGACCGTCGCGCGGCTCTATGAGGCGAAGGCCGATCCGGCCAACCGGGACACCTTCACCTTCGAGGAGGACGGCGGCCGCTTCAGCATCTACTACCTCCGCTGCCGCACGCGTGAGGACCTCGCGCGGCGCACGCGGGGCCTCAAGGCGGTCGCCGACATGACCTACGGCCTCTTCGGCCGCTCGCCCGATCACGTCGCCGGCATGATCACCGGCCTCGCGATGAACCCGGCGGTGTTCGACCAGGTCGGCCCGGGCTATGGCGACAACTTGCGCCGCTACTACGCATTCGCGCGCGCCAACGACATCTATCCCGTCTTCGCCTGCATCCCGCCGACCGGCATCCGCGACAAGCACCTCTTTCCCAATCAGGACCGCCCCGACCCGACGCTCAAGGTCGTCGGCGAGGACGACACCGGGGTCTTCATCTCGGGGATGAAGATGCTCGCGACCGGCGCGGCCTTCGCCGACGAGATCTGGATCGGCAATCTGACACCGCTCTCGGAGGAGGCGAAGAAGGAGAGCATCACCTGCGCCGTCCCGGTCGCGACGCCGGGGCTTTCCTTGTGGGCGCGCCAGGCGGTCGAAGGCACCGTGCGCCACGAGGTCGACTATCCGCTGAGCTACCGCTATGACGAATCCGACTGCGTCGTCGTCTGCGACCGCGTCAAGGTGCCGTGGGAGCGCGTCTTCGTGCACGACAACGGCACCGCGTCGCGCGCGATCTACATCCAGTCGCCCGCCAACTGCTTCGCCAACCATCAGTCGAACGTGCGGTTCTGGGCGAAGATGGCGCTGATCGTCGGGCTGTCGAGTCGGATCTGCAAGGCGAACGGCATCGAGCATTTGCCGCCGGTGCGCGAGACACTCGGCCGGCTCTGCGCGCTCGAGGCCACGATCGGCGGGCTGGTGCAGGGCCAGATCGAGGCGTGGGAGCGGTTCCCCGACGGCTATGCCTGCTACAACCGGCGGATCATGTACGCCGCGCTCAACTGGTGCCAGGAGCATCACAACGAGATCATCGATACGCTCCGCACGCTGGTCGGCGGCAATGCGCTCCAGATGCCTGCGAGCATAGACGTCGTGGACGATCCCGTGCTCAGCCGCCAGTTCCACGACTGGTGGGCGACGCCGTCGATGGAGGCCTCGGCGCGGATGAGGCTCTACAAGCTCGTGTGGGACCTGATCGGCTCCGAGTTCGCCGGCCGCCACATGCTCTACGAGAAGTTCTACGCCGGCAATTCCATCATCGTGCGTAACCAGAGCGACCGCGAGGCGCCATGGACCCGCTTCCACGGTGTCGTCGATGGGCTGCTCGACGGGCTCGAGATGCCGGCGGGTCCGGGCGGACGCTGAGCCCTCACCGGCCACCAATCCGGACGTGACACGGCCGCGCCTTCCGGCACTCGTCGCGCTCGCCACCGCGGCGGTCGCGCTCGCAGCGATCGCGCTCGGGCCGCCGGCCGACATTTCGCCGACCATCTGGCGTGCCGGCTTCGTGTCGCTCGTCGCGACGAGCCTCTGGGCAACGGCGGTCGTCCCCGAATATGTCGGCGTGCTCGTCCTCTTCTTTCTCGCGATGATCCTCGCGCTCGTGCCGGCCTCGGTCGTGTTCTCCGGGTTCCATTCCGGCGCGGCATGGATGGTGTTCGGCGGTCTCGTGATCGGCGCATCGGTGCAGGCGACCAGGCTCGGCGAGCGGATCGCGGCGCGTGCGAGCGGCCTCCTCGCCGGCAGCTACCGGCGCATCCTGATCGGGCTCGTCATCCTCACCAGCGCGCTCGCCTTCTTCATGCCGTCGGCGAACGGCCGGGTGCTGATCCTGATCCCGATCGTGATCGCGCTCGCGGAGCGGATCGGATTCGGCCCCGGCACGCAAGGACGCACCGGGCTCTGCCTCGCGGTCGCCGCCGCCGCCGTCTATGGCGCGATCCCGATCATGCCCGCGGGCGTGCCCAACCTCGTCCTCATGGGCGCGGCGGAGACCAATCTCGGCATCCATCTCCGCTATGCCGACTGGCTGGTGACGCATTATCCCGTGAGCGGTCTCGTCGGCCTCGCGGCGCTCCCCTTCATCGTCGCCCGGCTCTTCCCGGCAACCGTCGCCGCCGCTCCGCCGCCGGCCGACCCGACGCCCGTCTCCGCCGCCCAGAAGCGCCTCGTGCTCTATCTCGTCGCGGCGCTCGGACTATGGGCGACCGATGCCCTCCACGGCATCGCGCCGTCCTGGATCGCGCTCGGCGTCGCGCTTCTTTGCATCCTCCCCGGGACCGGCGTCGTCGCTGCGAACCAGGTTCTCCTCCGAATCAATTTCGGCCTCTGGATATTCATCGCGGGCGTGGTCGGGATGGGCCTTCTCGTCAGCCACACCGGCCTCGGCGCCGTGCTCGGCCGGGCGCTCTTCTCCGTCGTCCCGCTCGAGCCGGGTGCGGATTTCCGGAACTTCGTCGTCATCGTCGCGATCGAGATGCTGCTCGCGCTCATCTCGGGCACCGCCGGTCTGCCGGCGATCATGACGCCGATGGCGCCGACGATCGCCGCGGCGACGGGCTGGTCGGTCGAGACCGTGCTGTGGGCGCAGATCCCCGCCTGGTCGATGGCGCCCTTCCCCTACCAGTTCACCCCGGTGCTCCTCGCGCTCGCGCTCGCCGAGCTCCGCGCCGCCGCCGCGCTCCGGATGATGGTGGCGTTCACACTGTTCTCGTGGATCGCGCTGATACCGCTCCAGTTCCTGTGGTGGCGCGCGCTCGGCCACTTCGGATGAGGTGCCTCATCTTTGCCCTTTGACGGTCGCGGTCCGGCCGACTGCGATGGCCGGCGAGAAGACACCCGCGAAGGAGCATTCCCATGGCACGCGGCAAGAGCCCGGCCCCCGGCAAGGACCATGGCGGCAGCATCGTTCTCGGTGGCGAGCGCGTCGCCGTCCGCAAGCACAAGACCGATTTCACCGTCATGGCGCCGCAGGAGCGCGTCGCACCGGCGCGCGCGGTTCGCTCCGAGCGGCTCGCCCCGCGCCTGACCCGCGTTTCGACCGCGACATCGAACGATCGCGACACGGCGATGGACGAGGTCCGCGCGCGGAACGTCGCCCATCACATCTACCAGGTCGAGAGCACCGGCGAGGACATTCTCATCGCCGATCGCGTGATCCTCGAGCTCAAGCGCGAGGGCACCGGCGCGCTCGAGCGGATCATGCAGGAGCATCATTTGCACTACGTCACACGCATGGATGACGCGCACGTGCTCCGCTTGACAGACGACACCCGTAGCAATCCGGTCAGGCTCGCGAACCTGCTCGCCGAGAGCGATGACGTCGCCGCCTGCACGGCCGAGCTCGTGATGACGCTCCAATATCATCAGTTCGCGCCGCTCTTCGCCGAGAAGTGGTACCTGACCACCGATCTCCTGAGCGATCCGGATGTCGTCCCCAACGCCGACGTCGACGTCGTCGAGGCCTGGCAGATCACCACCGGCAGCCCCGACATCGTGGTCGCGGTGATCGACGACGGCTTCGATCTCGGCCATCCCGCGCTCCATGGCGTGCGCCTCCATCCCGAGGCGCGCGACTTCGCCGATCTCGACGCGGTGCCCGAGTCCGATCCCGACGACTATCACGGCACCCCGGTCGCGAGCATCGCGGTCGGCCGGCACGACAGCGGCAACGCGATGCGCGGAATCGCGCCCGGTTGCACGTTCCTGCCGGTCCGCATCGGGTTCGGCGGCAGCGCGGCGCAGATCGACATGCTCGAGGTGTTCCGTTACGTCTCCGCCCGTGCCGACGTGGTCAACTGCTAGTTCGGCCTGCCCCCGACCAGCTTCGACCCCTTCGCGCGCGCGTTCCGGAGCGAGATCACCCGCATGGCCGAGACCGGCGGCCGCCGCGGCAAGGGCCTGGTGTTCGTCTTCAGCGCCGCGAACGACGATGCGCCGACCTTCCTCGAGGCCGACCAGAACATCAACTGGGTCCGCTTCACCCGGTTCACCGCGAGCGGTGCGGCGATCAGCGAGATACGGGCTGGAAATCGCGTGTTCTCGGGCTATCCGATGACGCGCGGCGTGGTCACGGTGACGCGATGTCCTCGCTCAAGCGCAAGGCCGGCTATTCTAGCTGGGGACCGCATGTCACGGTGACGGCGCCGTCGGGAGAGATCGTCCGCGAGAGCCCGCCCGCGCTCGCGATTCCCGACAACCGGCCGGAAGGGGCCGTCAGCGCGATCGAGATCGAGCCAGGCGGCGCGCTTGGCGACATCGACGTCGCGGTCGATATCGCCCACACCTGGCGCGGCGACCTCAGGGTCACGCTGATCACGCCGCAGGGTTTCACCGCCCTCCTCCATCGCCTCGCAGGCGGCTCGGCGCAGAATCTCGCGCGCCGCTGGGGCCGCGCCGACAACCCCGATCTCGACGCGCTGGTGCGCGGGGGTATCGAGATCCGGGGGCGGTGGACGCTGCATGTGGCCGATCAGGCGCGGCGCGATGTCGGCACGCTCCGGCGCTGGCGGCTTCGCCTAGTGACCCGGACGAACTGAGCCGGTCCGGTCGACTTTCGGCCCGGATCGCCCCGTGGCATGATGCGCGCCCCGCGGCCCCGCCGCGGCCCCGCCCCATGTCGACAGGAACCCGACCGATGCCCAAGCAGATCATCACCTCGCCCGACGCGCCGACGACCGGCTTCACCGACAAGGCGACGCCCTCGCCGCTCGCCCAGGCGATACGCTTCGGCAACATGCTGTTCGTCTCCGGCCAGGGTCCGATGGACCCCAAGACTCGCGAGGTCGTGCAGGGCGACATCGCGGTGCAGACGCGCCAGACGCTCGCCAATATCCAGAACGTGCTCAAGGCCGCCGGCGCGACGTTCCAGAACGTCATCAACATGCGCGTTCATCTCCGCGACACGGCCGACTTCCCGGTGTTCAACGAGGTCTTCCGCGAGTTCATGGCCGGCGAGAAGGTGACGCGGACCTGCGTCGGCAGCGTCCTTCACCGCAAGGGTGCCAACGTCGAGATCGACTGCATCGCGATGTTCGACTGACGGCCGCACCGGGCGCCCGCCCCGATCCGCGGCGCCCGACCCCGGCCGACCCGCCGTTTCCGCCGTGCGCCACGACCGCTGGTATCTCGTTCTCCTCGCCGCCCAGCTCGCGGCGATGGCCGCGATCGCCGATCCGCGTGGGAATTTTCCTCTCAACGACGACTGGTCCTACGCCTGGACGGTGAAGGTCCTCGCGGAGGAAGGCCGGCTCGTCTTCACCAACTGGGTGTCGATGCCGCTGATCGCCCAGATCGGGTGGGGATGGCTGTTCACGCTGCCGGCCGGGTTCTCGTTCGAGGCGCTGCGCGGGGCGACGCTCGTTCTGTCCTTCCTCGGCGCGGTCGGGCTCTATTTTCTCGTCCGGACCGGCGCCCGCCCGGTCATCGCCTGGATCGCCGCCGCGGCCCTCCTCGCGACGCCGATCCATTTCCACCTCTCGCTCTCCTTCATGACCGACGTGCCGGCGACCGCGTTGATGCTCCTCGCGCTAGCATCGTTCGGTCGCGACCTCGCCGCGCGCGATGCACGATTCTACTGGCCCGCCATCGCCTGCACCTTCGCCGCGGTCTTGACCCGCCAGCTCGCGCTCGCGGTGCCGCTCGCCTATGCGATCGCAGCACTCTGGCTCTACCGTCCGACGAGCGCGACACTCGCGCGGGCGCTCCTGCCGCTCGCCCTCGCGATCCTCGCCTATGGTCTCTACACGGCCGCCCTCGGCCTCGACCAACCGGTGCCGCAGCTCTACGCGCTCCAATCCGATCGGCTGTGGCAGGCCCTAGCAGATCCCGCGACCGCGTTCCCGCAGCTCCTGTTCAACCTCGGCGGCGGCGCAACGACGCTCGGTCTCCTGCTCCTTCCCGTCCTCGCGTTCGCTGCGCCGGGGATCGCCGCGGCACTCCGCGAGGCCCATCCGCGACCGGGACTTCTCATCGGCTTCAACGCCGTTCTTGCCGCCGCCCCCGTCGTCGCGTTCGCCGCCACGATGCCGATCCTCGGCAACATCCTGATCGATGTCGGTCTCGGCCCGCTTACCCTCCGCGACACGTATTTACTGAAGCTCGAACACTGGCCGCGGATGCCGGAGGCGGCCGGCTACACCGTCACGGCCATCGGTCTCCTCGGCTGGGGCACGCTCGCCGCGGTGTTCGCAACGACGCTCGGCGGCGCGTGGCGCAGCCTCGATCGAACCCGTCCCGCCGTCGTCCTGCTGGCGGTCTTTCTCGTCGTCTATGCGCTGCCTCTTCTCCTTACGACGCTGTTCGACCGCTATCTCCTGCCCGCCGTCGGCGCCGCGATCGCGCTCGTCGCGCTCACCGCGAGCGACAGGCGGCGGTCCACGCTCGCGACCGTCACGGGCGCCGTCCTCCTCCTCGCCTACGCCGCCTATTCGGTCGCCGCGAGCCACGACTACTTCGCCTGGAACCGGGCGCGCTGGTCGGCCCTCGATGCGCTCGAACGATTCGGCGTCGCGCCGACATCGATCGACGGCGGGTTCGAGTACAACGCCTGGCGGCTCCACGACAAGACGGCCGCAGACCCGCGGAACCCCGCGCGAAGCTGGTGGTGGGTGGTCGATGATCGCTATCTGGTGACGCTCGGTCCCGTCCCCGGTCATGTCGAGCGCGCGCGCCAGACTTTCATGCGCTGGTTGCCGCCCGGAGAAGGGACCGTCCTCGTCCTCGAACGTGCGGGCGCGCCGCCGCGGTCGCCCGTCAGTCCCTGACCATCGGCCTCAGATCGGCCTTCCGGGTCACGATCGCGACCGGCGACCAGGTGAGCGCGCGGGCGAACGCACCGACCCCGATGCGACGGCGTTCCTGAACGCCGCGGCGGGATTCCCGCAGGGCGCCGATACCGGCCACCGCGTCGCGCACGCCGCGGAGCGCCGCACCGAGCGCGCCGCGCCGGGCGGTATTGAGAAGGAGCGCCGCGTGCGCAACCACGACCAGCGGAAGAAAGAGCCACGCGAGCGCACCCGGCATCACCTTCCAGTAGGTCCACAGGCGATTGCGGTAGCCGTGATAGACCGCGAACTGGCTCCACCGTCCGGTGATTCCGCTGCCGACATGATCGACGACCGCATCGCCGACTACGACGCAGTCCGAGCCGGCGAGACGGAGGCGCGCGCCGAGATCGACGTCCTCGAAGTAGCAGAAATAGCGCTCGTCGAAGCCGCCGACGGCCTCGAACGCATCGCGGCGATAGAGCGCGGCTGCCGCACAGGGCGAGAAGGCGCGAGCTTCAGCCGGAACCGCGTGCCGCGCGTGTCCCTTGGCGCCGCGCCAGGCGATGCCGTAGGGGCTGTAGAAATCGCCGAGCCCGTCGAACCGAGTCGGCGCGTCGGCCTCGACCAGGACGGCGCCGAACATCGCGACCGACGGATGCCTATGCGTCGCGGCGATCATGCGCGCGAGCCAGTCGGGCGCCGGAAAGGCGTCCGGGTTCAGCATCGCGAGCCAGGGCGACCGGCTCGCCGCCGCGCCACGGTTGCAGCCGGCCGCGAAGCCCAGATTGGCACCCGCATCGAAGATCCGGAACCGCTCCGGCAGACGGAGCGCCGCGACCGAGCCGTCGGTCGAGGCATTGTCGACGATCACCACGTCGAAATCGCGATGGGTCTGCGCCGCCAACGCCGCGACACAGCGCGCGAGATGGGGCCCGGCATTGTAGGCGACGACGACGACGGTGATCTCGGGCGCCGGTGCGCTCACGCTTCTCTCGACCGCGGACCGGCGACGAGCCCGAGCGCCACCTTCGCCGCCATTCGCGCATGGACGAGGACGCCGAGCGCGGCGAGCGTCGGCCACGACAGGCTGGCGCCGAAATTTTTCCGGAAATAGCGCATGAAGCCCTTGGCCTTGTGCCATTCGACGAAGGCCGTCGACGAGGCGCTCGACCCCTGGTGATGGGTGACGACGACGTCGGGCACGAACAGGATCGTTCCGCCCGCACGCCCGAAGCGGAGACAGAAATCAAGATCCTCGACGTGGAGGAAATAGCCCTCGTCCATGCCGCCGATCGCGCGGTAGTCGGCCGCCGGCATCAGCATGAACGCACCGCTGATCGAGGGAACCGCCGTGGTCGCGTCGGGGAGCGCGGTCTCGTGCAGGTTGAGCCGGCGAATGCGGCCGCGTCCGGGCCACCAGCGGTCGAGATGGAGCGCCTCGGCGATCGCGGTCGCCGGCGTCAGGATCTCGCGCCGCGCGCCGCGCTGCTCGGAGCCGTCCTCATTGACGAGGCGGCAGCCGATCAGCCACGGCCGCGCCCGGCCGGCGACGATCGCGGCGAGGGATTCGAGCGCCCCGGGCGAGACGACGCAATCGGGGTTGATCAGGAGAACCGTCGGCTCGTCGATCTCAGCGACAGCGCGGTTGCAGGCGGCGGCAAAGCCGATATTGCCGTGGCCCGAGAGCACGCGGACACGCGGATCGTCGGCGGCGATGCGGGCGAGATCGGTGACGACGTCCGCGGGGTTGCCATTGTCGACGATGACGAGGCGGGCGAGCGCCGGCTCCGCTCGAAGCGCCGCGATCGCGCGCGCGAGCACGGGACCGGTCCGATAGCTCACCATGACGGCCGCGATCCCGGCCGGTGCGGCGTTCGCGGCGGGATCGGCCGGCGCCGTCATGCCACCCCCGTCAGGCCTCGTTGGCGAGGCGGTGGAGATACTTGCCGTAGCTCGACTTGCCGAGATCGCGCGCGAGCTCGCCGAGCCGCCTGCGATCGATGAACCCCTTCTGGAACGCGATCTCCTCGACGCAGGCGATCTTGAGCCCCTGGCGATCCTCGATCGTGCGCACATACTCGGCGGCCTGGAGGAGACTGTCATGGGTGCCCATGTCGAGCCAGGCGAAGCCGCGCGGCAGTCGGATCACGTTGAGCCGGCCGCGGTCGAGATAGACCCGGTTGACATCGGTGATCTCGAGCTCGCCGCGCGGCGAGGGCGCGATCGTGGTCGCGATATCGACGACCGCGTTGTCGTAGAAATAGAGACCGGTCACCGCATAGTTCGATCGCGGCGCCTTGGGCTTCTCCTCGATCCCGACCGCGCGCCCGTCGGCGTCGAACTCGACCACGCCGTAGCGCTCGGGATCGCGCACCGGATAGCCGAAGACGGTGGCCCCTTCGGCCGTGGCTGCGGCGCGGGCGAGAAGGGCCTCGAACGTCTCGCCGAAGAAGATGTTGTCGCCGAGGATCAGCGCGACGCGGTCCGTGCCGATGAACGACCGGCCGATGATTAAGGCCTGGGCGAGGCCGTCGGGGCGCTCCTGCACCGCGTAGGAGAGCCTTATGCCCCATTGCTCGCCGCTGCCGAGCACGGCGTGGAACCGGTCGCGATCCTCGGGCGTGGTGATGATAAGAATGTCGCGGATGCCGGCGAGCATCAGGCTCGACAGCGGATAGTAGATCATCGGCTTGTCGTAGACCGGCAGAAGCTGCTTGCTGATGACGCGCGTGACCGGGTAGAGGCGGGTGCCGAACCCGCCGGCGAGTATGATGCCCTTCACCGTGGTGCTCCTTGTGCGAGGTCGGATGGTTGGGTCGCGGGGAGAAGGTGTGGCAGGATCCGCTCGAGTGCCGGTCGCCAGTCGGGCTGTTCTATGCCGTGGACCCGGGCGAGGTGTCCGCAATCGAGGACCGAGTAGCGCGGCCGGGCCGCGGCGGTCGGGAACTCGTGGCTCGCGATCGCCGCAACGGGTGGCGCCCGGTGCCCGAGCCGGCCCGCCGCCGCGATGATCGCGGTCGCGAAGCCGTGCCACGTCGTCGCCGGCCGGCCGCAGTAATGGAAGGTGCCGAATGCCTCGGGCGCGACGCCGGGCGCCGTGATCCGGGTCGCGAGCGCGAGTATCGCCGCCGCGATATCGTCGGCCGCCGTCGGCGCGGTCGTCTGGTCGTCGACGACGCGGAGCTCGGGTCGCTCCGCGGCGAGGCGCACCATGGTGCGGGCGAAGTTCTTGCCGTGCGCGGCGAAGACGGCGGCGGTCCGGAGGATCACGTGCCGCGCGGCTTCCGCGCGCACGGCCCGATCGCCCGCCTCCTTGCTCCGGCCATAGACGCCGAGCGGGGCCACGGGGTCGTCCTCGACATAGGGGGCACGCTTGCGGCCATCGAAGACATAGTCGGTCGAGAGGTGGATCACGGCTGCGCCGCGCCGCGCCGCCGCGGCCGCGACGTTCCGGGCGCCGTCGGCATTGATCGCCAAGGCCGACGCCGCGTCGGTCTCCGCAGCATCGACGGCGGTATAGGACGCGGCATTGACGACGACGGATGCCGGGGTCGTTTCGAGCGCGCGCATGACATCGTCGGCCCGCGCGATATCGACCGCGGCGCGATCGTAGCCGACCGCGCGCCAACCGGCATCGGCGGCGCCGACCGCGACCTCGCGCCCAACCTGGCCGCCGGCACCGAACACAACGAGCGTGCGGGCGGGCGGCGCCGTCAACGCTTCGCCGTCGTGCGCGTGCCGAGCCGGGCGCCGGCATAGCGCTCGGCGCGGACCCGCTCCCACCACGGACGGTGGGCGAGATACCAGGCGACCGTATCGCGGAGCCCGGTGTCGAAGTCGAAATGCGGCGCCCAGCCGAGCGAGCGTCTGATCTTGCCGCTGTCGATCGCGTAGCGCTGGTCGTGGCCGGGCCGGTCGGTGACATATCGGACGAGCGAGCGCCGGGGGCCAGACGCGAGCGGGCCGGCGAGCGCGTCGACGAGATCGCAGATCGCGTGGACGACGTCTATGTTCCGCCGCTCGCCTTCGCCGCCGACATTGTAGCTCTCGCCGACGGCACCGCGAGTGAGGATGGCGAGAAGCGCGCGGGCATGGTCGTCGACGTGGAGCCAGTCGCGCACATTGATGCCGCGGCCATAGACCGGGAGCTCGAGCCCGAGCAGCGCGTTGATCGTGATCAGCGGCACCAGCTTCTCGGGGAACTGCCACGGGCCGTAATTGTTCGAGCAGTTGCTGAGCACGACCGGCAGCCCATAGGTGTGGTTCCAGGCGCGGACGAAATGGTCGGAAGCGGCCTTGCTCGCCGAGTAGGGCGAGCGCGGATCGTAAGGGGTCGTCTCGCGGAACCGACCGACTGGCGGCAGCGAGCCGAACACCTCATCGGTCGAGACGTGATGGAAACGGAACGCCGCCCGCCTGTCCTCCGGCAGCCGACCCCAGTAATCGGCCGCCGCCTCGAGGAGCGCGACGGTTCCGACGACGTTGGTCTCGACGAAGGCCGCCGGGCCGTCGATCGAGCGATCGACATGGGTCTCGGCCGCGAGGCTCAGGATCGCATCCGGGCGGAATTCCTCGAGGAGCGCGCGCACCAGCGTGCGGTCGCCGATATCGCCCCGCACGAAGCGGTAGCGTTCGCTCGTCGCGCAGGCGGCGACCGCGTCCGGGCTCGCCGCATAGGTCAGCATGTCGAGGTTGAGTACCTCGGCATCGGTGTCGCGGATCGCGAGGCGGATCACGGCCGATCCGATGAACCCCGAGCCCCCGGTCACCAAGACGCGCATCGCCCGATACCTCGCCGCCGGCCTCAGCCGTGCTCGAAAAAGCGCGGCGTGTCGCGCAGCAACGGCAGGCTCCGATCCTTGTCGGAGACAATGGCATCATTGGGGCCGACCGGCCAGTCGATGCCGAGATCGGGATCGTTCCAGCGGATCCCGAGGTCGTGGTCTCGCGAATAGAAGTTCGAGACCTTGTAGCCGACGAGGGTATCGTCGGCGAGGGTGCAGAACCCGTGCGCGAAACCGACCGGCACGAAGAGCGCGGTGTCGTCGCCCTCCGAGAGCTCGATCTTGCAGTGCTGGCAGAACCCCGGCGAGCCGTGGCGGATATCGACCACGACATCGAGGATCATGCCCCGGAGCACGCGGACGAGCTTCGCTTGGGCGAACGGCGTCGACTGGAAGTGAAGGCCGCGGATGGTCCCGCGCCGGCGAGACAGCGACTGATTGTCCTGGACGAATGCGGCATCGACGCGGGCGGCGGCGAAGGTCTGCCGATTATAGGTCTCGACGAAATAGCCGCGCGGATCCTCGAAGCGCTCGGGCTGGATCAGGAGGACGCCCGGCAAGGTAGCCTGGGTGATACGCATGGTCTGGCGGCGAACCGTTGGATGTCGGCGCTCATGTAGGCATGGCCCGCCGCGCCGCGTCAATCGCGGCCGAAGGCGCCTGGCCTGGGCGTTCTCAGGCGAGCGCGTGGTGCGCCGTAGGCGGCTCGAGACCGACCAGCGTGATGGAGAAATTGTGGTGGAAGTCCATCACGATGTCGCCGAGCGCGGTGATCGTGACCCGGGGCGCCATGTGATCGAGAAGCCACTGGCTGACATAGAACTGGTCGACGCCACGCGTGAAATTCTCGATTCGGATGTGGCTGAGGCCGGGCGTGATCATGACCACGTCGGCCTCGGCGCCGAGCCGAACGGTCTGGTGGCGCCCGCCATCGGCGCTCGCCATTACCTGTCCGGCGCCGGTGATGTTGATGCTGGCCGCCGCGGGATCGCGCTCGAACAGGAACGTGGTCGGGGCGAGGTCGCGGAGGAGCGTCGAGGGCGATGCGCTCGCCGCCGCGAGCGGATCGGAGCCGGCCGCGTTCGCGCCGAACGGGGCGGCCTTGCCGGCCTGCGGCGTGAAGACTAGGCCGCGGTCGTTGATCGAGAGAAGCTGCGCGAAGAAACCCTTGTCTAAGGCGGCGCCGCTGGAGCCGCCGACGATGAAGGTCTTGAGGCCGTCGACGGTCTGCACCGCGATCTCGCTTGTCGCCGGCACCGGATAGGCGACCACCTCGATCATCGCGACGGTCGGTGCGGCGGCCGGCGCGAGCATCGCCTCGCTCGGCGTCGCCGCGGGATTCGCGATCGGCGCCACCATCCCCTCGTCGCCGGCGTGTTGGGCGGCATCGGCGATGAGCGCAACATCGATCTCGCCGTCGCGCCTATAGGCTGCCGAACTGCGCATGATCTCGAGCGAGGCGTCATGCGCCATCTCGGCGGCGTGATCGCGCGCGACGGACCCGTTCATGTCCTCGGGCGTCGCGTCCTTGAACTCGAAGACGGCCGGTTCGTGGACGAGCGCGATCGCCTGCTGGGCGCGGAGCTCGGTCTCGGCGGCGTTGCCGTCGGCATGTGCGAGCGCGGTCGCCGCGGCATCGCGGACAAGCGCCTGGCCATCGGAGGCGTTGCTGTCTTGCGCTGCGGCGACGCGATCCTCGTCGCGGATGGCGCGGTCCTCGAGGACCATCCCGACCGTCTGGTCGAGATCGTCGGCCCCGCGCGAGGCCGGTGCCGCGAACGCGAATGCATCCGTCGCGAAGAGAAGGGTCGCGGCGACGCCGAGCCGCGCCAGGGAGAACGAATCCCAGCCGGTCTGCGTCGCGGCGTGATCGGGCGTCGCTGCCGTAGTGCGGAGAAGTGCCGCGATCTGGTTGTGGACCGCCTCAGGGCGCGGCGGCTGGTTGACGCTGAACGTGCCGTCCTCGTCGGTGTGCGCCTCGTCTGCCGGCGGCGCGGACGATTTCTCACGCGCGACGACGAGAGCGGTCGCGACGAAGGCGGCGACCGCTGCGATCGGATGGCTGTAGACGTCGCGCCAGTTCTGGCGCGACGGCAGGGGTGCCGCGGGCTGGCGGCGCATCAGCGCATCGATGACGTCGCGGAACTGGCGACCCCGGACGACATCCTCGGTCGGCAGCGACGCAGCGACGAAGGTGCCGTCGATGCGGGCGAAATGGACCACCACCTCGCCGGTATCGGCGCGCGAGAATACGAACCAGGGATCGCCCTCGTCCGACATGCCGGACTCGGCGACGACGTTGAGGCCGAGCCAGTTCAGCATGTCCGCGACGCGATAAAGATCGGCGCGCTGCTGTTCGGTCCAGCCGCGATACCTGGTCACCAAGTCGCTGATTTCGACGATCGATGCCGACATGCCCCCGTTTCCCAAGTCCTTGTTACGGCACCAAGTTACGGCACCAAAACTGAGCGCACCTATACGCGTCTGTGATTCACGTCAACCCGCTCCGCCGCGGTCGGACTCGGACGCTACCGGTTCACCCGACCGGTTCCATCGTCGCGGACGACTCGCGCACCGTCGCCGCCGCTGCGGCCTCGTCCTCGAACAGGAGCGCGTAGGTGATCGGATCGTAGTAGCGAAGGAGTGTCCGCACGAACTCGCGGGTCGGCACACCGAGCGCCTCGGCCCAGATCGCATAGCGATCGGGCGGAATGCGTCCCTTGCCGGCCTCGATCTGTGAGATGAACGTGTAGTACTCGACCTGAACCAGCTTCGCGAGGTAGCGCTGCGACAAGTTGCTATCCTGCCGCAACTGCTTCAGCCAAGCGCCTGCTTCGCGGCGCAATTCGAGTGCCTTCTGGCCCATACCCTGCTGCGGATGCGAGTACATACGTGAGGCCCCACCTGCCGTGCCCGACGGCAGGCTCGCCGCCACGCCAACAGCCCCGGCAGTATAGCGGCCGAATCCTTACAATTCCAGTAATTGTCCGCGTTTTTTGTCAGGCCGGGTTGCGCCGGAAACGGCTCATCTTGGGGGCGTCGGCCCCAACCTCGCCACATCTTGGGCATGGGCCTGCATGAGGTCGATCGCGCCCTTCTCGCCGACGATGGCCGCGAGGAGGCCGAAATAGGCATCGGCCACGGCGTTGACCAAGTCGATCATCGAGGCGCCCTGCTCCTGGGCCATCCGACACGCGCCCTGCAGCGCCGGCGTGAACACCTCGCGGCTCAGCCGGAGCGCGTTCTGCGGGTCGCTCGACATCGCGCCGCCCTGGGGGCCGCCGCCCTGGGGACCGCCGCCCTGGGGACCGCCGCCCTGGGGACCGCCGCCCTGGGGACCGCCGCCCTGATCGCTCGTCATGGCTCACCTTTCGGGTTGATGGACGGGCAGGGTATCGGCCCTGACGGCCGGGGTGTCAACGAATCAAGCGACCTTCGGGCCGGATCGGGCTCGAACTCGTGATCGGTAACACAAAATAAATGCCTGATAACCTCTATGAAGCAATCACGGGTTCCTGCTCCGGATTGAGGGAGAAACGGCGTGCAACTCCCCAACCAGGGCTCCTCGTTCGGCGTCCGCGAGATCGCCTGCCCCGCCTGCGGCCACCACGTCGCCGTCGACTTCTTCGACGGCGGCGACCAGGCGCTCGCGACGATCGCCTGGCCGGCGACGCGCCAGGCGACGCGCGCGATGCCGCGTCTGCCGCTCGATTTCGTCCGCTGCGTCGAGTGCGGCCATGTCTACAACGCGGCCTTCGACTACGCCGCGGTGCCCTATTCCGACAAGCCCAACCTGATGTTCAACCGGGGCATGATCTGGAAGGGCTTCATCGGCCAGATCATCGACAAGATCGCGGCGCGGCTCGACCTCCGCGCCGAGATGTTCGAGCCGGCGCGCCACCTGCCCGAGCTCCTGCCGGACATCGTGATCAGCCGCCACGTGCTCGAGCACCTGATGAACCCGCTCGGGTTCCTGCAGACGCTCTCCTTCGTCGCGGCCTGCCACGACCAGCGGCCGCTCGCCTATTTCGAGGTCCCCTGCATCGACCGCGCGATCGAGACGCGCCGAACGGTCGACTTCTATTACGAGCACAGCTCGCAGTTCACGACCGAGTCGTTCACGCGCATGCTGGCGCGCTCGGCCGTGATGGTCGAGGAGCTCGGCCACGGCTATCAGGGCGAGGTCGTCTATGCGCTGGTCCGGCTCGGCCATGCGAGCTCGCAGGTCGCCCATGCGACGACCGCCGCCGCCTTTCGCACCGCCGCCGACCGCTCGCGCGAGACCATCATCGACCAGATCGCATCGCTCCACCGTTCCGGCCGGCCGGTCGCCTTCTGGGGCGGCACCGGCAAGTCGGCCGCCTTCATGCAGCGCTGCGGTGTCGATGCCGAACGCTTCCCGATCGTGGTCGATTCCGACCCGGCCAAGGTGGGCACGTTCGTTCCCGGCACCGGCCAGGAGATCCGTTTCCGCGATTGGCTCATCGAGCACCCGGTCGCCGTGGTCGTGGTGCCGCCGCAATGGCGCGCCGGCGACATCGCGGCCGAGATGGCGGCCCACGGCATCACCGCCCACAGCGTCCTGATCGAGCACGACGGCCGCCTGGTCGACTATCACCGGGATCCCCTCCCCTACCGATGCTCGCCCTGAGGGCGCGCGGCGCGGCGGGCCGCGATGTGTCGCTCGGAGACCGGGTCCCGATGATGGATGGGATGGCGCAGGCGGAACATGCTATGAAGACGCGGGTCGAACGGATGCCGGGGGCCGTGCCGTCGCCGCGTGGCGGGCATTGCCGAAGGGGTACCCGGCGACCATATGTCGGTCAGTCGTCCGCCCTACCGTCCGCGTCGAGGATCGTCCCTGATGTCGAGTCCGTTGCGTCTGGCCCGCGCGTCGCGGCCGGGTCAACCCGCCAAGTCGGAGCTCTACCTCGCCCTCGAGGCGAGCCGGGGGGCGCTCGTCGTCACGGCGGTGTTCAGCTTCTTCATCAATCTCCTGATGCTCGTCTCGCCGCTCTACATGCTGCAGGTCTATGACCGCGTGCTGTCGAGCCGAAGCGAATCGACGCTTCTCTATTTGACGATCATCGCGGTCCTGCTCCTCGGCCTGATGGGCCTTCTCGAGCTGATCCGCTCGCGCGTCCTCGTCCGCACCAGCGTCGCCTTCGACAACCGGCTCCGCGACCGCGTGTTCAGCGCGATGTTCCACGCCTCGATCGCCAACCCCGAGGCGAAGATGCCGCAGGCGCTCCGCGACCTGATCACGGTGCGTCAGTTCCTGACCGGCTCCGGTTTGTTCGCGTTACTCGATGCGCCGTGGGTGCCGATCTTCATCGCGGTGACGTTCATCTTCCATCCCTTGCTCGGCTGGGTGTCGGTCAGCGGGGCGATCATCCTGTTCTTCCTCGCCTTCCTCAGCGAGTACATGACGCGGAAGCCGTTGCAGGAAGCGAACACCGAGGCGATCCGCGCCTCGAACTTCGTCGAGAGCACGCTCCGCAACGGCGAGGTGCTGGCCGCGATGGGCATGGTCGGCGCGATGCGCGAGCGCTGGGCGCGGCGACAGGACACCGTGATCTACAAGCAGGCGACCGCGAGCGACTTCGCCGGGCTCATCACCTCGATGACCAAGTTCTTCCGCATCCTGATCCAGACCGTGATTCTCGGTGTCGGCGCCTATCTCGCGCTTCTCAACGAGATCACCGCCGGCGTGATGGTGGCGGCCTCGATCATCATGGGCCGCGCACTGGCGCCGGTCGAGATGGCGGTCGGGCAGTGGCAGGGCTTCATCGCCGCGCGCACCGCCTATAACCGGGTCGCAAACCTTCTCGACATGATGCCGGCCGAGAAGGAGCGCATGTCGCTGCCGAAGCCGACGGGCTCCGTCGTCGTCGACCGGGTCGTGGCGCTGCCGCCGGGCTCGACCAACCCCGCGCTCAAGGGGGTCTCGTTCGCGCTCGAGCCGGGCGAATCGCTTGGCGTCATCGGCCCGAGCGCGGCCGGCAAATCGACGCTCGCCCGGCTCCTCGTCGGTGTCTGGCCGCTTTTCCAGGGCTCGGTCCGCCTCGACGGCGCGGACATCGCGAAATGGTCGCGCGACGAGCTTGGGCCGCACATCGGCTATCTGCCGCAGGACGTCGAGCTGTTCGAGGGGACCATCGCCGAGAACATCGCCCGCTTCGGCAAGATCGATCCCGACGCCGTCGTCGAGGCGGCCAACCGGGCCGGAGTCCACGACCTCGTGCTGCATCTCCCCGAAGGCTATGACAGCGCGATCGGCGAGGGCGGCCGAATGCTCTCGGGCGGCCAGCGCCAGCGCGTCGCGCTCGCCCGCGCCCTCTACGGCGATCCGATCGTCGTCGTCCTCGACGAGCCCAACTCGAATCTCGACGCCGACGGCGAGAGCGCTCTCGTCAATGCGCTCGCCACGCTCAAGAAGCTCAACAAGACCGTCATCATCATCGCGCACCGGCCGAGCATCCTCGCCACGATCGACAAGATCCTGGTGCTCAACGCCGGCGTCGTCGTCGCGTTCGGCCCGCGCGATCAGGTCATGAACCAGTACACACGGCCCGCCGTGGTGCCGACGCCGAGCGCGGCCGGCGTGCCGTTCGGCGTCGCTCCGGGCGGCAGCATCGGGCCGGATCCCGGCAAGTTTACGACGCCCGGCCACGGCGGATGAACGAGAGGGAATGACGGATGGGCAGGCTCGTTCCGCGTTCCGACCACGTCCCGGCGACGATCGAGTTGATCGAGGCGACGCCGGCCAAGGCGACGTCGAGCTATCGGAAGCCCGCGATCATCGGCATGGCGCTGATCCTCGCGGTGTTCGGCGGGCTCGGCTCCTGGTCGGCCATCGCGCCGATCGAGGGTGCCGCCATCGCGCTGGGTGTCGTCACGGTCGAGAGCAAGAAGAAGGCCGTCCAGCACATGGAAGGCGGGATCATCAAGGAGATCCTGGTGCGCGACGGCGATGTCGTGAAGAAGGGCGACGTGCTCGTCCGTCTCGACGATACCCGCTCGCGCACGGCGCTCCAGATCATCCGGGGCCAGCTCGACGCGGCCCGCGGTCTCGCGGCACGGCTCGTCGCCGAGCGCGACGACAAGGATCGGATCGCGTTCCCGGATGAACTCCTGAAGCGCGCCAGTGACACCAACGTGTCCGAGATCCTCAAAGGGCAGCAGGCGCTGTTCAACGCGCGGCGCGAAAGCAAGCGCGGCGAGATCGAGATCCTCGAGCAGCGCGTCCGCCAGCTCCGCGAGGAGATCGGCGGCCTCCAGGCGCAGCAACGGGCGCGCGGCGATCAGATCAGGCTCATCCAGGACGAGCTCAATGGCCTTGTCGAGCTGTTCGAGAAGGGCTTCGCGCCGAAGACGCGCATCCTCGCGCTGCAGCGCGAGGCGGCGCGGCTCACCGGCGAGCGCGGCCAGGACATCGCCCAGATCTCGCGCGCCGAAAAATCGATCGGCGAATCGCAGCTCCGCATCCTCCAGATCCGGAAGGAGATCCAGGAGAAGGTCGCGGCAGAGCTGCGAGAGGTGCAGGACCGGATGTACGACCTCGAGGAGCGCGCTGTCGCGACCCGCGACCAGCTCGATCGCACCGTCGTCACCGCGCCCGTCGACGGCGCCGTCATGGGCCGGGCGATCCACACCGAGGGCGGCGTGGTCCAGCCGGCCGGGCTCCTGATGTATGTCGTTCCATCCGACGACCGGCTGATCATCGAGGCCCAGCTCGAGGTGATGCACGTCGACGAGGTCAAGATCGGCGAGGTGGCCGAGGTCCGTTTCTCCTCCCTCAACCTGCGCAAGCTCCCGGTCATCGTCGGCACCCTCGAGTACATCTCGGCCGACCGCTCGACCGACGAGCGGACCGGCATCCCCTTCTACAACGCGCGCATCGAGGTGCCCGAGAGCGAACTCGCCAAGCTCAAGGACCAGAAGATCTCCGCCGGGATGCCGGCCGATGTGTTCATCAAGACCGGGGCGCGCACACCGCTCGACTACATTCTGACGCCGGTGCTCCAGAGCATGAACCGGTCGTTCCGCGAGCCGTGAGCGGGCGGCCCGTCCGCGCCGCCTCATGAACCGCCGCGAAAGACGGGCGCGCGAGGCCCAGAAGGGCGCGGCACCGGCGCCGCAGCGCCGCCCGACTGAGGCCGCATCACGCCCGTCGATCGCCGCCGCGCCGGTCGAGGCGATCTCCGCCGCCCTCGGCAACGGGCGGCGGGACGAGGCGGTCGCACGGCTGCGCGCCTTGCTGGAGGCCCCGCCCGTCGCCGCCGAGACCGACTTCCGGCTCGGCAATCTCGCCAACCAGGCCGGCGATCGCGCGCTCGCCGCGGCGCTGTTCGAACGGGCGCGCCGGGCGCGGCCGGATCAGCCGGTCATCCTGGTCAATCTCGCGAGCGCGTCGCGCTCGGACGCCACGCCGAGGCCGAGGCTGCGTGCCGCGAGGCCCTCGCGCTCTCACCCTCGTTGCCCGAATCCCACCTAAATCTCGCGAGCGCGCTTCTCGCGCAGCGCCGACCCGCCGACGCCGAGGCGGCGCTAGCGGTTGCCCTTGCGGCGCGGCCCGGCTGGCCCGAGGCGCTCGCCAATCTCGGCTACGCGCTCTTTCTCCTGAAGCAACCCGAGGAGGCGATCGCGTCCTATCGCGACGCGCTCGCCAGCCGCCCCGACTATCCGCTCTGCCTAAACAATCTCGGCAGCGCGCTTCTCGCGGTCGGGCGGACGGCGGAAGCCGACGAGGCCTATGCCGCCTGTCTCCGCCTCGTTCCCGATCACGTCGATGCGCTCGTCAACTGGGTCGGTGCGCTCCGCGCGCAGTCGCGCCTCGACGATGCGCTGGTCGCCGCGGCGCACGCGACGGCGGTTCTGCCCAATCATCCGCGCGCGCACGCGGTTCTCGGCGGTATCCTGCACGAAGCCGGCCGGACGGATGCGGCGCGCCGGGCGTTCGAGCGGGCGCTCGCCCTGGAACCCGACTATCCGTAGGCGCTGGCGAGCCTGGGTGGGCTCCATTTCCAGGAGGGCCGCCCGGCCGAGTCCGAGCCGCTCCTGCGGCGGACCCTCGAGGTGCGGCCCGGACACGCGGGCGCGGCGACGACACTCGCCGCCGTCCTGATGCTGCGTGAGGACTATGCGACGGCCCTCGCGCTCGCCGACGTCGCGCTCGCCGAGAACCCGGACCATCCAGAGGCGCTGGGCAATCGGGGGATCTGCCTCCACCGCCTCGGCCGGTCGCGCGAGGCGGTTCCGGTGCTCGAGCGCGCGATCGCGCTCAAGCCCTAGAGCTGGAACAACCTCAGCAATCTCGCGATCGTGTTCCAGGACCAGGGGCTGGCGCGCGAATCGCTCGAGCTCCTCGACCGCGCGCGGACGCTCGCGTCCGGCCGCGCCTCGATCCTCAACAACCGCGGCATCGCCCTCAATCTGCTCGGGCGCTTCTCCGAGGCCGAGGAGGCGTTCCGCATCGCCGTGGGCTGCCCCGACGCGACGGCGGCGATGCACGTCAATCTCGCCAACCTCCTCCGCGACAGGAGCTGCTGGGACGACGCGATCGAGGCCTATTCGTACGCGCTCGCGCTCGGCGCGGACGGGGCGACGGCCGGGCTGGGTCTCGCGTGGTGCCAGCGCAATGTCTGCGACTGGAACGGGACCGAGGAACGGGCCGCGCGCGCTCGAGGTGGCGGAAGCGGCGATGCGGGCCGGCCGCTATGGCGGGATCCCACCTTTCCTCGTGACCTGCCTCAGCGACGATCCGGCGCGGCAGTGCGCCTTCGCGCAGAACTTCGCCGAGACCCGGATCAAGTCGGCGGTGCGGACGGCCTTCGGGCACGATCGCGCCACGCGGGCCGCCCGCGGCGGACGGCTTCGCATCGGCTATGTCTCGACCGACTTCCGTGAGCACCCCGTGGGCCATCTCATCGCCGGCATGTTCGATCGCCACGACCGCGCCGGGTTCGAGGTGTTCGCCTATTCGATCGCCGCCGGCGACGACAGCGTCTACCGCCGGCGGATCGCGGCCGGCGTCGATCATTTCGTCGATGCCTTCCAGCAATCGGCCGTCGCCATCGCTCTGCGCATCGCCACGGACGCGATCGACATCCTGGTCGATCTCACCGGCTACACGGGCGGTGCGATGGTGCAGATCTTCGCGTTCCGCCCGGCGCCGATCCAGGTCAACTGGCTCGGCTATCCCGGCACCATGGGTGCCGATTTCATCGACTATATTCTGGCCGACAGGACGATCGCGCCGGCCGAGGCGGCGCGCGACTTCGCCGAGACGCTCGTCCATCTTCCGTTCGTGTACCAGATGAACGACGACCGGCAATCCATTGTTGACGATGGCCCCGATCGCGCCGCCTGCGGCCTGCCGCCGGACGGGTTCGTGTTCGCCTCGTTCAACACCGTCTACAAGATCACACCGCCGATCTTCGCGATCTGGATGCGCCTCCTCGCGGCCGTTCCGGGCTCGGTCCTGTGGCTCCTCCGCTCCAACGCGATGGCCGAGGCCAACCTCCGCGCCGCCGCCCGCGCCGCCGGCATTTATCCCTCCCGCCTCGTCTTCGCCGAGCGCGCGGCCAAGCCGGTCCACCTCGCCCGCCACCGGCACGCCGATCTCTTCCTCGATACGCGGCCGGTCAAAGCTCACACCACGGCCTCCGATGCGCTGTGGGCGGTGCTTCCGGTCCTGACCTGCCCGGGGGCGAGCTTCATCGCGCGGGTGGCGGCGAGCCTCGTCACGACGGCTGGGCTTCCCGAGCTCGTGGCGCGCAACCTCGCCGAGTACGAGGCGATCGCGCTCCGCCTCGCGCGCGACCCGGCGACGCGCGCGGCGCTCCGGGACCGGCTCCGCGCCGAGGCGCCGCGCTCGCCCCTGTTTTCGATACCGGGCGCCAGGTCGCCGCACTCGAGGCGGCCTATCGCGAGATGTGGGGGCGCTGGATCGCGGGGCTGCCGCCCGCCCCGATCGCGGTCGCGGATCCGGGCCCCGGCGGGGGCCGGCGATGAGCCGCGACACCGTCCTCGTCACCGGCGCGGCGGGCTTCATCGGAAGCCATCTCGTCGACCGCCTCGCCGAGCGCTTCCAGGTGGTCGCGGTGGACAATCTCCAGACCGGCGATGCCCGCAACCTCGCGCCGGCGCGCGAGGCGGTCCGCTTCGTCAAGCTCGACGTCAATGACCGGCCGGGGATCAAGTTCCTGTTCTCGAAAAACAACTTCCGCTTCGTCTTCCATTACGCCGCAACGGTCGGCGTCGAGTTCACCCTCGCACAGCCGCTCAAGGTGCTCGACGACATCGACGGCGCGCGCAACCTACTCGAGCTCGCCCGTCTCGCAGGCGTCGAGAGGGTGTTCTACGCCTCGTCGTCCGAGGTCTACGGTGAGCCGGTCGATGCGGTCCAGCATGAGGACCGCACGCCGCTCAACTCGCGCCTGCCCTACGCGGTCGTGAAGAACCTGATCGAGGCCTATCTCCGCTCCTATCGGAGCGAGTACGGGCTCCGCTACACGATCTTCCTCATCTTCAACACCTTCGGGCCGCGCCAGTCCGACGCCTTCGTGATGACTCGCTTCATCCGCCAGGTGCTCGCCGGCGAGCCGCTCACGGTCAACGGCGACGGCCGCCAGTCGCGCAAGTTAAACTATGTCGGCAACAAGGTCGCGGCCGTCCCCGCCGCGATCGACACGCCGGCGAGCATCGACCAGGTGATCAATATCGGGGCCGGTTACGAGATCTCGATCCAGTCGCTCGCCGAGCGCGTGATCACGACGGTGGGCAGCCTGTCGACGATCGTCCATCTGCCGGCACGGACGGAGGGCGACATGACCCGCCGCCAGCTCGATACCGGACGGCTTCGCCAGATGCTCGGCGATCTTCCGTGGGTAGAATTCGACGACGGCCTCGCGCGCACGGTCGACTGGTTCCGCCAGCGCGGCTGAGACGCGCCCGCGCGGCGCCGTCGCCGCGCCAACACGCTTACGCGCTTGCGCCCCGGAAAAAAGGAGGGGCGGCCCGAAGGCCGCCCCGATAGTCCGCCGTCTCTGTGACGGTCGCTTACGCGACCGTGTAGGAGAACGTCACTTCGTTGGCCGTGAACGTGCCGCTCAAGCCAGTGATGTCGATCAGCGAGTCGTCCACTGCTGCGACGGCACCGGTGGCGTTGTTCACGTAGAGGTACTGCTTGACCGCCAACGCACCGGCGAGAACGGTGATGAACGAGCCCTGGACGATCGTCGCCGTCGAGGCCGCAATGGCCGAAATGCCGTTATAGACGTCCGTCAGGTTCGCCGCCGATGCGATGTTCTGAGAGTTGGCGAGGACGAAGGTCGTGAACGCGGCGGCATCGTTGACGAGAGCGATCTTGTCGCTACCCGCCACGAAGTCGGTGATCCGCGTCATGGCCGTGTTGTTCGACGACACGCGATACACGTCGGCAACCGTCGCACCCTGGAACACGAAGATGTCGTTGCCGGCACCGCGTGTGAACGTATCGGCCTGCTGGTCCGACGCACCTGCGGCATTGGAGATCGTGCCGAGGATGATGTCGTTGCCGCCGCCGCCGGAGATCGTGTCGGCCAGAGAGGCCTTCAGATTGCCGACGAGCGCGTCGTTGCCGGAACCGCCGGTGAGCGTCGCGCCGGTCCCGAGGCCCGCGAAGGCCGAGAGATCGGTGCCGTTCGCCGTCGACATGATCATTCGGCCGGTGAACGCCGCGCCGTTGATCACGGCCACGTCGGACGAGCCGACGATCTCGAAGTTCGACGAGCCGGTGAGCGTGATCGCCGTCGGGCCGGCGCCGGTGGTGGTCGCCCGCAGGTCGCCGAGCACTTCGTGGATGGAGATGGCAAAGCCGCCGGGGTGTCGTCAGTCGTGCCGGTGGAGTTGATCATGATGCCCTCCCAACCCGCGAAGATCAGGTGCTCGGTCGGCGTGCCGTTCTAGCCCACGTCGGCGTTCATGATGAACGTCAGCGCGTCCGAGCCGGTGACGCCAACATGGTTGACGGTGAGCTGGTCTTGGAAGTTGGTGACGTTGCCCCGAGGGTTTGATCCGCGGTGAACTGGAGTCCGGCCTTAAGGAAGGACCGGACGATGAAACGCAGCAGGTTTACGGACGAGCAGATCATTGGGATTCTGAAGGAGCAGGAGACCGGGTGCCGGTGGCGGATTTGTGCCGCAAGCACGGGATGTCGAGCGCGAGCTTTTATCAGTGGAAAGCCAAGTTCGGCGGCCTGGAGGTCTCGGATGCGAAGAAGCTCCGGGCGCTCGAGGACGAGAATGCCAAGCTGAAGAAGCTTCTGGCCGATGCGATGCTCGACAATGCGGGCCTGAAGGAGCTGCTCGCAAAAAAATGGTG